>JBAVML010000100.1:0-16114 GCA_049690035.1 Chthoniobacteraceae bacterium
GCCGCAGTCAGCTTGCCGACCGTGATTCCGCTGTTCGCACCATCCACGGTCACGTTCTTCGACGTATCGATGTTTTCCATGGAACCGCGCAAGTCGCCATCCGCCTGAAGGCTGAAAGTGCCGCCGCTCAGGCTCAGCGCCGTCCCCCCGCCGAGCGCGCTCACCCCTTGGAGAATGAGCCCGCCACCATTGACAAAAGTGCCGCCGGTCCACGACTGCGTTCCGCTCAACGTCAAAGTACCCAGTCCGCTCTTGGTCAGCGCCCCGGTGTTGGTGATCGGGATCGAGATCGTCAGGGCGTCCGCGAGCAGGTCCGTGCGCACGACCAATTCATTCCCAGCGCCGCCCGCCGTCAGCATTCCGGCGCCCCCGATCGACCCCGCACCGCCGGTCTTCAGCAATCCGCCGGAGTTGCCACCGGCGTTGATCGTGAGGACCTGGCCCGCGCCGACGGTCAGAGTGTTGGTCCCGGCGATGTTGAGAGAAAGCACGTCGGTCGAGGCGGCCAGACCGATCGCTCCAGAGCCCGTCGTCTGGTTATGTTTCGAAGCGGTCAGGTTTCCTGACGCAATCGTGGCGCCGTTGTCCGTCGCGTAATTGAGGGTCCGAACAAAACTGCCTGTGTCGTACCAAGCGAAGCCCGTGGTCGTCGCATTCGCCTGCGCGAAGTAGCCCGCCCCCAGGAAGGTGTTCGCCGTCGCGCCCGTAAGTGTGATCTTTGCGCTCGTCGCAAACGCTGCGCCGTTGTTATTGACCCAGAAGCGCCCGGTCGCCCCCGTCTGGCGAGTCAAGGGACTGGCAAACGTCAGCGTCGAAGTAAAGTTGGAGGCACGCTCGTTTTGCACCGTCCCGTCACCCGCGGAAAATGTGAGCGCTCCGAGCGATCGGTTGAGTGTCGCAAATGAACCCACGTTGTTATGCAGGAAAGTGCTGCTGCCGGTGAAGGTCAGTGTCGTCGTGGACGGCAGAACTCCCGTTGCGTTCGCGTTGCTTTGGAGGGTTCCACTGCGGACCGTAATTCCGTCCACCTGCGGCACCGCGGTCGGTGCGAGCACCCAGTTCCCCGCGCCGGTCTTGACCAGATTGACCGCGCCAGTGGTCTTGGTGACGGCGCTGGCCAGCGTGTTGGCATTCACGCTGTCACCCGCCAGAATCAGGTTTGCCACGCGGCCCGTGCCGCCCACTCCGTTGTTAAACCCGATGCTACTGGCCGAGGACAGGGTGAAAGTGGTGCCGGCATCGGCGCCGATCACGATGCTGCGGAAGGTGTTGTCGGTTTGCGCGGCATTCACCGTGATGGCGCCGGTATAGGCGCTCGTCGTCCCCGTTCCGATGGCGCGGAGCACGCCACCGAAACCCGATCCGGACATCGTCGTATTGTCGCCGGGAGTGTTGATGGTCAACGGCTCCGCGACCGAAGCACTGGCCGTCAATTCGAGCCCGCCAATGCCACCGATTACAGTGCCTGTGCTGGTGGCACCGAGGGCATTCGCCGCCGATCCGGAAACGCGAATCGCACCGGCGTTGATGGTAATGCCTCCCGTCCAGGTCGGCTGGGCCACGGTGAGAACGAGCGTTCCGAGGTCGCTCTTGACGAGGGCATTCGCCAAGGGCGCAACGCCAAACGCGGAGCCGATGGTCAGCGCGTTGCCTTGCGCCACGGCGATCTCATTCGAAGCCCCCGCGAGCACCACCGGGCGTGATCCCGTGGAGAAAGTGCCCAGCGCACGGAAGCCGCCGCCATTGAGCCTGAGTGTGTTGGTCGTCTGCCCCAGCGAGCTATCCGACGCCGCACCCAGAAAGCCGCCCGTAATATCGATGAGCTTCGACCCGCCAAAGGTATTGACGCCGGTCAAGTTCAGGGTCCCGGAACCGGTCTTGGTGAAGTCCACGGCCGCCACATTGGAGGCCACGCCGGCGATGGTGAAGACGTTCGACCCGGGAACGTCGAAGTTCGCATTGGAGGCTTGGGCGAGGATGAAACTCTGACTGGCCGTGGAGGTGCCGTTGCCCACGAAGTTGCCGCTCAGTTTCACCGCATTGCCCGGATCGCCCAGCGCGCCGCCCGAGGTCACGGTGAGCGTGCCGCCACCCTGAATATCAAGAGTGCTGCCCAAGCCGCCGAAGGTGTTCCCCGCATTGGTGAGCGTGAGACTGCCCGGACCGGTCTTGGTCAGATTGGCCACAGAGCTGGAGCTGGAGATGCGGCCGGAGATGGTCAGCGTGTTTGGAGATGCGAGGTCGATTGTGCCCGACGACAGGGCGACATTGAAATTCTGCGCGGCCGTAAATGAAGCAGCGGAAACCGGGACGCCAAAGATGCCCCCGTTAAGTTGCACGGTGTTGCCGACGCTGCCCAAGGCTCCCGACGTGGAGGTCTGGAGCGTGCCGCCTTGGATATCGATGACTCCGCCGGAGCCGCCGAAGGTGTTGCTCGTATTGCTCAGCACCAGCGTTCCCGTCCCGCGCTTGGCCAGCCCCGCCGCGATGTTGCTCGTCACGAGCCCATTGAGCGTGAGCGTCTTGGTCGCTGCGACCTCGATGTTATTGATGACCTGCCCCAGAGCAACGTCGCGCGACGACACGATGTTGTCGGTGATCAACAGCCCGTCGGTGGTCTCGCTGGCGTTGAGCAGGAGGGAGTTGGCCGCGTCGCCTAGCGCACCGTCCGCCGCGATCGAAAGCACGCCGCCCTGCAACTCGACCACCGCGCCGGCACCGCCAAACGTGTTGCCCGCATTCCCGAGTGCGAGCGTCCCGGTGCCGCGCTTGATCAGACCCACCGTCACGCCCCCAGGGAGCGTCGGTTCCTGAATCACCAGACCCGCAAGGGTGAGCGCCGGGGTCGCGCCGGAAGCCTGCGTTCCGGTGACATTGAACGTCGGCCTCAGGGCATCGGTAAAGGTGGTGGTGCCTGTAAATGAAAGCGCGTAAACGCCCGCAAAGGGCGGGTTGGCGCCCGCCGCATAAACCGCGGGATCCGCCGTCAGGATCTGGTTTCCGATGTTCAGATTGCCGAAAGCGAGCGTCTTGTTGGTGGCTGCATCGGTGGTCGGATTGATCCTCCCCGCCGTGAGGATGGCCGAACCCGTGAGGGTCACGTTCTTTCCCGTAGTGATCGTTTCGGCGGTATTGTTGTTCGCTCCGTAGCCGAGCAGCTCGTACGTCCCACCCGCCAGCGAGACTTCCGTGGAGCCCGCCGCGCCCGCGGCCGCCGAGCCGCGGATCGAGAGCTTGCCGCCATTTACATACGTCGTTCCGGTGAAGGCGTTCGTCCCACTGAGGATCAGCGTGCCGGCGCCGCTTTTGGTCACCGCCCCGGTCGTTCCCGTAATGGGCGCCGAGATCGTCAGCGTGTCGTTCGCAGCGTCGGTGCGAATGATCAACTCGCGAGCGCTGCCGGCCGTGACGCCGCCGGTTCCGCTGGCCAGGCTGATCGTGGAACTGCCGCCCCCAGTTTTAAGGATCGAGCCGGCGTCACCCGCGTTGGTGACGGTGAGGAGCGCGTTGTTGGCGAGGAAGAGATTCGGAGCGCCGCTGAGCGCGAGCGAGAGAATCGCAGCGGTCGTCTGTCCACTGAGCGTGCCAGTCAGCTGCCAATGATTGTTCGCGTTTTGCAGGACTGAGGTCGTCGCACCCGAAGTCTGCGTCCCGGGATCGCCTTGATAAATCAACTCGCGGACGAAACCCGCGGCGTCGTTCCACGCAAACCTCCCGAAACCGCCTTCGGACCGCGCAAAATATCCCGTCATAAACGAATTCGCAGTCACGCCCGCGACACTGATCTGCGCGTTGGTGCTGAGGTTCGCGGTGTTTCCATTCGCCTCGAAAACCCCGGTCGCACCCGGCGAACGCGCCCCCAGCGAGGCGAAACTGAGCTGCACATTTTGCGTTTCAGTTCGCTCGAGGTGCACCACGCCATCTCCACCCGTGTTCGTCAGGGCGCCCAGGGAATAGCTTGTCGTTCCGGTCGCCCCGACATTGTCGAGCGAGAAGGTGCCGCTGCCTTTGAAAGTCACGCCCGTCCCCGCATCGAGAGTCGAGACCGCGCCATTCACCTGCAGCGTCCCGCTGCGTATGGTCAGTGGACCGGTCACGCCGTGCGTCCCGGCGTAATTCAACATCAGCGTGCCGCCATTGCCGTTGAGGGTGATGCCGGTCGGTCCGTCGCCGACCAGTCTGGCGCTGAGCGTGGTGTCGGCCGCGCTCCCGTCGCGGGAATTCAGGTTGATGATCGCCTTGGGAGCGAGAGTCAGCGAGTTCGCGACCGAGCCCGTCAGCACGTAGCCCGGCGTCCGGAAAACGAGATTTTGCACCGTGACCGGCGCGCCCAGATTCACGGTGCCGGCCAAGCCATCAAACACTGCGGTGTCGTTGCCGGCGTTGTTCCAGAGCACGTCCGTATTCCCGCCGCTCCACCACTTCGCAGGAGCGCTCGTGTCCCAAATACCGCTCCCGCCAAGACCGGCGCCCGAAGCGGCGTTATTTGTGCCCAGGGCGTCGCTGTCCCAACTGAATGTAGCGCCACGGGCTGCAGCCAGCATCGTGGCGCACACGGCGATCGCCGACGAAAAGCGGGCGAGAGAAACACTCAGAGGGCGGGGCTTGGATTCGCGAGGCGTGCGCATAATGGAGTGGGGGTGGGGATGGAAATTCTAGTAAGCGAAACTCAATCGATCAATGGCAACGACCACTCGAATGGGGTTTGGGAGGGGGAGCCGGGTTCGTGACAACGCGGCGCCGTGGAGCGGGGTGTGGTCGCCGGGGGTTCATTTTAGGTTGGAATCTACTCCACTAGTGAGGCCTTGTCTCGTCGTTGCTTGGGAGTAGATCGCGCCTTTTGGCCGGCCATTCAAACAAAATTTATCAGTTTTAGGTTTCTTCGTAAAATCAGGACGGCGGCGACTTGAACATGCTTCGGTGCCGCCCCCTCGATCGGTCGGCTCTTCCTCGCGCTTTCGAGCCAACCCAAGGCAGAGTTTCCTCGACAAACCGGGAAGCGACGGCGTTTTTGAGGAGCGTCGTTGCCGAACCAAGCTTCCCCTCCATGAAACTGCGCGTCTCCCTCGTCTTGCTCTCGTGCTTCCTGAGCCTCGTCACCGGCCTCGTCCTCGCGCGGCGCAACGGTTCCGCTTCCCCGTCGGAGCGCCGGGCGCAGCCCCGGATCGGGCTCTCGATGGACACCTTGAAGGAAGAGCGCTGGCAGGGGGATCGCGATATGTTCCTCGCTCGGGCGCGAGCGCTCGGTGCGGAAGTATTCGTCCAGTCTGCGAACAGTGACGACACCCGGCAGATCAAGGACGTCGAGGGACTGCTCACCCAGGGGATCGACGTGCTCGTCATCATCCCGCACGACGGCGCCGCCTGCGCCAAGGCCGTCGAACTGGCCCATCAAGCCGGCGTCCCGGTGCTCGCCTACGACCGCCTGATCACCGGCAGCGATCTCGATCTTTATCTTACCTTCGACAACGTAAAGGTTGGCGAACTCCAGGCGCGCACCCTCGTCGAGCGACTCGGCAGCGGTCCCACTAAAAAAATTGTCCGCATCTACGGCTCGAAGACCGACAACAACGCGCTGCTTTTCAAGCAGGGGCAGGACAACGTGCTCGGGCCGTTGATCAAATCGGGGGGAATCGAGGTTCTGCATGAAGACTGGGCGCAGGATTGGCGGCCCGAGAATGCGAAGAAGATCGCCAACGCCGCAATCACAAAGGCTGGACATGGTATTGACGCGATCCTCGCCTCGAACGACGGCACCGCAGGTGGCGCCATCCAAGCGCTGACCGAGGAAGGACTCGCCGGCAAGGTCCTCGTCACCGGCCAGGACGCCGACCTCGCCGCCTGCCAGCGCATCGTCGCCGGCACGCAATTCATGACCATCTACAAACCGCTCTCGCGGCTCGCGAACAAAGCCGCCGAACTCGCGGTGAAGCTTGCCCGCCGCCAGCCGATCGTCGCACGCGCCGAACTCGACAACGGCAAAGCCGCCGTCCCGAGCGTGCTCCTCGACGTCGTCGCGGTGACGAAGGAAAACATCGACGATACGGTGATCAAAGACGGCTTTCGCCAACGCGAGGAAGTTTACCGGGGAGTTTCGCCTTAGAAATCTGCGGTCATGTTGAGCGACGGCCCCATCCTTTCCGCCCGAGGGATCACTAAAAAATTCCCCGGGGTCACCGCCCTGCGCGACGTGTCGTTCGATCTCCTTCGGGGAGAAATCCACGCGCTCTGCGGCGAAAATGGCGCGGGCAAATCGACGCTGATCAAGCTGCTCAGCGGCCTGCACCCGCACGGCAGCTACGAGGGCGAACTAATCGTGGACGACCAGCCCGCGCAATTCCGTACGATCGCCGACGCCGAACGCGCAGGACTCGCCGTCATTTACCAGGAACTCGCGCTCGTGGAGCAGCTCAGCGTTGCGGAAAACATTTTCCTCGGCGCCGAACCGACCCGCGGCGGGCTCATCGACTGGCCGCGCGTGCGGCGGGAAGCGCGTGAGTTGCTCGAACGTTTCGGCGTCACCATCGATCCCCTCGCCTCGTGCGCGAGCCTCGGCGTGGGACAAAAGCAGCTCGTCGAGATCGTCAAGGCGTTGCGCAAGAACTCGCGCATTCTCATCCTCGACGAACCCACCGCCGCACTCGCTGAACACGAGGTGCAAATCCTCCTCACGATCCTGCGCGATCTGCGCAGCCGCGGCATCGCGTGCATCTACATCTCGCACAAGCTCGACGAAGTCTTCGCCCTCGCCGACCGCGTCACCGTGCTGCGTGACGGCGCGACCATTTGGACAAAATCCGTGCGAGAGACCGATCACGCCGACGTGATCCGCGCGATGGTCGGCCGGGAGATCACCGACCTCTTTCCGCGCCGCCAGCGCGACATCAAAGCCGCTCCCACGGGCTCCGCAGCCATGCAGGTCACCGGCCTCACCGTCGCCGACCCGCGCACCAACCGCCTGCGCCTCCACGACATTTCCTTCTCCATCGCCGCCGGCGAAGTCCTCGGCCTCGGCGGCCTCATGGGCGCGGGCCGCACCGAATTGCTCATGCACCTCTTCGGCGCGTGGGGTGAACGCCGTACGGGTAGTGTCGAACTCTCGGGGCGCGTTCTTCCGCCGCTCACACCCGCGGAAGTTCTCCAGCGCGGGCTCGTGCTGGTGAGCGAAGATCGGCGGCGCTACGGACTCGTCCTCGATGAATCCATCGGCTTCAACCTTTCGCTCTCCTCGCTTCTCCGGCTCACCCGCGCCGGGCTGATCGACCGCAGCCGCGAGTTCCGGAAGAACGACGAATTCTTCCGCTCGCTGCGCGTGAAAGCACCAGGTCAGGAGACATCCGTTGGCAAACTCTCCGGCGGCAACCAGCAGAAAGTCGTGCTCGGCAAAGCGCTCATGACCGAGCCGCAGGTCATCTTCCTCGATGAACCCACCCGCGGCATCGACGTCGGCGCGAAACTCGAAATCTACGAGATCATCAACCAGCTCACCGATGCCGGAAAAGCCGTCGTGCTCGTCTCCAGCGAACTGCCCGAACTCATCGGGATGAGCGATCGCATCCTCATGCTGCATGAAGGTCGGATCACCGGGGAATTCAGCCGCGCCGCGGCGACGCCCGAGCGGCTGATGCAAGCCGCGCTCGGCCACGCTGGCTGACCGGCTACGGCGCCCCGCCTTCCCCAAACCGCAGCACCCTGGTCTCGCCGCCCTCGGGCATCCAGTCGAGATGCGTCGTGGTGATCAGCTTTTGCGCGGTGAGCGGTAGCGCCGCGAGCAGCGCATTGCGCCGGGTGGGATCGAGCTCGCCGAAAATATCGTCGAGCAGCAACACCGGCGGCGCGTCGAAATGCCGCTCGAGCAAACGCGCCGCGCCAAGCTTCAGCGCCAGCACCAGCGTGCGCTGCTGGCCTTCCGAAGCGAAATCGCTGGAGGCTTCATTGAGGTGGAAAAGCACGTCATCGCGGTGCGGCCCGACGCTCGTCTGGCGCAGCCGCGCATCCTCCTGTTGCGCCGCCGCGAGCGCGGCGGCGAAGTCGTCGCCCGCGCCAGGGAAGTATTCGAGGCGCAGCATCTCGCGCCCGCCGCTGATCGCCCCGTGCGCCGCATTCGCCTCCGGCTGAAGCTCGGCGAGCAGCGAACGCCGCGCCGCCGTCACGCGCTGACCTGCGGCGAGCAGCGGCTCGTCGAAAGCCGCGATTTCGCGCCAGCGCGGCGAGGGCGCTTTGAGCAAAAGATTCCGCGAACGCAACGCCCGCTCGTAGTCGCGGAGTGCCTTGCGATACGTGCCATCGCGCTGTGCCGCCACGAAATCGAGAAAGCGACGCCGTCCCTCACCCGAGCCTCGCACGATGTCGATGTCCGCATTGGAAAACCACACTACCCGCCCGACATCGAGATACTCGCGCGCCGTCTTCTGCTCCACGTCATCGAGCGCGAGTTTCTTCCGCTCGCGACTGAAATAGAACTGCAAGTGTCGCGGCCCAAAATATCCATCTACCACAAACCCGCGCCGCTCGTGCTGGATCGCGAACCACAGCCGCGTCACCCGCGGCGACTGCAACCGCAGCAGCACGCACGCGGCTTCCAGCAGCGATGTTTTTCCCTGCGCGTTCGGCCCCACGATGAGATTGAGCCCCGGCGCAAACTCCACCTCGCGCGCGGCGAAGCAGCGGAAGTGGCGGAGTTTGAGCGAGGCAAGCACGGCGGTATGGAAGACAGGATTTTGCGGATTGAAAGGATTTCAGGATTTACCGGTCACACGCCTCCTTCGCATCGCGGAAAGCGAATCCTCAAATCCCGCTAATCCTGCGAATCCTGTTTCCAAATATTCGCCACCACCGCTACCGTTCGCGCCCGCTCATGCAAACCCTTCCCGGCTTCCGCGATTTCTTTCCCGAAGACTGCGCGCGGCGGAACTACATCCTCACCCAATGGCGGGAAGTGGCGCGGCGCTACGGCTTCGTCGAATACGACGGCCCGGTGCTCGAGCCCATGGCGCTCTACGAGAAAAAATCAGGCGGCGAACTCGTCGGGCAGCTCTTCGATTTCGTGGACAAAGGCGAACGCCATGTGGCCATGCGCCCGGAAATGACGCCGACGCTCGCGCGCATGGTCGCGGCGCGCGAGCGTGATTTCAAAAAGCCGCTCAAGTGGTTCTGCGTGCCGCA
Organism: Chthoniobacteraceae bacterium; assembly: GCA_049690035.1. GTDB lineage: Bacteria > Verrucomicrobiota > Verrucomicrobiia > Chthoniobacterales > Chthoniobacteraceae > Chthoniobacter. The sequence continues at coordinate 9,166 of JBAVML010000100.1, forward strand.
ATTTTTTCGCTACGAAAAGCAACAGCGCGGCCGGTTGCGCGAGTTCTACCAGCTCAACTGCGACATCATCGGCGAGCCCTCACCCGCCGCCGATGCGGAGATGGTCGCCGTGCTCATCGACACGCTGCGCGCCTTCGCGCTGACCGAAGCGGATTTCGTCGTGCGCCTGAGCAGCCGCACCGCGTGGCAGCAGTTCTTCGCCAACGCCGGCGGGAAGCCCGAGGACGAGTACGAATTCTTCCAGATCGTGGACAAAGCCGAACGCACGCCGCCGGAAAAAACCGACGCGCTGCTGAGCAAGTTTGGCCTCACCGCGCAGGCCGTGCTCGATTTCATGCGCAGCAAGACGGCGACCGCCGAACTCGCGCCGATCCTCGACGACCTGCGCGCCCGCGGCCTCGGCGCTTTTGTCGAGATCGACTACGCGATCGTCCGCGGGCTGGCTTACTACACCGGCGTCGTCTTCGAGGTCTTCGACCGCAGCAAAAACGAACGCGCCCTCGCCGGCGGCGGCCGTTACGACAAGCTCCTCAGTCTGATGAGCGACGGCAAAGTCGATCTACCCGCACTCGGCTTCGGCATGGGCGATGTCGTGCTCGCCAATCTCATCGACGGCATCCCCGCCGCCGCCGCGCAACGCGACGCGTGGCTGAAACGCGAGCACGCCTGCGACATCTACGTCATCATCGCAAAGGAGGAACGCCGACCGAACGCGCTCGCGCTCGTCCAGCGCCTGCGCGAAGCCGGTCAACGCGTCGATTTTCCGCTCACCGCGGCCAAGGTCGGCAAACAATTCCAAATCGCGGAACAACTCGGCGCCACGCGCGCCGTGCTCCTCGGTGACGAATGGCCGCAGGTGAAATTGAAGACGCTCGCCACGCGCGAGGAAAAGCTCGTCACCCTCGACGAACTCGCCGGATTGCTGACCTGAGTGGGCTGGCGATGGCCGCCTCTGTGTCGGGGATTCTGACCGGGACGCCGAACTCGGCAGCCGCGAACCTCGTTTCCACACGCGATCACTAAGAAGCAGAGATCGCCCGGCTTGACGCTGAGGGCGGCGCTGTTAGCGTCCCCCGTCAACATTCCACCCCCGGATCCATGCTCCCATCAGGTTCGGCGGCATTCCAACCACACCTCCCGTCCAAGTTCATCCCATGAGTGATTCCGCAGTCGGAACCGCGCTCGACAGCGGTTCGCGCGTTTCCAAAATCTCCGAAGCCGTCATCCGCATCGCGGGCAATTCCCAGGATGGAATTCAGGCCATCGGCGGCTTCCTCGCCCGTCTCGCCGGCCGCAGCGAGCAGGAAGTCATGACTTTCATGACGATTCCGTCCACCATCTCGGGCGGGCCATCGATCTTTCAGGTCCGCATCGGCTCCGGCGAAGTGCTCAGCGCCGGCGATGAAGCGGACGTGCTGCTTTGCTTTTACGATCACAGCTACGCGAACCACATCAGCTCGCTGAAGCGCGGCGGCATCGTGCTTTACGACTCCGATAACGTGAAACCGAACGAAGAGTTGCTCGGTTCATATCATCACGTTGGCGTGCCCATTTCGTCGCTCACCGTCGAGGCGATCGGCGGCACCGGGCGCGACAAGGGGAAGAATATTTACTCGCTCGGGCTGATCGCGCGGATGTTCGATCTCAATGTGCCGAAGCTGACCAAGCTGATCGAGGAGCGCTTCGGCGGGAAGGATCCGACGATCGTGGAGAATGCGCTCGCGTGCTTCAACTCAGGCCACGGCCACCAGATTCAGGGGCTGTGGCAGACGTTTCAATTTGAGCACGCGGCGTTGTCCGGTCAGCAGCAGGTGGTGATGAGTGGGAATGAAGCGCTGGCCTTCGGTATCATCGCGGCGGGCGTGCGCTTCGGCGCGGGCTACCCGATCACGCCGTGGAGCGACATCATGGAATTGCTCCGCCGCGAGTTGCCGAAGTACGGCGGCACGTTCGTGCAGACGGAGGATGAAATCGCGGCGATCTCGATGGCGATCGGCGGCGGGTATGCGGGACGAGTCGCGGTGACCGGATCGAGCGGGCCTGGGATCTCGCTGAAAACCGAAGCGCTCGGCTGGGCCTCGATGGCGGAGATGCCGGTGGTGATCATCGACGTGCAGCGCGGCGGCCCGAGCACGGGCATGCCGACCAATGTCGAGCAGAGCGACTTGAACATCGCGATCTTCGGCGGCCACGGCGATTCGCCGCGCGTGGTGCTCGCGCCGTCGAGCGTGGAGGATTGCTTTCACACCGCGATCGAGGCGGTAAATATCGCGCGCAAGTTTTCCACGCCGGTCATCGTTCTCACCGACCAGGGCATCGCCACGCGGATCGAAGCGTTCCCCTACCCGGATTTGGAAAAGCTCTGCCAGGACATCTCGCCCGACTTCTCGCCGGTGGCCGATCACAAGCCCTACGATCTCGCGGCGACCGACGGCATCACCCGCCACCTCGCGCCGGGCACACGGATCGCGAGCGGCAAATATCCCGTCGTGACCGGCCTCGAACACGACGAACTCGGCCACCCGACCGGCTCCGGCAAGCTGCACATGCAGATGAACGCGAAGCGCCGCAACAAGCTCAAGAAGCTCGCCGAGGAACTGCCGGCACCGGAGCTCTTCGGCGCACCGGAAGGCCACGTGCTGCTCGTCGGCTGGGGCTCCAGCAAGGGACCGATCGAGGAAGCCGTGAAGCAGGCGCGCCAGCAGGGCGAAGCAATCAGCGGCATGCACCTCAAGTATCTCAACCCGCTGCCGAACGGCCTCGAGAAAATCTTCAGCGGCTTCACCCATGTCGTCGTCGTCGAGCTCAACGACGAAGGTCTCTACGGCTACGGCCAGCTCGCCGCCATCCTCCGCGCGCGCTATACCGATCCGCGCATCCGCAGCGTGACCAAGACGGATGGCCTGACCTGGAAGGTGAAAGAAATCCTTCAGCGCACGCTCAACCTCACCAAGTAACGGCACTCTTCCCATGAGCCTCCTCACCTTCCCCACCGAATCTCTCGCTCGCACCACGCCGAGCCTCGATCCCGTCCCCGAGCTTCCCGATACGGAGCGCAAAGGGCTGACCAAAAAGGAAACCGCCGCCGATCATCCCACATGGTGTCCGGGGTGCGGCGACTTCAGCGTGCTCGCGCTTTACTACAAGCTCATCGAGAAGCGGAAAGTCTGGCACGAGAAGATCTGCACGGTGGCCGGGATCGGCTGCTCGTCGCGCTTCCCCTATTTCGTGCAAGCGCATGGCGCGCACTTCATCCACGGCCGTGCGCTCGCGTTTGCCAGCGGCGTATCGCTGTCCCGGCCGGACTTGCACGTCTTTGTCTTCGGCGGTGATGGCGACGCGTTTTCGATCGGCGGCAATCACTTCAACCACACGGCGCGCAAGAACATCAAGATGACCTACGTGGTCATGGATAACTTCGTCTATGGCCTGACGAAGAAACAGACTTCGCCGACCTCCCCGCTGGGCTTCAAATCGAAGACCGATGTCTGGGGCTCGACCGATCGCCCGATCAATCCGCTCAAGCAGGCGATCGCGGCGGGCGCCACGTTCGTCGCGCGCAGCACGGCGACCAATGTGCCGCACCTGCTCAAGATGATGGAGGCGGCGATGGATCACGACGGCTTCAGCTACATCGAGTGCCTCAGTGAATGCATCGAGTTTTACCCCGGGGCCTTCGATGCCGCCAATCCGCGTAAGGGCGGTGCTTTTCCCGAAATCCCCGCCGACCACGACGTGACGGATGAAGGCGCGGCCTACAAACTTGCGGGCGCGGACTGGCCCGGGATGTTCGGCATCTTCTACCAGGCGCAGCGTCCGACGAAGAACGCGAACGAAGCGAAGATCATCGCCGATCACCGCGCGAAGGTGGAAGGCCTCGCCGACTGGCAGATCCTCAAGAAGAGCTTCGACCGGATGAAGTAAGCGGGCGGGTTGCCGCTCCCAAACTTCTCCGCCGCCGACGCGTGACCTACTGCCCGGCGAAGCTCGCAGTGAAGGGATTCCCGCCCATCACGCCGGTGAGCGTGATGCTGGAGATCGAGGTGCCATTCGGCGGCCGCATTGTGAGGTTGCCGCTGATGCGGTCGCCGCGCGCCGCATTGCTCGCGGGCGTGAGCGAAAGCCCGACGGTGAGGTTTCCCTGAAGCGTCCAGGTCCCGCGCATCGCGTAGCCGTAGCTGCCATTCAGCGTTACCACGGCGGACCCGCTGCCATTCACATTCCCGTTGATGCTGTAAAAGTTGTTCAGCGTCACGGAGGCGAAATTGAGCTTGTCCGGAAGCTGCGTGTTAAACGTGAAGTGACCGCGTCCTTTTTGGTTCACGCCCCAGGGAGTCCCGGCCGCCGCCACCGCCCGCCGCCGCTGCAGATCCTGTTGCTGCTGCTGCTGCTGATTCCTCTGGGTTTGTTCCAGCTTCCACTGCTGCGCCGCCTGCTGCTGCTGTTGCTGGTATTGCCACATCTTCTTGGCCTTGTCGTCCGCCTGGGCAGCGGTGGTGAGCGCGAAGCTCGCGAGAACGAGCATGGTGATGGCGGAGCGAAAGGAGTGGTTCATGGGTGGCGGGAAATTTGGGGGTTAATCTCGGCTCAAGCCTACTTGCCCTGGGGTTGGTCAAACAATGTCTTTCTCCACCGATTCGCCGCCGTCGCGGGAACTCACCATTGCGCGGCCCGTCCACGATCGCTAGCCTGCGCGCTCTTTTTCACACCATGAGCCAGTCCTTTCGCCACATTCATTTCATCGGCATCTGCGGCACTGCGATGGGCGCGGTGGCGGCGGGGATGCGGGCGCAAGGTTATACCGTCACCGGTTCCGACGCGGGCGTATATCCGCCGATGTCCACGTTCCTCGAGAGCAAAGGGATCAAACTCAGCGAGGGTTATCGCGCGGAGAATATCCCGCCGGATGCGGACCTGATCGTGGTCGGCAACGCCATCTCGCGCGGCAATCCGGAGATCGAGGCGGTGCTGAACCGGAAGCTCTATTACCTCTCGCTGCCGGAGACGCTGAAGCAGTTTTTCCTGCGCGGGCGGCACAACCTCGTCGTCACCGGCACGCATGGGAAGACGACGACGACCGCGCTGCTCACGTGGATTTTGAAAAGCGCGGGTCTCGATCCCGCCTACATGATCGGCGGCATCGCCACGAACCTCGGCCAGGGCGCCAGCCTCCACGACTCGAAGTATTTCGTGATCGAAGGCGACGAGTACGACACCGCGTTTTTCGACAAGCGTTCGAAGTTCGTCCACTATCTGCCTGAGCTGGTCGTCGTGAACAACATCGAGTTCGACCACGCGGACATCTTCGACGATCTCGACGCGATCAAGCTGAGCTTTAAGCGTCTGCTCAATATCGTGCCGAGCGCGGGCATGGTGCTGGTGAATGGTGATGACGCAAACTGCATCGACGTGGCCAGGGACTGCCGGGCGCAGCTCGTCGAAGTGGGCTTTTCACCAAACGCCGCGCGGCACATCCGCGACGTGCGTTACTCGCCGGAAGGCTCGGAGTTCACGCTGCTCGAGACGAAGTTCACCATCCCGCTCGTCGGCGAATACAACGTGCGCAATGCCGCGATGGCGATCAGCGCCGCGCATTTTTACGGCGTGTCGCTGGCTGCGATCGCGAAGGCCGTCGCGGAGTTTACCGGCGTGAAGCGGCGGCAGGAAGTGCGCGGCACGGTGCGCGGGATTACGGTGATCGACGACTTCGGACATCACCCCACGGCGATCCGCGAGACGCTCCGCGGTCTGCGGCATCAGTATCCCGAGCGGCGGCTCTGGGCCTTATTTGAGCCGCGCTCGAACACCACGCGGCGCGCCTTCTTTCAACACGAACTACCCACCGCACTCGGTGAAGCCGACGGTATCATCCTCGCGCAGGTCGCGCGGATGGAGCAGCTTCCGCCCGACCAGCGGCTCGACCCCGAACAGGTGGTCGCCGACCTCGCGGCGACGGGCAAGCCCGCGTTCTACGAGCCCGACGTGGATGCGATCATCGCGCGGCTCACGCCGCTGGTCCGCGAACACGACGTGATCGTCATCCTCAGCAACGGCGGCTTCGGCGGCATCCACGAGCGGCTGCTCAAGGAACTCTAAACGCCACCGTATGCGCCCGCATCACTACGGCGCGCTCATCCAGCGCTGGCGCGCCGTGGCGCGGAGCGCGGGAGTCCGATTGCAGCGTTTCGCGCAGGCCGGCGACGACGCGCTCTATTTCCTCAAGACCCCCGCGCTCGCCGCAACTGGCGGCATCTACATCTCCGCGGCGATCCACGGCGACGAACCCGCGTCGAGCGAGGCGCTGATCACCTGGGCAGAGAAACATGCGCGCCGTCTCGCGCACTGGCCGCTGTTGCTCTTTCCGTGTCTCAACCCGTGGGGCCTGCGCAACAACATCCGTCTCGACGCCACGGGTCTGGACCTCAACCGCGCCTTTCACTCCGACGATCACCCCGTCATCGCCGCGCTGAAGCGGGTCGCGGCGCCGCATCGGTTCGATCTCGCGGTGATGCTGCACGAAGACTACGACGCCCAGGGCTTCTATCTCTATGAAATCAAACGCGCGCTGCCTTTCTGGGGCGAAGATTTGCTCGCCGTCGCCGGCCGGCACATCGCCATCGACCCGCGCAAAAAGATCGACGGGCACGTCGCCGCTTCCGGCCTGATCCGCCGCCGCTTCAATCGCGCGCGCTTCGATCAAATTGGTTTTCCTGAAGCAATCTGGCTGCACGAGCAGCATGCCCGGCGCGCCCTCACCATCGAGACCCCGAGCGAGTTTGCGCTCGAACAGCGTGTGCGCGCGCACGTCGCGGTGGTGGAGGAATGTGTGCGCCGCGCCGCGCCGCGCTCCGCCCGGACAGCGGCGCGCGCTTGATTAGCGAATCTTCCGTTTGCCTAAATCTCAAAGCAGACGACCCTTCGGGCCGCCGCGCGCCGGAGCCCCCTCGGA
>JBAVML010000101.1:0-3274 GCA_049690035.1 Chthoniobacteraceae bacterium
GCGCCTCAAGGTGCCGCGCGCCACGGTAAGCGAGACCTGCCGCGCGCTGCTCACCGCCTGCAAGGTCACCGACATCAGCGTGCAGGAGCCGCCGGTCGAGGAAGTGATCCGTCAGCTCTTCCACGAGCAAACGGAACTCAACGCTTAAGTCAACGAGCGTGAGCCGCGTGCTGGGGCCAACGGTGCGGACGCCGCCGATGATGCAGCCTGACGTGGTGCCAGCGACGCGCGGGCGTGGGAGCAGGACCGAGGCGGTGGAAGCCTTCCGCGTCTTCGAAGCCTTCCGGCGCGATCCAGATGGCCCAAGTCATCACGACGAAACCCGCACCCAAGAAAATCAAGGCGATGAACAGGATGGTGATCATACCTCTTGTTCGAGCGGAAGTCTGTGAGTGGACGCATCATGGCGCGCCCGAATGCGGATCACGAGCAACGACGCAGCGTCGCGCGCCGCGCTCAGTGGACGGGCTCCGTCTTCGGATAGGTCTTCGTATCCTGAGCCGGATAGGTGCCGCCCGTACCGCTCTTTGCGGGCGTTGCCGCGCCACTTTCCTGCTGCGCGGCCGACTGGCCGGGCGCAGGCGTATTCATCGGCCTGGTGGTCGGCGCGTCGCGACATGACGCCAGGAGGAGTGGGAGGACGGCGAGAGCAATTGAATCGCGCAATATCATACCGCAGATTCGCGACCGGCGAGATTGTGGCTGGCTGAGCGGCGGGAAATTATCAGCTCTCCGGAGCGAGCCGAGTTAGAACGCATTGCTCGAGGGTGGCAGCAACCGGGTCCGGCAAGCAGGTAACAAAACCGTTACGGTCAAACGGTCGTGCCGCTCCCTTGAAACTTGGAACTTCGCCGCCGGAACAATGCGTCGCGAACAGAACCACGGGGCATCGCGCCGCACTACCTCCCCATTTCAAGCAATTCAGCGCCATGCCGAAAAACACTGATCTCTCTGCCCGCAAGACGACCCGAATTCTTGCGGGATCCATCGCAGCTCTACTTGCCTTGCAGGCCATGCAACCTGCGCGTGGTGCCGTTCTGAGTTGGGACGGGGCGGACGCTGTCACCCCTGGTGCGCAGGGTGGCTCGGGGACTTGGAATACGAGCAATTCCCTCAACTGGTGGAACGGGGCGACAGACGTGGCGTGGCCGGCGGCCGGACCCGATAACGACGCGGTCTTCGGCGGGACCGCGGGCACCGTGACCTTGGATCCTGGTGGTGTTTCGGCGAATGATATGACGTTCGCCACAAACGGCTACATCCTCTCGGGCGCAGGCACGCTCACTCTGAATGGAATCGCGGCGAACACGATCACGACGGGCGCGGGGATCACGGCGACGATTGGCAATGGGACCGCGACGGTCATCGGCGGCAGCTCGGGTTTGGTCAAAGCGGGCGCGGGCACGCTCACCCTCGATGGCTCGGTGGCGCATACCTACACAGGCGCCACCGCGATCACTGGCGGGACGCTGGCGCTGGATTTCGCGAATCTCGCCACTCCGACGAATCTCATCAATGGCTCCTCAACGCTCAGCCTGGGTGGCGGTGCGCTCACGATCAAAGCGCAGTCGGGAGCGGCGAGCACGAGTCAGTCGTTTGCGGGCACCGTAGTGAACACGGGCGGCGGCAGTATCTTGATCGATCCAAACAATGGCGGCGGCGTGGCGGTAAATCTTGGCAGCCTGGGCACGCTGACTTCTTATGCGGCGGGGAGCAGCCTCGTGGTGGGGAAGGCGGTGACGGCGAACACGGGCGCCGTGAACATCAACACGACGACCTTGCCGACGAACGGGCTCGCGGACGGCTCGGGCATTTACGGCGGCCGCATCGTCTTTGCGAATGGCACGGCGGACACGGGCTACGACTGGGCTACGACCACTTCGGGCGTCGCGCCTTACACGTTGTCGGCTTACTCGGGCTACACGGTGTTCGCGGCGGCGGGCACGGCGACCGCGACAAATTACCTGCAAAGCGGCAGCATCAGCGGCGTGGGCACGGAGGCTGTGAATACGCTGAAGGTCATCGCCACGAGCGCGGGTGAATCGCTCACGCAAAACGCGGCGACGACGCTCACCGTCAATGGCGGCGGCCTGCTCGCGACGGGCGCGGATGCATACGCGATTTCGGGCGGCACGTTAGTCGGCGGGAGCAGCGGCATCGGCGCGTTCGACCTCGTCGTGCATCAATACAACAGCGGTGGGCTGACCATCGGCTCGACGATCAACAACAACGGCGCAAATGCGACCTCGCTCACGAAGGCGGGCACCGGCACCCTTGTGCTCACGGGCACGAACAACTTCACCGGCGGTCTGCGGGTGAACTCGGGCACGGTGCAAATCAGCGGCACGCCGCGCGCGCTGGGCCTCGGCGCGGTCACGGTGAACACGGGCGGCACCCTCGACCTCACGGACAACACCGGCACGAACGCCCTCGCGTATGCGGGCAACGGTCTCATCAAATTCACCGGCACCACCGGGCGCGTGACCTGGAGCGGCGCGGTGTCCACGTTCACCGGCACCGTGGAAATCGGCGACGGCACCAACGTCGCGCAGGTGAATTTCGGAACGCCGACGGGCTTCGTGAATGACACATTCTCGCGCGTCCGCGTGCGTCCGGGCTCGCAATTGCACCTCTACAATACAGCGCACTCGGGCACCACGGAACTCAGCGGCGGATGGACCGGCGACATGTATGGGCAACTGCGGCTCGACGGTACCACGACCGGCACGCTCACCGGCCCGGTGACGCTCACGGGTAATGCAACCATCGGCGGAAACTTCGGCGCGCTCGGCGGCAACATCGGCCAGAGCGGCGGCAACTACGGCATTGAGTTTCGCGGCATCACGACGCTCTCGGGCAACAGCACGTATGCGGGCGCGACCCTCATCGGAGGTTCGACGGGCGGTGATTTCGGCGGTGAGATTCGGCTCGGCGCGAATCCCGTCGGAGCGGTCGGCGCGATCGTCAGCAGTCCGCTCGGCACGGGCGACCTCATCTTCAATGCCGTCGCCGGCACGGCCGCCCTTTCCTCCAGCAGCACCATTGCCCGCACGGTGTTGAATGCGGTGACGTTCAACAGCAATGCCACGCTCGGCAGCAGCTCGAACAACGGCAAACTCACGTTCTCAGCGAATGCCGCACTCGGCGCGGCGAATCGCACGCTCACCGTGAACAGCGACGCGCAGTTCGACGGGATTGTCAGTAGCACCGGCGCATCTGGCATCAACAAAGCCGGCGCCGCGACGCTCACGTTCACCGCCGCGAACATCTACTC
>JBAVML010000102.1:0-1609 GCA_049690035.1 Chthoniobacteraceae bacterium
GGGCAGGTCGGCGGGGATGGCGATCTCCAGCTGAACGCCCTTTTTCCCGAGCCGGCTCGCCCAATCACCGGTGACACCGGCAACAAAATCTGCGACCGAGATTGGCTCGGCGTTCAGCGTATCATGCCGCGATTCGAGACGGGCGAGAATCAGCAGGTCTTCCAACAGGGCATTGAGACGCAGGGAATGTTTGCGCAGGATATCAAAAATCTCGCGCTGCCCTTTCGCGGACATGGCGGGGTCATCGATCAGGTTTTCCACATAGCCGTGGAAGATGGAGAGCGGTGTGCGCAATTCGTGGGACACATTGGCCACGAACTCGCGCCGCACTTCCTCGAGCTGCCTGAGCCGCGACACGTCGCGAAAAATCGCGACCACCCCGGGGCGCCCCATGTCGTCACGCATCGGCACCGCGTTCACCGAGAAATGGCGGGCTGGCTTGGTGCCGTTGAAGGACACATCCCGGGCTTGCATCTCATTGGTCGTGAGCGCTGCGGTGATCAATTCCTCCATCTCCGTCTCGCGCAAAGCCCGAAGCACGGTCTGTCCGCGCGGGTCGTTCTTCAGGTCAAAAAACTTTCGAAAGGAAGGATTCGTCTGCCGCAAAACGTGCTGCGCATCGACGACCATGACGCCCTCTTCCATGCTCGCCAAGACGGTCTGGAGATTACTTTCGCCCCGGCAAATCTCCTGCTTGAGACGCTCCTGCAGTTCCGCAAGCCGTTCGAGACGCCCCGCGAGTTGCGCGAACTTGCCTCCGCAAAGAAACACAAAACTCTCGGGGCGACGGCCCTCACCCAATTCATCGAGTGCCTGCTCCAGCCTCGACCAGTCGCGTTGCCTCCGCCGGTCCGAGAACCACCAGCCAACGCCGACTAGAGCCAGCGCGACAAATGCGAAAATCCAACCGCTCATCCGCGCCTCACTTCTCTGGTTCGGTCACCCGATAGCCGAACCCGCGAATCGTCTCGATACAATCCGCCGCTTTCCCAAGCTTCTCGCGCAAACGGCGAATGTGGGTATCGACCGTCCGAGTGTCGATCACGCTCTCGTAGCCCCAGACATCATTGAGCAGGGTGTCACGGCTCTGCACCCGGCCACGACGCTCCATCAGCACGGTCAGAAGCTTGAATTCCGTAGCGGTAAAATCGATCCGCTTCGCATTCACCATCACCTCGTAGCGCGAGCGATCGACGCGAATGTCGCCGAGCGTGAGAAACTCATTCGGCTCAGTCGTCCCCGCGGCCCGGCGGATCACCGACTTGACGCGCAGGACGAGTTCCCGCGGGCTGAACGGCTTGGTCAAATAGTCGTCCGCCCCGAGCTCCAGGCCCACGATGCGATCGACCTCCTCGGCTTTCGCCGTGAGCATAATGATCGGAATCTGGCTCGTCTGCGCCTCCTTCTTCAAGAGCTTGCACACCTCCAGCCCGGAAAGCTCGGGCAGCATCAGGTCGAGCACGATCAGCGAAGGCAGTGTTTCCTTGGCTTGATTGAGCGCCACGAGGCCGTTCTCGGCCTTGATGACATTGAAGCCCGCGCTTTGGAGATTGCTGGAGATCAGCGAAAGGACATCGGGTTCATCCTCGGCGACAAGAATGCGTTTATT
>JBAVML010000103.1:0-1622 GCA_049690035.1 Chthoniobacteraceae bacterium
GCCGACGAGTTGAACAACCGCGTCCGCGCGCTGAACCTTGCTACCGGCAACATCAGTACTTTCGCCGGCACTGGGTCGACCGGCTACAACGGCGACGGCAACGCGGCCACGGCGGCCACGGTGTACAATCCCACCAGCGTGGCGGTCGACGGCAATGGAACGGTGTACATCGCCGATATGTTGAACAACCGCGTCCGCAAGGTCACTGCGTTGGGCAATATCAGCACGGTCGCCGGCACTGGGTCGACCGGCTATAACGGCGACGGCAACGCGGCCACGTCGGCCAGGCTCTACAATCCGCGCAGCGTCGCGTTGGACTCCGCCGGCAATCTGTACATCGCCGACTACTTGAATTTCCGCGTCCGCGAGGTGTACGCCGCCACCGGCAACATCGTCACCGTGGCCGGCAACGGCGTCTCGGGCTTCAGCGGCGATGGCGGTCCAGCCACCGCGGCGAAGCTCTACAATCCCTTCGGCGTGGCCACCGATGCCAGCGGCCACTTGTTCATCGCCGACTCGCAGAATAACCGCGTCCGCCAGGTCACCCTGTCGTCGGGGGCGATCGCCACACTGGCCGGCAGCACGCTTGGCGACAACGGGGCGGCCACATCGGCCATCTTGAACGTGCCCCAGGACGCCGTCGTCGATGCCAGCGGCAATATCTACATCGCCGACACCAGCGACAACCGCATCCGCAAGGTGAGCCCCTCCGGCGTGATCACGACGATTGCCGGCACGGGAATTGCCGGATTCAGCGGCGATGGAAATCAGGCCACGTCGGCGATGATCAGCAGCCCTCGCGGCGTGGCGCTCGATTCGGCCGGCAACCTGTATATCGCCGACTCGTCGAACTCGCGGATCCGCAAGGTCGTGCTTGCCACGGGAAACATCTCCACGATTGCCGGAACCGGCAGCGCCGGCTTTTCCGGCGACGGCGGACGGGCGACGGCGGCGCAATTGAACAACCCCTACGCGATCGCGGTGGACGGCAACGGCAACCTGTTCATCGCCGACTACAACAACCAGCGGATCCGCGAGGTGAATCTGTCGACCGGCAATATCACCACCGTGGTCGGCGGTGGCGTGGGCGACGGCAGCCCGGCGACCACGGCTTCCATCAACAATCCGTTCGGCATGGCCATCGACGCCGCAGGCAACGTCTATATCGCCGACACCAACGATCATCGCGTCCGTGAACTCAATCGCAGCAGCGGCCTGATCTCCACGGTGGCGGGCACGGGTACCAGCGGTTTCAGCGGCGACGGAAATCAGGCCACCGCAGCCCGGCTGGCGTCGCCCTACGGCGTGGCGCTGGATTCCTCCGGGAACCTGTATATCGCCGACACCTCCAACCAGCGGATCCGCAAAGTGGTCCTCGCGACCGGCGTGATCAGCACGGCGGCCGGAAACGGAACGGGCGGATTCCTGGGCGACAACGGACCGGCCACGGCCGCCGAAATCTACTTCCCGCGCAGTGTCGCAGTGGACGGCAGCGGCAACCTGTTTATCGGCGATTACCAGAACCAGCGCATTCGCAAAATCGTCCTTTCCACAGGCAACATCAGTACCGTGGCTGGCAACGGCACCGCCGGCTACACCGGCGACGGCGGGCTGGCCACGGC
>JBAVML010000104.1:0-2437 GCA_049690035.1 Chthoniobacteraceae bacterium
CCGCCTGCGCAGGAGGGCGAAGCACATCCCCGCGCCGCCGAGCAGTGCGGCGGTGGTGGGCTCGGGCACCGCGCCGTAGGTCACGACGAACGGCGCGCTATCGGCCTGGATGCCTCTGCGATCGTGAATGACGTAACTCACGGTGTAGGTGCCTTCCTGATCTGTGGTCACGCTGCGACCGTGGATGTGCCCGTAGGGATCGGTGGGCGGGATGCCATTGGGCGTCGTCGGGCTGGGCGTGACGCCGTCGCCGACGTATTGCGGCTGGTCACCGTAGGTGATGCCGTCGTTCGTGAGCAGGAAGGCATTTGTCCCTCCCGTGAGTCCCGTGGCAATCGTGAAGGTGGGCGTCGTCGCGCCATCATCCCAGAAACTGAAGTGCGCGCCCGCCGGGCCGGTAACGCTGTCGATGCGCAGTTCCAGATAGGCGCCCGGCGACGCGCCGAACGCCTTGGCGGCGATATAGGCCGTGCCGTTCCACACATTGCCGCTGCGTTGCAACGCGGTGAAGGTGATGCCGTTCGTCATGTAGAGTCCGGCCTGGTCGCCGACGGTGACTTGCGACATCGACTGGAGGCCGAGGCTCGGCCCGGTCACGGCTGCGCCGCTGGTGCTGTTGACAAAGGACAGCGCGTCACCTGCGTTGAAGGTGCTGGAGCTGTTCGTATCGAGGAGGCCGGCAAAGACATGCGCGGCTTGAGCGGATGAAACCGCGAGGAGGAGCGTCGCCGAGGCGGCGATCCATTTGAGTGAAGGATGAAACATGGTGTGAGTTCGGAATTGGTTTTCAGTTTTCGAGTTCCGCCGTGGGATCGACGAATCGACTCCCCGGCGTGCGCAGGCGTTCCTGCGCTTTTTCCCAGCTCAGCGTCTCCACGTGAGCATCGGCGAAGACGTAATGGGCGCTGCCGCCGTGTCTCTTCACCGCGACCTGACCGGCGAACACCTCGGGCGGAATGATCTGCCCGCCATAGTCCGCGAAGTGGAAATGGTCGGCGTTGGCGTAGTCCTTGGAGGCTTCCGCAAAGAGGAAGGTTTCCGCGGGTCTTTCGAGCCGGGAAATTTTCGAGAAATCGAGGTCCGCCGCTCCCGCCGGGTTCGGCGTGAGGAAGTCATTGATCACGTAGGTGAACTGCCGCGCCTTGTCCTCGTCGCACGGGCAACGAAAGATGATCTTCCCGCCCGCGTATTCCTGCAGCGAGAGCGTCCACGATTTTCCGCCCGCGCGGCGCTGGTGCACCGTCACGGGCAGAGACATGTCGTGGTCATTGGCGAAGAGGCGCGCCGCCATGCCGAGCTGGCGGAGCTGGCTCAGGCACTTGTTGGAGCGGGCTTCATCCTGGACGCGCCCCATCACCGGCAGCAGCACCGCGGCGAGCGTGGCGATGATGGCGATGACAACGAGCAGTTCGATGAGGGTGAATGCGGAAGAACGATTTTGCACGGGACCTCCTAGGTCGATGGCTGGCGATTTCTCGGGACCGCCCGCGTGGCGCGTTCCAGGCAGCGGTGCGCGCATTTGCGGACGGGATTGCGGCCGGATGGGGCGATGGCGAAAGGCCATCAGCTACGGCCGCGATGATGCCGGCGGCTCCGCGGAGAGGGCGCGTTCATCCTGTGAACGCGGCAGAGCAGGCGCCGGCGCCTCTTTGGGGAAGCCTACGAGAGCCTGGGAGGAGGAGTCGGCGGAGCGACAGCGAGCACGCGCTCGAATTGCGCGGTCGCAAAGAAATGATGGACTGCCGCTTCACGCGGCGGCAGTTGCACGGCCGGCGCGAGCACCGCCTCGAACTTGACCAATTGCGTGGAGTCTTGCTTCTCCTCCGAGCTGCGACCGGCGGTGACGGCCTTACAGAGCGAACACGGACTCGTTCCGTCGAAGGTCTTGGCGAACGCTTCCGTGAGAGACGCCGTCTTCGCGTTGTCGATCAACATGCTCGTCCACGCCACCGTTTGCAGCACGGCCCAGTGCCCGCCGAGGATCTGCACGGCGGCGATGAGGACGAGAAACCTGGAGACGGAGCGAAACAAGGCGAACGATGACTATGTTGCAGAGAATTCAGTGGCAAGCCTTTGTTGAACCGGGCGTCGCGTGAAGGGGATCGCGAGGGAGAAATGCATCACGCCAACATGGCTCAGTGGGAAATCGAAGGCACCTGGCCAGTCAGGAGATGGCTCCTGAGGTAGGATTTGAACCTACGACCGGGCGATTAACAGTCGCCTGCTCTACCACTGAGCTACTCAGGAATTTGCTCGAAAAGCGGGAGCGCTATATGGCGCATGCCCTAGAAGGCGGCAACCCTTTTTTCCGCTGAATATCGCCCCTTCACTGCCACCGCGCGCCCGCCGCCAAAATGCCGCCGGCAAACTTCGTCCTAACAATGCTCCAAACGAATGTATGATTGTTCAGGGCCGCGCGGCCGCGGTCCGCCAAATC
>JBAVML010000105.1:0-7645 GCA_049690035.1 Chthoniobacteraceae bacterium
GTCACCTTCTGCCCCCGCACCGCGAGGATGCCGCGGCCTTTTTCCTCGTAGAGAATGCCGCTGTATTTCTTGGTCGTCTCAAAGTCGGCCTGATAGCCACTCACGACAGAATACTCCGGCTTCACGACGTGGCTGCGATACTGGATCCCCGAGTTGCCGAACTTCTCGGACTGCCCGTCCACGTCCGTGATCTTGTATTTGAGGGTGAGTTCGAAGTCGCCCACTTCGCCGTCCTGCCAGATGAGGAAGGTATTCTCGGCGACCATGTGCTCGGTCGTGGTCTGGCCGGTGATCGCGCCATCTTGCACGCTCCAAAAACCCTCCACGCCTTTCCAGCCGCTGAGATCTTTGCCGTTGAAGAGTTGCTTTTCGCCGGCCTGCGCGAGGGCGGCGGTGGCGAGGAGCGTGAGAAGGGAGGGGAGTAGTTTCATGGGAGCGTCAGGTCGGTGGAGTGTGGGTGATGGGTGAAGGTTACTTTTTGCCGAAGGCCTTTTTCATGTTGGCCAACCCCTTCACCGCGATGTCGTCGCGCTTGGGTTCCATCTTCCGCCAGATGGCGGCGGCGCGTGCGATCACTTTCACGTCGGTGGTGAAGGACTCGATGACGACGTCGCCCTTGTAGCCGATCTTCTTGAGCGCGGCGACGATGGGCTTCCAGTCGATGTGATCGCCGCCGGGCGTGCCGCGATCGCAGCCGCAGGCGTGGAAGTGCGCGAGGTTCTTGCCGGCCTTGAGAATGGCGGCGGCCTGATTCTTTTCCTCGATGTTCATGTGGAAGGTATCGAGGTGCAGCTTCACCGCCTTGCTGCCGACGGCTTTGATCAGCTTCAGGCCCTGGTCGCAGGTGTTGAGGAAGTCGGTTTCGAAGCGGTTCAGCGGTTCGATACAAAGCGTCACGCCTTTCTGCTCGGCGTATTTTGCGAGCGGCTTCAGGTTCTTCACCACGAGGTCGAACTGCTGCTTCTTCTCCGCGTCATCGTGCGGCCCGATGAGGCCGACGACGGAGTAGATCGGCCCGATTATCGACGGGCAGCCGAGCGCGGCGGCTTGATCGATGAGGCCGCGCACGTATTCCGTCGCGGTCTTCTGATCGGCGGCGGAGCCCCGGAAATCACGGCCCGGTCCCATGCAGGCGCAGATGCTGCCGATCTTCAGCCCGGCTTTATCCGCGGCGGCTTTGACCTTCGCGGGATCGATGTGCTCGAGCGCCTCGACGGGAATCTCGATGGTTTCAAATCCCCACTTTTTGAGCTTGGGGAAAAGTTTCACGCTGTCGTTGGTGAAGGGACTGGCGTAGAGGAAGGTATTGAGTCCGAAGCGAGGCATGGAGGTGGTTTCTTTTGAGTGTGGAAGGTGGAGGGTGTTCGCGGAAGCGAGCGCGCATTTGGCCTTCGAACGCTGGCGTAGTCAAGAGGTGACCGACTCGTGGGCGCGGCTCCGCGTGCGGAAATACAACGTCAGGGTGACGAGGACGAAGTCAGAACGATCCGCCGATCTGCCACTCTTCGAGCAGTTCCTTGGGCAACTCGCTCAGAAAGCGCGACGGCCTTTGGAGCATTTCGCCGTAGCCCGCGTTCAGCCGCAGGCTGGGGTAGGTGAGATACAGCTCATCCTTCGCGCGCGTCACCGCGACGTAAAAAAGCCGGCGCTCCTCCTCGATCGACTCCTCGCTGTCGAGGCTGCGATTGCTCGGAAACATTCCATCCGTCATCCAGATCACGAACACGATCTTCCACTCCAGGCCTTTGGCCTGATGCACGCTGGAGAGCGTCACCATATCGGTGTCCTCGCTCACCGCCGTGGCTTCGTGGTCGAGGCTGGTGAGCAGCGCGAGCTGATCGAGGAAGTCGCCCGCGCTCTCATATTGCTTCGCGAAGTTGGCGAGCGTGTTCAGATCTTCCCGGCGTTGGTCGTAGTTGGGAAATTTCGCCTTCGCGTAATCGTCGTAGATCGCCTCCACCACGCTCGCGATCATTTCCGCGGGCGGATTCGGTTTCCCCGCCGGCGCCAGTTCCTCCAGCGTGTGCGCGAGTTGTTTCCAGGCACTCGCGGCCTTCGCCGGCACTTTCAACGGCATGAGGAGATCGTGAAACTTCACATCACCGCCGCGCGCGAACGCTTCCTCCACCTGCGTCCAAAGTCCCTCCGCCGAGCGAGCTCCGATGCCCGGCAGCAGCCGCGTCATCCGCTTGAAGGCCACCTCGTCGCGAGGGTTCACCGCAAACTTCAGGAACGACGCCACGTCCTTCACGTGCGCCTGCTCGAAGAAGCGCAGCCCGCTCGTAATCTGAAAAGGCACGCCGTGGCGGGTCAGCTCCATCTGCACCTCCATCGAATGATAGTGCGCGCGGTAGAGCACCGCGATCTCGTTGAGCTCGATGCCTTCCTCGCGCAGATCGAGGATGCGCTGCGCGACGAAGAGCGCTTGCTGATTCGAGTCGGTGAGCGGCACCAGCCCCGGCTTCACCGGCGCCGCGGGGCGGGCCGCGACGAGTTCCTTGCGAAATTGATTCACGTTGGCCGAGATGGCGGCATTCGCCACCTCGAGGATGTCCGGTACGCTGCGATAATTGGTCTCGATCTTATAGACCTGCGCCGCCGGATAGCGCTTCGGGAAGTCGAGGATGTTTTTGAAGTTCGCGCCGCGCCACGAGTAGATCGACTGCGCGTCATCGCCCACCACCATCACGTTCTGGTGATGCTTCGCGAGGATGTCGATGAAGTCGGCCTGGATGCGATTCGTGTCCTGATATTCATCCACGAGTACGAACTGGAACTGCCGCTGGTAGTGCTCGGCGATCGCCGGATTTTCCTGCAGCAGCTTCAGCGTCTTTTCGAGCAGGTCGTCAAAGTCGAGCGAGTTCGCCTGCTTCTTCCGCGCCTCATACTTCCGCTGCGCCTCCGCGATCTGCTCGCTGTATTCGACGAAATGCGGCTGCTTCTCCACCAGCACCTGCTCGATCGAGCGCCCCGTATTGATCGAGTAGCTGAACACATCCGCGAGCACCTCGCCCTTGGGAAAGAGCTTCTCCTTAGGATTCACCCCCAGCGACACGATCACCGCGTCGAGCAGATCCTGCTGATCCTCGCGATCCATGATCGAGAAGCCCGGCGCGAAGCCGGCCTCGGTGGGATGCTTGCGCAGGAGGCGATTTCCGACCGAATGAAACGTCCCGCCCCACAGCCCCGAGATGTCGTTGGCCAAAAGGTTTGCGACGCGATCGAGCATCTCGCGCGCAGCTTTGTTGGTGAAGGTGAGCAGCAGGATGTTCGATGGCGGCACCCCATTTTCCACGAGAAAGGCCACGCGATAGGTCAACGTGCGCGTCTTGCCGCTGCCCGCTCCCGCGATGACCAGCGCCGGGCCCGGCCCGGCGGTCACCGCCGCGCACTGCTGCGCATTCAGCTCCGCCGCGAAATCAATGCGCGGTCCGGCGGCAGCGGCGTGGCGGTGGAGCGTGTATTGGCGAGCCATGGAAGAAAGGCTAAGGGCTAAAGGCGACGGGCTAAAGGCGGAAGCGGAAACCGTGTTAGCGTCCAACCGGACTCCGCCCGGCGAAAAGTCTTGAACGGAGACACCTTCGCACCGAAATACGCCGACCCAAAAAAATGTCCGAACCCGACCTGCGCGACCAAATCAAGGAGATGATGGTCGAGAATCTGATGCTCAAAGTGCCGAAGGAGGAAATCGCCGACGATCTCCCGCTCTTCGGCGAAGGCGGTCTGGGGCTGGATTCGATCGACGCGCTCGAGCTCGTCGTCTCGCTCGAGAAGAAATTCGGCGTCAGCGTGCCCAATTCGGAGACGGCGCGGCTCGCCCTTGCGACCGTGAATTCGATCCACGAATACGTGGTCTCGAATCGAAAGGCGTAGGCCAAACGGAAGGCGGCTCTTGGGGCGCGACAGGTGCCGGTGCGCATTGGATCTCATCTTCGCGTCTCGCCGACGCACGCGATCCATTTGATTCCCCCGGGATTTCGCATTGCGCAAAGGGCGCGCACCTGCTGCTTTCTTCCGCCTCCCGCTGCACACCTACGAATGAACATTCACGAATACCAGGCCCGCGAACTCTTCGAAAAATTCGGAGTTGCCACCTCGAAAGGACAAATGGCCGAGACGCCCGATGAGGCTTTTGCGGCGGCGAAAGCGCTCGGGGTCGCCAAGATCGTCGTCAAATCGCAGATCCACGCCGGTGGCCGCGGCAAGGGGACTTTCATGAATGGTTTCCAGGGTGGCGTGCATCTGGTCGAGAGCCCGCAGGCGGCGCGCGAAGTTGCGGAGAAGATGCTCGGACAGACGCTCGTCACGCATCAGACCGGACCCGAGGGCAAGCTGGTGAGCAAGGTGCTCGTGGCCGAGGCGCTCGACATTTCCCGCGAGCTGTATTTTGCGATCCTGCTCGATCGCGCGAGCAGCGCGCCGGTGGTCATCGCCAGCACCGAAGGCGGCATGGACATCGAGCACGTGGCCGAACACGCGCCGGAGAAAATCTTTCGCGAACCCATTCACCCGACGCTCGGCCTGCAAGGCTACCAGACGCGCAAGCTCGCGAAGAAGCTCGGCCTCACCGGTCCGCTCATCGCGCAGGCCAGCAAGCTCTTCAACGCGATGTTCAAGCTCTTCCTCGCCCGCGATTGTTCGCAGATCGAAGTGAATCCGCTGGTCGTTACGCCCGATGGCCGCCTCGTCGCGCTCGATGCGAAGTTTAACTTCGACGACAACGCGCTCTATCGGCAGCCGGAGATCGTGGCGATGCGCGACAAGACGGAGGAAGACCCGCGCGAAGTCGCCGCGTCCGTCTTCAACCTGAACTATATCGGCCTCGACGGGAACATCGCCTGCCTCGTCAACGGCGCGGGCCTCGCCATGGCCACGATGGACATCATCCAATACGCCGGCGGCAAGCCCGCGAACTTCCTCGACGTGGGCGGCGGCGCCTCGAAGGAACAAGTGACGGCGGCGTTCAAGATCATCCTCGGCGATCCGAAAGTGGAAGGCATCCTCGTCAATATTTTCGGCGGCATCATGGACTGCAACGTCATCGCCACCGGCATTGTGGCCGCGGCGAAAGAGACGAAGCTGGGCATCCCGCTCGTCGTCCGCCTCGAGGGCAACAACGTCGAGACCGGCAAGCAGACGCTCGCGGAAAGCGGCCTCGCCCTGATCACCGGCAACGACATCGCCGACGCCGCGCAGAAGATCGTCGCCGCCGTCAAACAAGCCGCCTGATTCGCCGCCATGAAAATCTCTGAACTCGCCTTCACCGGCATCCCGGTCACCGACATCGCCCGCGCCCGCGCTTTTTACGAAGGCGTGCTCGGCCTCACGCCTTCGCCGGATTTCTCCGAAGGCATGTGGATCGAATATGAACTCGGCAACGCCACGCTCGGCCTCGGCGCGTATGGCGATATGTGGAAACCTTCGCCCGACGGCCCGTGCGTGGCCTTCGAAGTCGATGACGTCAAAGCCGCGTTCGCGCATCTCGAAGCAAAAGGCGTCACCGTCACCATGGCGCCGATGGATACGCCCGTCTGCCGCTTCGGCATGATCGCCGACCCCGACGGCAACCGGATCCTCATCCACAAACGCCACGCCCACTAGCACTCCTCGTTTCGCCCTTCGCTCTTCGCCTTTTCTCCATGGCCATCCTCGTCCAGCCCGATACCAAAATCCTCGTCCAAGGCATCACCGGCGACTTCGGCTCGCGCCATGCGCGGCTGTCGCTCGACTACGGCACCCAGCTCGTCGCCGGCGTCACGCCGGGTAAGGGCGGACAGACCTTCGAGCACGAGAGCCATCGTGTGCCCATCTTCGACACCGTGGAGGAAGCCGCGCGCGAAACCGGCGCCACCGTCTCCTGCATCTTCGTCCCGCCGCCCTTTGCCGCCGACGCCATCCTCGAGTGCATCGACGCGCAACTCGACCTCGCCGTCGCCATTACCGAGGGCATCCCCGTCAACGACATGGTCAAAGTAAAGACGATGCTCGGCGCCGCGAAAACCCGGCTGATCGGCCCGAACTGCCCGGGCGTCGTCACGCCCGGCACCGGCGACAAGAGCTTCGGCGGCTGCCGCATCGGCATCGCGCCCGGCTACATTCACAAAAAAGGGAACGTCGGCGTCGTCTCCCGCAGCGGCACGCTCACCTACGAAGCCGTCTGGCAGCTCACCACCCGCGGTTACGGGCAATCGACCTGTGTCGGCATCGGTGGCGATCCGGTGAATGGCACGAGCCATCTCGATGTCCTGAAAATGTTCAACGACGACCCGGAGACCGAGGCCATCATCATGATCGGCGAAATCGGCGGCGACAAAGAAGAGGAAGCCGCCGCGTGGGCGAAGGACCACGTCAAGAAACCGATCGCCGCCTTCATCGCCGGCGCCACCGCGCCTCCCGGCCGCCGCATGGGCCACGCCGGCGCCATCGTCTCCGGAGGAAAAGGCACCGCCGAAGGTAAGATCGCCGCGCTGAAAGCCGCTGGCATCGCCGTCGCGCCCACGCCCGCCGTGATGGCGGAGACGCTGCTCCAGCGTTGGGGCAAGTAGGCCGCGCAAAGAAGAGCAGCGCGGCTCGCCGCCGACTTTGATCGTGGCCGTCACCGGCCACAACAGCTCGGGCATCGCGATACCGCGATCGGTCGAGAGGCTGAGCGGATGGCTTGCGTGCGGGGCGGGGCGCCGCCATCGTTTCGCGCCATGCGTCGCTTCCCTCTTCTCCTCTTGTCTCTCGGTCTGTCAGTCGCACTGGAGGCGAAGCTCAAGGCCGATGATGCGGCGCAGGAGGCGCGCTTCATTTCCAATGCGCGGCAGCTTACGTTCGAGGGGAAGCGCAGCGGCGAGGGCTACTTTCACCCGGATGGCAATCTGCTGATCTTCCAGAGCGAGCGCGACGAGGCGAATCCGTTCTACCAGATCTACCTGCTCGATCTGCTCTCGGGGGAAAGCGCGCGCGTCTCGCCGGGGGGAGGGAAAACGACGTGTGCGTTTTTTCAGCCGGGGACTTCGCGGGTGCTCTTTGCTTCGACGCATCACGATCCCGAGGCGGCGGCGAAGCAGAAGGCGGAACTCGATTTCCGCGCGAGCGGCAAGACGCGGCGCTACTCGTGGGACTACGACGCGACGATGGACATCTTCAGCGCGAACCAGGACGGGACGCAGCTCAAGCAACTCACCGACGCGAAGGGCTACGACGCGGAGGGTTCCTTCTCGCCCGATGGAAAGCAGATCGTCTTCTGCTCACTGCGCGGTGCCTTCGATCACGAGCTGACGGCGGAGGAAAAGGCGCGCGTGGAAAAGGACCCGGCGTGGTTCGGTGAGATCTTCATCATGAATGCGGACGGCTCGGATCAGCGTCGGCTGACGAATGCGCCGGGCTATGACGGCGGGCCGTTCTTTTCGCCGGATGGCGAGCGCATCGTGTGGCGGCATTTCGATGAGAGCGGCATGATCGCGGATGTCTGGACGATGAAGACGGACGGCGCGGACAAGCGGCGTATCACCGACTTCAAGTCGATGTCGTGGGCGCCATTTTATCACCCGAGCGGGAAGTATTTCATCTTCACCTCGAACAAGCTGGGCTTCGAAAACTTCGAGTTGTTCATCGTGGATGTGGATGGCGCGCGCGAGCCGGTGCGTGTGAGTTTCAC
>JBAVML010000106.1:0-2808 GCA_049690035.1 Chthoniobacteraceae bacterium
TGGCGCCTGGTTCCAACTCAATCTCGTGATCCACCTCGCGCTTAGGCGGCAAGCACTTGGGAAGAGGCCCAAAGATTTTGCCAAAGCGGTCCAACAATTTCTTCATACGCGGCTGTAATTCAGGGATGGTGCGTTGAGTGGCAGGCTCCCCTTGCTCACGTTGTGCCACGGGCTCTGCCGATGCGTCGCTAGCCGCCTCGCACTCAGTAAGCACCGCCAAATACGCATGGTTACCATCTTGTAACAGCCGCTTGAGTTGGGTGGCATTAATAACTGCCACATGGCTGTCGCCCTCGTCAAGCTCCTTCTTTGGTGGTGCCAAAATAAATGTGTTGCTTCCCCTCTGGAGCTTGATGGTGTTGTCCACCCAATTGATGCTTGGATTGTACTGCGTGAGCCACGGCTTTCCCAGGATGATATCATAGCCGGCCAACTGCGTGACACGGAATGAACGCGTGTCCTTGAAGGACTTCACCCGAAAAGAAAGCCTTGGCACCAAAAGAGAAGCATCAACATGGTGTCCATCACCGAGGCGCACGGCCATAGCCTCGCCTGCCATAGTAGGCAGTGCCAAATCCGTCACCACACGAGTGGATATGTAATCATGTGAAGCACCAGAGTCCACGAGCACAGACACCAGTGCACCGCGTACTTTGGCCTCCAACCGGATCACCTGGCTGCTCGTAGATGCAACATACAGGGACGGTGTGTCTAGCACAGGCTTCAGATCAGGAACCTCTAGACAGGGTCCATAGCCATAAGCTGAATACACCTTGCGACCGGGGGTCACCCGCAGGACCACAAAACTGTAATCAGCCGGAGGCATGAACTGACTGCCGCCATTGGCATCCACTGGTGGGGCATAAAATAAATCCTGTGTACCTGCAGGATATTCGTGAACGATCTGCCAGTTGCGCACCAGGGGCCACCATGCCGCCTTGGTCCATTTTGGCACCACCACAACACCAGTGAAAACACCTCCCTGCAAACAGCGCTTTAGCACCAAGCCAGCATGACGGTGTGGAGCCACTACCAATGCATTCGCCTGCTCGATATCGACCGTTGAGGCTTGTGCATGGCTTAACACCTTGCCGAACTGCTGAGCAGGATAGTCTGGGGCCAGTAGAGCATCACCCTCGCCCGATGGTGGGCCGCAGATGGTGAACTTGAATGGTCCAAACCAGTCAGCAAGCTTGAGAGCTTCAGCCTGAACGAGCGCCCACCCCGTGTAGTCCCGTAGCCGTGAAGATGCGCGCGCGACCGGGCTCACTTGTGGGGCTCCCACGCCACCTGCAGATGACGTGACTGTTTGAGGGCTTGATCCTTGTCTTGACACCTCGTGCTCGTGGGGCATGGCCGTCTCACGGCACGCGGTGTTGCCCCCACCACGTGCCTCGCCTAGTTTGGGCGGGCGTGGGGGTTGCCGTAGCCGTCCTTGACCAGCTTGTATGCGGTCTTGTCGCCGGCCTTGAAGCGTAGATAGCGCTTGCACTCCATCTTGTTGTGGCCGGGCTTGCCACACCACCAGCACCCCTTGGCCGCCTGGGCCACGCCAAGCTCCATGGGCGCGGGGCCAGACTGGCTGGTGCCGCCACCCGTGTTGCCGCGAGGGCCCATGTGGCCGTGGTAGGAGTTGGAGCCTTGCGCCCGGGTCGCGCCCTCGGCCGTAGCCGCCAAGCACTGAGCCCTCTCCAGCGTGGGCTTGGTGCCCTCAGGCAGGTTGGACAGCGACATGTCCACGTATACCCTGAGGTGTTGTTGTAGCCCCTTGCAAAACATCTGAATCTTGGCCACCTCCGGCAGACCGTGCACAAACTGCACGTGCCTGTTGAACTCGGCGCTGTAATGCGCCACCCACTTTGTTTGTTTTAGCCGTTCCAGCACCTGCAGAGCTGCCTTCTCTGGAGCCACAGTCGAGAACTGCTTCAGCAGCGCCGTCTTCACGTCCTCCCACGAGGAGAAGACTGGTAGCTTGCCCGCAGCCGCGGCTTGCACCCTCAGATTGGTGTACCAAGTGAGGTACCGCCCGGCAAAGTAGGGCACCGCCACGTCCACCGCCTGAGGCACACCGACCAGGCCCAGAGCCGTCAAGTACACCTCCATCTGGGAGATCCACTCCCACATCTTTGTGTCGGAATAGCCATCCAGTTTGTCTGGCTTTGGGGGCTTTGGGAGGGAAAGGGAGCTGACCACTGCAGGCGCTGCGGTTTGCTGCTGCTGCTGCGCCATCAGGAGCATTTGGTTGCGAAGATGCGCCACCTCCTGCTGTAGCTGAAACCCGTCCTGCTGCGTGAACTGTGGGGCCGCTGCAGCAGGCTGCTGTTGTTGACCAGCTGGGTCGTCCATTGAGTCCAAGCCAGCGCGCACGCAGAATCAAAGCACGAGTTGGGATCACCACCCTAGAGCTAGAAATCGAGCCAGAAACCACGCGCCGTGGTGACTTTGCAATCCGACACAGGCGCGCCCAGAAAATGTGATAAGCGACCTCCTCAGCTTTTGTCCTGAAATCGCCGAAAATGATTTTGACGCCATTTAGGAGTTTTCTCTCGATTCTAGCCTCGCGTTCCTCGGGTGTACCCAATTCCAGGAAATACGCCTTTCTACAGTAGAGATACCACTGCTCCAATGTGGGTTTCATTGTATCCACATGTGCCGTCAAAGCCTACAGAAAAACACGCGAAAGGTCGCAGGGGGATCGGCGCACTCTGCTACCAATGTTGAGTTCTGCCTGGACACCGTGTCCCCAGCTGCAGTCACAGTAGAGCCGCAGTTGCGTGCCGACCAGTTCGTGTGTTTGGGCGACAAAAG
>JBAVML010000107.1:0-27164 GCA_049690035.1 Chthoniobacteraceae bacterium
GCGATCAACACCGGCGCGCCCTTCGATACGAGCGGCACCGTCTTCTCGCCGCAGCTCAATGTGGATCAACGCCGCCAGCGCATGCGCCTGCGGGCACGCCTCGGGGTGGACGTGGACCTGCGCGAGAATTTCAGTGCCGGGATCCGCATCGCCACGGGTGAGACGGGCACGCCGACCTCGACCAACCAAAGTCTGGGACTCGCGAACAATGCGCAGGGCGGAAACTTCAGCAAGTACGCGGTGTGGCTGGATCGTGGCTTCCTCAAATATGAAGCGGGCGGCCTGCCGGGAAAGAATCTGGCCATCGTGGCCGGACGCTTCGACAACCCGTTTTTCTCGCCGAGCGAAATCGTGTGGGATGAAGATGTGGGCTTTGACGGCGCGGCCCTCCAGGCGCGCTATCAGGTTGCCAAATGGATGACCCCATTCTTTAACGGCGGAGCGTTCCCCGTCTTCAATACCGACCTGAATTTTTCCAGCAATCAGCCGGCGAAGTTCAAGAGCTCCGACAAATGGCTGTATGGCGGCCAATTGGGCACCGATCTCAAACCGCACCGGAACGTGTCCTTCCGCCTGGCCGGCGCCTACTACCACTTCGATGGCGTGGAGGGGCGACTTTCCGATCCCTATACGCCGCTCAATGCTCAGGATCAGGGCAACACCGACAACACACGCCCATCGTTCGCCCAAAAGGGCAACACCTATCGGGCGCTGCGCAACATCGTGCCGAACGCGTCGAACAACTTCGGCACCACCAACCAATTCCAGTACTTCGGACTCGCCACGCCGTTCAAGGAACTCGTGCTCAATACGAAGCTCGAGTACAACGGCTTCGAACCGGTGCAGATCACCGGATACGGCGAATTCGCGAAGAACCTTGCGTTCCACAGCGGCGACATCAATGCCATCGCCGTGAACAATCGCGGACCGAACACGGTGACCGGAACGACGGGCGCGTTTGACGGCGGCGACATCGCGTGGACCGCGGGCGTCAAAGTCGGCAGCGGAGCGTTTCAAAAACGGTGGGATTGGCTGCTCGGGCTGAACTATCGCTTCGTCGAATCCGATGCCGTCGTCGATGCGTTCACGGACTCGGACTTCGGCCTCGGCGGGACGAACCTGAAGGGCTACACGGTGTTCGGTTCGGTCGCCCTT
The DNA here is from genome assembly GCA_049690035.1 of Chthoniobacteraceae bacterium. GTDB lineage: Bacteria > Verrucomicrobiota > Verrucomicrobiia > Chthoniobacterales > Chthoniobacteraceae > Chthoniobacter. The sequence continues at coordinate 1,156 of JBAVML010000107.1, forward strand.
TCGCCCGCCGTCGCGCTCAGTGCTCGCTGGATGACGGCCAATGAAATCGCCGGCCCGCCGCTCAAGAGCGACGTCCTGATCATCGACCTTTCCGGAAAGTTTTAGCCATGAACCGCATCGCTACCGCCATCCTCATACTATCATCGATCGCCCTCACCGTGCACGGTGCGGAGATCAGTCCCGCCGAGGCCAAGCTTCGCGAGGGTTTGAAAAACACCATGCTTCAACTCCGCACGGTGCAGAGCGAGAAGGCTGCGCTGGAAGCCACCAAGATCGAGCTGGACCAGAAGGTGCAGGCGCTGACCGAGCAGAGCGACGCGCTGACGAAACAGCTTGCTGACGAAAAAGCCGCCTCGGAGAAGCGAATCAAAGAGCTCACCGAGAGTGTCGTCGCCCGCGGCAACGAATTGCTGCAAACGCAGACCGAGCTGGAGAAGTGGAAAGCTTCGCAAAAGGAAGCCGCAGCGCTCGCAGCCAAGAAGGAAGCGGAGCGCGCGAAGGTGAACAGCGAGAAGATCGTGCTCGAGCGCAAAGTCGCCGATCAGCAGGTGAAAAACACCAAGATGTTCGAGATCGGAAGTGAGATCCTCGCCCGCTACGAAAAGTTTGGTCTCGGGACAGCGATCGCCGCGCGCGAACCGTTCGTGGGCCTCACCCGCATCAAGCTGAAGAACCAACTGCAGGAACTCGGAGACAAGCTGGCTGATCAAAAGATCAAACCGTGAAGGCGTGTCGTTTTCGGGGGATGCGCCCTTTGCGGCGAGTCGGCGGATCGCTGTTCGCAGGACTGCTCGCGCTGGGTGTCACGACCCAAAAGGTCGGCGCCGCGGGCGAAACACCGCTCGCGCGAGTCGGAGGAGTGGAACTCAAAGCCGAAGAGCTTCGCGCCTCGCTCGCCAATCTCGACCCGAATACCCGCAGCGCGCTGGCGCGGGATCCGGCGCTGCTGAATCAAGTCGTTCGCGCCATGCTCATCCAGCGACTCGTCCTGCAGGAAGCCCTCGCGAAACAATGGGATCAGCGCCCGGAAGTCGTCGCCCAGCTCGAACAAGTGCGGCAGAACACCATTGTGGAGAGCTACCTGGATTCCGTGTCCGTGCCGCCTCAGGATTTTCCCAGCGAAGCCGAGCTGCGCAAGGCTTACGAAGCGAACAAGCCCGCCCTGCTGGTCCCGCGCCAGTACCGGCTCGCGCAAATTTTTCTCGAACTGCCGTCCACTGCGGACAAAGCGGCGATAGATAAAACTCGCACCCGGGCGGACGCGGTGCGGAACAGCCTGCGCTCGCGCGACGCGGACTTCGCGGCGATCGCACGGGCGGAGACCGACGAAAAGGGAGGCGCCGCCCGCGGCGGCGAGATCGGCTGGTTGACGGAAGCGCAGATTCAGCCGGAAATCCGCCCGAGCATTATCGGGCTCGCGAAAGGTGCGGTTTCCGAACCCATTCGGCTCGGTGACGGCTGGCATATCCTGAAAACGCTCGACATCAAGGAGGCCTACACGCCCACCTTTGACGCCGTTCGGGCTCAGCTCTCGCAGCAGCTCCGCGCGCAGCGGTCCAAGGCGGATCGGCAGACCTACGTCGCTGGTTTGTTGAAGGAAAACCCCGTGGCCATCAACGAACTGGCGCTGACCGAAGTAGTGCCCGCGGCGAATGCTCCGGCACCGGTCGCGACTCCTCAGCCGGCGGCTCCGAAGGCGCCGCGGCCCAGTTTCAAGTAGGCAGCGCGATCAAGGTGATCGAACCCGGCGCACCGTGGCGGGCGCGGCGCTGACGCAGCGGCTCCCGGCGGAAAGAAATCGCCACGGCAAGTGTGCTGCCCGGGAGATGCCGATGCGCACATCAGCGATGACGGAAAGCGGTGCGGGCGCAGTGCGAAAGCCGAGCTGCGGGGTGCCACACAGGTCGCGCCCGTGATCGCGACCGTCGATGCCGAGCGCGATGGTGAGCTTGCCCGGACCGGAGCAAAGGGCGTGAGGGTGCGCCAGAGTAGAACGGTGACGAGCGAGGCGGCGGGTCTTCATCAGGTCCAGTCCGCGGGTCGGCTCGAGCGCGCGCACGAGCACGAAGCCGTCTTCGCGACCGCCTTTCACCAGCACGTTGAACAGCCAGTACATGCCGTAGTTGAAATAGACGTAGGCGTCGCCGGCCTGGTGGCTCTCGATGAAGATCCGTGCGCTCGGGCGCTTGAAGGTGTGGCAGGCCTCGTCGTTTATCGCGGCGTAAGCTTCCGTCTCCACGATGATCCCCGCGCACTCATTCCAGACCAGTTGACATCCGATCAGCTCCCGCGCGCAGGTCAGCGGATCGCGTTGGAAAAATCCGCGGCCGATTCTTTCGCCCCTCTTCAAAGCCCGGTCGGGTGATCGATGAACTCCCACGGCACGCGAAACCGCTTCGCCACCGCTTCCCCGAGCGCCTTCACCCCGAAGGTCTCCGTCGCATAGTGGCCGCCGTAGAAGAGGTTCGCACCAACCTCCTCCGCGAGCGTGTAGGAATGGTGCGGTCCTTCGCCGGTGATGAAAGTGTCCACGCCCTCAGCTGCCGCGCGTGCGATCTCACCGCCCGCCCCTCCGGTGACCACGCCGATGCAAGCCGTCCTGCCGGGGCCGCCCGGCGAAAGATGCGGCGCACCTCCGAGCGCCTTTTCCAGACGCGCGGCGAGCTCGTGGAGGGGAAGTGCGAGCCTGGTTTTGAGGCCGATCATCTGTCCTTTGGCGGAGAAGAAACGGGTGCATTTCTTGAACCCGAGTGCGCGGCAGAGCAGCGAGTTGTTCCCGAGCCGCGGATGAAGATCGAGCGGGAGATGCGAGCTGTAGATCGCGAGATCATGTGCGAGCGCGGTCTTCATTTTCCGATACATCGCGCCCGCCACCGGCTGCACGCCCGGCCAGAAGAGCCCGTGATGCACGAGGAGCAGCGTCGCGCCACGCGCGGCCGCTTCGGCGATCACCGCTTCGCACGCATCGACGGCGGTCACCACCTTGGCGACGGCGCCGGAATTTTCCACCTGGAGCCCGTTCCAAGCATTGGGGTAGTCGCCCACCTCCGCGGTGCGCAGGGTGCGATCGAGCCAGGTGACGACATTCGGAAGTGAGGCCATAAGTGACAGGTTTGTCGGTTGCTTTTAACGATCACTCCCGCTACTCTCAGCGCAGGGACAAAGGCAGGGAAGTGATTCAAACCCCAGACACTAAACATGCCAACGATCGAAGCCAAACCCTCCGTCACGCAAATCAGCACGTGCCCGCTCTGTGACACGCCGCTCGATGCCAACACCCCCACCGAATGCCCGAAATGCGACTGGCATGTCGGCTATAAAAACGACCCCGAACCCACCGTCAGCAGTGTGCGCGACGTCGCAGCGGTGGTCATGAGCGTGATCCCCGGCCTCGGCCATATCTACAAGGGCTATCGCATGACCGGCGCGCTCTACATGCTCGGCGCGGTCTTCGCGATCTTCGCCGCCGGCGTGGCCTCCACAGCGACCGCCGGCTTTGGCCTGCTGCTGCTGCCGCTCTATTGGGTCGGCGTCATGCTCCAGGTCTATTGGCTGGAAGATCGCGCCGCTGCTGCGCCGAAGCGCTAGTCGCCGCGAGGTCTGACCTGCACATCGCAATGCTGTGTCGTGGCTGGCGCGCGTTGATGTTTTTTTAACGGTCAGCGCCTGCCCTTTTATTCACGCTCCATCGGCGGCGGTGGCAGCGTGGAGTCATGCAAGCGCGTGACTTTCTCCAACTCGGCCTCTTCCTCGCGGCCCTGATCATTCTCACTCCGCCGCTCGGGCGTTTTATGGCTCGAGTGTTTGCGGGCGAGCGCCACTTTCTCACGCGGCCGCTCGGCTGGCTCGAGCGGATGATCTACCGCGCTTCGGGTGCGAATGCCGACGCCGCGATGAGTTGGCGCGGCTACCTCGGCGCGATGCTCGCTTTCAACATCGCCGGGTGCCTAGTCACGCTCGTCCAGTTGCTCGTCCAGGGTTGGCTGCCGCTGAATCCGCAGCATCTGCCGAATCTGCCCTTCGCGCTCGCGCTGAACACCGCGGTGTCCTTCATGACGAACACCAACTGGCAGGCCTACAGCGGCGAGGCCACGATGTCCTACCTCAGCCAGATGACCGCGCTCGCGGTCCATAATTTCACCAGCGCCGCAACGGGCCTCGCGGTCGCGGTCGCACTCGTCCGCGGGCTCGTCCGGGCGGAAGTACGGTCGCTGGGGAACTTCTGGGCCGATCTCACGCGCGGCACGCTTTACGTGCTGCTGCCGCTCTCGCTCGTCTTCGCGCTCGTGCTGGTGTCCCAAGGTGTGGTGCAAAATTTCCGCACCTACGATCACACCGTCACCGAGCAGGTCATCCCGCAAGGCCCCGCCGCCTCGCAGATTGCGATCAAGCAGCTCGGCACCAACGGCGGCGGCTTCTTCGGGCAAAACGCCACGCACCCTTTCGAGAACCCGACGCCGCTTTCCAACTTCCTCCAGACGCTCGCGATCTTCCTCATCCCGAGCGCGCTCGTGTACCTGTTCGGAGTGATGGCCGGCGACCCACGCCAGGGCTGGGCGATCTGGGCCGCGATGCTCGCGCTTTTCCTCGCCGGCCTCGCCGCGCTCTGGATCGCGGAGCTGCAGCCGAATCCCGCGACCGGGCTCACCGCCTCGATGGAAGGCAAGGAAGTGCGCTTCGGCATCTTCAACACCGCGCTCTTCGCCACCGCCACCACCGATGCCTCCTGCGGCGCAGTGAACGCCATGCACGACAGCTTTTCCCCGCTCGGCGGACTCGTGCCGCTGATCAATATGATGCTCGGCGAAGTCATCTTCGGCGGCGTCGGCGCGGGCCTTTATGGAATGCTCATGTTCGTCCTGCTCACCGTCTTCATCGCGGGGCTGATGGTCGGGCGCACGCCGGAGTATCTCGGCAAAAAAATCGAAGCCGCGGAGATCCGCTGGGCGGTGGTCGCGGTGCTCGCGCCCTGCGTGCTGATGCTCACCGGCACGGCGATCGGCGTTTCATCGAAAGCCGCGCTGGCCAGCTTGAACAACGCCGGCCCGCATGGCCTGAGCGAAATCCTCTACGCCTTCACCTCCGCCGCCGCGAACAACGGCAGCGCCTTCGCGGGGCTGAACGCGAACACCGACTTCTACAACTACGCACTCGCCGTCGTGATGTTCCTCGGCCGCTTCGCCATCATCGCGCCGGTGCTCGCCATCGCCGGCAGCCTCGGGGCGAAAAAGGCCGCGCCGCCGAGCGCGGGCACCTTCCCGACGAATGGCGCGACCTTCACCCTCCTGCTCGTCGCGGTGATCCTCATCGTCGGCGGACTCACCTTCTTCCCGGTCCTCTCCCTCGGGCCGATCGCCGAGCACTTCCTCATGCAGGCCGGCCGCACCTTCTGAGCATCCTATGAACACCTCGTCCTCCATCTTCGATCCCACGCTACTGCGGCCCGCGCTTGTCGATTCGCTGCGCAAGCTCGACCCGCGCGTGCAGTGGAAAAATCCCGTGATGTTCGTCGTCTTCCTCGGCGCAATCGTCACCACGGTCATCACCGCCGCGCACTTCAGCGGCTTCCATCTGCAGCTCGCGCTGTGGCTGTGGTTCACCGTGATTTTCGCCAACTTCGCCGAGGCGATGGCCGAAGGTCGGGGCAAAGCCCAGGCCGCCGCGCTGCGCCGCATGCGAACGACCGCGATGGCGCGCCGCGTGGTCGGCGAGCCGGTGAACCTGGCCACCGCGCGGGAGGAAAAAGTGACCGCGAGCGAACTCGTGAAAGGCGACCTCGTGGTCTGCGAAGCGGGCGACGGAATCCCCGGCGACGGCGAGGTGGTCGAGGGCATCGCCACCGTCGATGAATCCGCGATCACCGGCGAATCCGCGCCGGTCATTCGCGAGAGCGGCGGCGATCGCAGCGCGGTCACCGGCGGCACGCGCGTGATCAGCGATCGCATTGTGATCCGGATCACCAGCGAACCGGGCCACACCTTCATCGACCGTATGATCTCGATGGTGGAAGGGGCGCATCGGCAGAAGACGCCGAACGAAATCGCGCTCGGCATCCTGCTCGTTTCGCTCACCGCGCTCTTCGTCCTCGCCGTCTTCACCCTGCCCGCTTTTGCGCACTACAGCGAGGGCGCGGCGAACCAACCGGGCGCGATCGACGTCTCGCTTCCCGTGCTCATCGCGCTGCTCGTCTGCCTCATCCCCACGACGATCGGCGGGCTGCTCAGCGCGATCGGGATCAGCGGGATCGACCGCCTCGTGCGGCGCAACGTCCTCGCCACTTCCGGCCGCGCGGTCGAAGCCGCGGGCGATATCGACGTGCTGCTCCTGGACAAGACCGGGACGATCACCATGGGCAATCGCATGGCCGTCGCCTTCCGCCCGGCGCCGGGTGTCGAGGAAGGTTATCTCGCCGGGAGCGCGCAGCTCGCTTCGCTCGCCGATGAAACGCCCGAGGGGCGCAGCATCGTGGTTTTGGCGAAGGAAAAATTCGCCCTGCGCGCTCGCGAGATGAGCGAGTTGCACGTGACCTTCGTCCCCTTCACCGCGCAGACGCGAATGAGCGGCGTAGATCTCCCACCGCACGACGGCGGCCCCGCGCTGATCATTCGCAAAGGCGCGGCCGAAGCGGTGCGGCGCCACGTGGAATCACTCGGCGGCACCTATCCGAAGGAGGTGGCCGATGCTGCGGACGACATCGCCCGCCGCGGCGGCACTCCGCTCGTGGTGGCCGAGGGCGCGCAGGCGCTCGGGGTGATCGAGCTGAAAGACGTGGTGAAAGGCGGCATCAAGGAGCGCTTCGCCCAGCTCCGCCGCATGGGCATTCGCACGGTGATGATCACCGGCGACAATCCGCTCACCGCCACCGCGATCGCCGCGGAGGCCGGCGTCGATGACTTCATGGCGCAAGCCACGCCCGAGGATAAGCTCCGCCGCATCCGCGAAGAGCAGGCGCACGGCCGCCTCGTGGCCATGACCGGCGACGGCACCAACGACGCCCCCGCCCTCGCGCAGGCCGACGTCGGCGTGGCGATGAACACCGGCACGCAAGCCGCGCGCGAAGCGGGCAACATGGTGGACCTCGACAGCAATCCCACGAAGCTCATCGAGATCGTCGAGATCGGAAAACAGCTCCTCATGACCCGCGGCGCGCTGACCACCTTCAGCATCGCCAACGACGTCGCGAAATACTTCGCCATTCTACCCGCGATGTTCGCCACGATCTACGCGGTGAACGGCGGCCCGGGTCCGCTCGCCGCGCTCAATCTCATGCGCCTGCATTCCCCCGAAAGCGCGATCCTCAGCGCCGTCATTTTCAATGCGCTGATCATCATCGCGCTCATCCCGCTCGCGCTCGCCGGCGTGCAATATCGCGCGGTCGGCGCGGCGCAGGTACTCACGCGGAATGTGCTCATCTACGGCGTCGGCGGCGTCATCGCGCCGTTCATCGGGATCAAGGTCCTCGACCTTCTGCTCGTCGCCCTTCACCTCGCCTAAAACCATGAAAACCCTGCTCCAATCACTTCGCGCCGTGCTCGTCCTGACGGTGCTCACCGGGCTCGTTTATCCCCTGCTCGTCACCGTGGTGAGCCAGGCGCTCTTCGCGCGGAAGGCGAACGGCTCATTGCTCTACGAAGACGGAAAACTACTCGGCTCCGAACTACTCGCGCAGAAGACGGAAGACGCGCGCTACTTCTGGCCGCGCCCCTCCGCCGCGGACTACGCGACCGTCGCCAGCGGCGCGAGCAACAAGGGCCCGACCAGCGCGGACCTCGTCAAAGCAATCACCGAACGCCGCGCGAAACTCGGCGCGGCCGCGCCGGTCGAACTCCTCACCGCCAGCGGCAGCGGACTCGACCCGCATCTCTCGCCGGAAGCCGCGCGCTTCCAGGCCGAGCGGATCGCCAGCGCTCGCGGGGTGGACGTGGAGAAAGTGCGCGCCCTGATCGCGAGCCTCGCCGAGCCGCCGCAGTTCGGGATCTTCGGTGAACCGCGCGTCAACGTTTTCATTCTTAATCGCGCGCTCGACGGCCTACGCTGATTTCGTGAGCGAAGACCGGCCAAGCCCCGAAGCGCTGCTCGCCTCGATCGAGCGCGAGCGTCAGGCCGCGCGCCGCGGGCGGCTGAAAGTTTTTTTCGGCATGTGCCCCGGCGTGGGCAAGACCTACGCGATGCTCCAGGCGGCGCGCGCAGCGGTCGCGGCCGGCACTGAGGTGGTGCTCGGAGTGGTGGAAACCCACGGTCGAGTCGAGACCGCCGCGCTTCTCGAGGGCCTGCCGGTCGCGCCGCGGTTGAAGCTGGAATATCGCGGCACCGCCATCGAGGAGATGGATCTCGACGCGCTCGTCCTCTGGCATCCGCAGCTCGTCCTCGTCGATGAACTCGCGCACACCAACGCCCCCGGCGCGCGTCATCCGAAGCGCTATCAGGACGTGCTCGAACTCCTCGAGGCCGGCATCGACGTCTTCACCACGGTCAACGTCCAGCATCTCGAAAGCCGCGCGGAAACGGTGCGGCAAATCACCGGCATCGCGGTGCGCGAAACGGTGCCGGATTCCGTGCTCGATCGCGCCGAGGAAATCGTGCTCGTCGATCTCACGCCCCCACAGCTCACCACGCGGCTGGCGGAAGGCCGCGTCTATCTCGGCGAGCGCGCGGCGCTCGCGGTGGATCATTTTTTTCGCGAGCAAAATCTCATCGCGCTCCGCGAGATGGCGCTGCGTTTCGTGGCCGAGCATGTGGATCGCGATCTGCGCGCGATCATGCAGGAGCAGCGGATTGCCGGGCCGTGGAAAACCGGCGACCGTCTGCTCGTCGGCGTGAGCGCGAGCCCGACTTCGGAGAAGCTCATCCGCTACACACGCCGGCTCGCCGCGACCATGGAAGCAGCGTGGCTGGCGGTGACCATCGAAACGCCGCAGCCGCTCGCGGAGGAAGATCAGCAAAGGCTTGAGCGTCACCTCACGCTCGCGCGCAAGCTCGGCGCGGAGGTCATCAGCACCAGCGGCGTGGACATCGGCGAGACGCTGCTCCGCGTCGCCCGCCAGCACAATTCCACGCAGATCGTCATCGGCAAACCGGTCGGTCCGGCATGGCGCCGGCTCTTCACACCATCGCCCGTCGATTGGCTGCTCGCGCACAGCGGCGACATCGACCTCTGCCTCGTCCGCGCCGAAAGCCTCGGCGCGCCGCGTCCGGCCGTGCCGCGGCGCACCGCGACCTCCGATTGGGCGGCCGCCTTCGTCACCGTCGCCGGCACGACACTTGTGGGTTTGTTCACGCTTCCATGGATCGGCTACCGGACGGTCGCGCTCATCTATCTGCTCGGCGTCGTGCTCGCCGCATCCCGCCTGCGCCGTACGGCGACGGCGCTGGTCGCGACGCTCAGCGCGCTGCTCTGGGATTTTCTCTTCATCCCGCCGCACTACACCTTTTACGTCGCGGAGGTCCACGACATCGTGATGCTCGGGATGCTCTTCTTCGTCGCGCTGGTCATCGGCACGCTGACCGCGCGGCTGCGCGAGCGCGAACGCGCCGAACGCCACGGCGAAGAGCGGGCGACGGCGCTCTATCGGATCGCCGGCGGGCTCGCCACGAGCGCCGGACTGGCCGACGCAGTAAAGGTCGTGGGTCGCGAACTCGACACCCTTTTTCGCGCGCAAAGCGCGGTGCTCCTCGCCGCGGATGGCGAGCTGAATATGCAGCCCGGCGCGACGCTCCCGATTACCGAAAAGGAATTGAGTGTCGCCGGGTGGGCGTTCCAGCAGAAGCAGGCCGCCGGACGCTTCACCGACACGCTGCCGGACGCCGAGGCGCTGCATCTGCCGCTGCTCGCGGGCGAACGCTCCGAGGGCGTGCTGCTCATCCGGCCAGCGGCGACGCTCACTCACCAGCAGCGCGAATTGCTCGGCGGAATCGCCGCTCAACTGGCGATGTACGTGGCCAAGGAACGCGCGCTCGCGGCGAATCGTGCGGCCCAGGTCGAGGCGCAATCCGAACGTTTGCAGAAAGCGCTCTTCGACAGCATTTCACACGAACTGAAAACCCCGCTAGCCGTGCTCAGCGCCGCGCTCGAGCAGCCGCAGCCCGACACCGCGGAAATGCGCCAGGCGGTACGCCGACTCACCCGCACCGTCGGGCTGCTCCTCGATGCGACGCGGATCGAGTCGGGACAACTTCAGCTCCGTCGCGAATGGTGCGAACCCGGCGAGCTCGCGGTCGAAGCGCTCGCACTGGCGGAGACCGGGAAAGACCGCGTGGAAGTGCAAGTCGCGGCCGACACGCCGCTGCTCCTCGTCGATGCCGGGCTCTTCGCCCAGGCACTCAGTCTTCTGCTCGCCAATGCCGTGCAATACAGCCCCGCGGAATCGCCGATCACCTTGACCCTGACCAGCGATGCAAACGCCGCCACCTTCGCCGTGCTCGATCGCGGACCGGGCTTCGGGCCGGGAGAAGAAGTGCGCGCCTTCGAAAAATTTCACCGCGGCTCCGGCCATGGCACCGGCGGACTCGGGCTGGGGCTGGCCATCGCGCGGCAGCTCGTCGAGGCGCACGGTGGAACGATCGGCGCGCAGAATCGCGACGGCGGCGGTGCGCGCGTTTGGATTCGCCTGCCGGTCACGCAGCGGCCTCAACTTCCCCCTCCATGAAACCCTGCGCACTGATCATCGACGACGAAGTGCAAATGCGCCGGCTGCTGCGCGTGGCGCTCGAGGCCGCCGACTATGTCGTGTGCGATGCCGCTACCGCCCAGCTCGGACTTTCCGAAGTGGCGTTGCGCCGACCCGATGTGGTCCTGCTCGACCTCGGTCTGCCGGATCTCGACGGCCTCGAGACGCTGCGCCGCCTGCGCGAATGGAGCGAGGTGCCCGTGGTCGTGCTGACCGTGCGCGACAGCGACGCGGACAAGGTGACCGCACTCGACCTCGGCGCGGACGATTACGTCACCAAGCCTTTCAGCACACCCGAGCTGCTGGCCCGCTTGCGTGCCGCGCAGCGGCGGCATCGACCGGCGGAGGAGAGCGCGATCTTTCGCACCGATCAGCTGCTCGTCGATCTCGTTGCCCGCACCGTCTCCGTCGATGAAGTGCCGGTGAAGCTCACCGCGATCGAATGGTCTCTGCTCGCGCTCTTCATCCGCCACGCCGGCCGCGTGCTCACCCACCGGCAAATCCTGCGGGAAGTGTGGGGACCATCGGCCGAGGAACACCGGCAGTATCTCCGCGTCTATGTCTCGCATCTGCGCAAGAAGATCGAGCGCGAGCCGCACGACCCCCAGCTCCTGCGCAACGAACCGGGCATCGGCTACCGCCTGACCGCGCCGTGAGGCGCCGCGCGGATAATTGCATTGATGCCTCGCGGGTCCTGCGCTGAATTTCACGCTCCCGCGCGCGCTCCGCGCCAATCCATCTCCATCTCCCGCCACTCACTCCCATGCTTTCCGCAGGTATCGTCGGTCTTCCCAACGTCGGCAAATCCACGCTCTTCAACGCCGTCACCAAAACGCAAAAGGCGCAGGCGGCGAATTATCCGTTCTGCACAATCGACCCAAACGTCGGCGTGGTCACCGTGCCCGACCCGCGGCTCGCGGCGCTCTCCAAATTGAGCACCTCGAAGAAGCTCGTCCCTGCGGCGATTGAGTTCGTGGACATCGCGGGCCTGGTCAAAGGCGCGAGCTCCGGCGAAGGCCTGGGCAACCAATTCCTCAGCCACATCCGCGAGGTGAATGCGATCGTGCAAGTCGTGCGTTGCTTCGAGGACGACGACATTCACCACGTCTCCGGCACGGTCGATCCGGTGCGCGACATCGAGGTGATCAATACCGAGCTGATCCTCTCCGATCTCGTCACCGTGCAGAAGCGCAAGGACCGCCAGGCCAAGGCCGCGAAGACCGGCGACAAGGCGGCGAAGGCCGACGTCGCGCTCGCGGAAAAACTCATCCCGCATCTCGACTCCGGCAAACCCGCGACCACGCTCGAACTCAGCGACGACGAGCAGAAGCTGATGCGCGACTTCTTTCTCCTCTCGGGAAAGCCGACCATTTTCGCCTGCAACGTCGCCGAAGCCGATCTCGCCAACGTGGCCGCGATCGTGGAGGCCGCGCGCGACAACGAAGGCGTGAAGCCGAGCGAGAACGTGGAGATGACCGCGGCCGCCCGCTACGTCACCGCAGTACAGGATTATGCACGATCGCACTTCGGCACCGAAGCCGTGGTGATCAGTGCGCAAATCGAGAGCGAGCTCGCGGGACTGAGCGAGGACGAAGCGACCGATTATTTGAAGAGCATCGGCGTCGCGAGCAGCGGCGTCGGCTCGCTCATCCGCGCCGTCTATCACCTCCTCGGCCTGCGCACTTACCTCACCACCGGTGAACAGGAAACCCGCGCGTGGACGATCCGCGCCGGGGACAAAGCGCCCGCCGCGGCCGGTGTCATCCACAGCGATTTCGAGCGCGGCTTCATCGCCGCGGAAGTCGTCCACTTCGACGACCTCATCCGCCTCGGCTCGAATGCCAAAGCGCGCGAAGTCGGCAAGCTGCGCATCGAAGGAAAAGAATACGTCGTCAAAGACGGCGACGTGATCGAGTTCCGCTTCAATGTCTGACGAGGCGCCAGCGCCCTCGACGGAGGAACCCGCCGCACCGAACCCGGATTCTGTTTGCCCCGTCTGTGGGGGCCCGCTGATCTCGGAGAAGTGCAAAGTGATCTGCCGCAGCGAGCGCTGCCGCTATCGCATCGTCTTCAACTGCGCCGAGTTTTAGCGGCGCCCGGGCGGGCGATCAGCCGCGCGCGATCCAATTCCCGAGGGAAACTTGGTCGTTGAGCGCGGCCGCGCCTTGCCCCTACTGTCGCCGCCCATGTTGCCACGCCTCGTGAGCCTGCTCGGGCTCATCGTCTTCATCGCGCTCGCCTGGGCGATCTCCAATAACCGCGCGAAATTTCCCTGGCGCGCCGTGCTCTGGGGCGTCGGACTGCAATTTTTCTTTGCGTGGTTCATCCTCAAAACGCCGGTCGGCACGCAACTGTTTGCCGGCGCCCAGGTGGTCGTCGATCAGCTCAATGTTTATGCGAATGAAGGTGCGAAGATGGTCTTCGGGCCGCTCGGCGACAGCGAAGCGCTGAAGAAAACGTTCGGGCCGGGCGGCGGCATGGTCTTCGCCATCTCGATCTCGGCGACGATCATTCTCATCTCCGCGCTCTCGTCGCTGCTCTACCACTGGGGCGTGCTCCAGCGCATCGTCGCCGGCATGGCGTGGGTGATGCAAAAGGCGATGGGCACCAGCGGCAGCGAAACGCTCGCCGCGGCGAGCAATATCTTCCTTGGCCAGACCGAAGCCGCGCTGCTGATCAAACCCTATCTCGGCAAGCTCACCGAGAGCGAAGTGATGGCGGTGATGACCACTGGCTTCTCCACCATCGCCACGGGCGTGATGGCCGTGTACGCCGGCATGGAGGGCATGAGCGCCGGCCACATCGTCACCGCCTCGGTGCTCGGCGCGCCCGCGGGATTGCTCATCTCGAAAGTGATGTGGCCCGAGACGAAGGCGGCCGAGACGGGCGAAAAGAAACATCATTTCGCCGTCGCGAAAACCGCGATGAACAGCATCGACGCGCTCTGCGCCGGGGCGACCGAGGGCGTGATGCTTTCGATCAATGTCATGGGCATGCTCATCGCGTTCGTGGCGGTAGTCGCGCTGATGAATGCCCTTTTCGTTTGGCCGCAACATGCGCTCGGGCTCGCGTCGCCGGTTTCGATTCAGCAAGTGCTCGGCTGGGTGAATGCACCGGTCGCCTGGCTCATGGGCGTGAGGACGCAGGACTGCGGCGTCATTGGGCAGATGCTCGGCGAGCGCATCGTGCTCAATGAATTCGTCGGCTACCTCGACCTTTCCACTTTCGTGAAAACGAATCCCGGCCAGCTCGAACCTCGCAGCGTGACGCTCGCCAGCTACGCGCTCTGCGGCTTCGCGAATTTCGCCAGCATCGCCATTCAGATCGGCGGCATCGGTGCGCTCGCGCCCGAGCGGCGCCACGATCTCGCGCGGCTCGGCCTCCGCGCGATGATTGCCGGGTTGATCGCGTGTTATTCCTTCGCCGCGATCGTGGGTGTCATCCTCTGAAGCGGCTTGTGTTTGAATCCTGGTTCACGCCGTTCGCGCGCACGCTGCTGGAATTGCTCCAGCCGCTCGCGCTGCTTTGGCTGGGCTTGCTCGTCCTCACCGTGGTCCTCTGGCGCTCGCGGCAGCGCGCGGCCGCCGGTGGGGCGGCGATGCTGTGGCTCTTCGTCCAGGTGATCGGCGGCACGAATTTTCCCACGCTCCTGCTCGGGGGACTCGAGCGGCCCTACGTCGGGGTGAAAGCGGATGATCTGCCGGTGTGCGATGCTATCGTCCTGCTCGGTGGCGGCGTCGAGCCTTCACCGAATGAAGTGGCCCACCTGCATCTCACCAGCGCGGGCGATCGGCTGGTCATGGCGCTCGAACTCGCGCGGCTCGGCAAAGCGCGGGCACTGTGCGTGAGCGGTGGCGGGGCGACGGCGGGACGGCGGCGCTGGATCGAGGCGGACCTGCTCAAGCAGGCGATCGAGGAGCGTCAATTGGCCGGCATCCCCGTGTTCAGTTTCGGCGCGTGCCTCGATACGCATGACGAAGCGCTGCATCTGCGCCGGCTCGCGGTCGAGCATGGATGGAAAAAATTTCTCCTCGTCACGTCCGCCGTGCACCAGCGGCGCGCGCTGGCCACCTTTCGGCGGCAAGGCCTCGAGGTCGTGCCGGCGGCGTGCAATTTCCTTACCCAGATGAGCCCGGAAGCCGAGCCGCCGATCTTCGGCCTGCCGACGACGCTCGGTTTTGCCTTCATGTCCGCCTGGCTTCACGAGGAGATCGGCTGGCTCGAATATCGCCGCCGCGGATGGATCACCGCCGAATAACGCGGCCGGCTACAGCGGCGGGATGGCGCCCACGCGCAACCGTTTCAGCTTTTTCAACCCGGCTTTCACTTCCAGTACCGCGGCTTTCTCGGGCGCTTTGAGCTTCGCCCGATCGTGGTCGGCGAGGCGGATGAAAGCATTGCCCGCTTCGTGACTCACCAGGCTGGCGGGTCCGCCGGTGGGCATGGTTCCCAAAGCGAGATCGCTGGCGATGGCGAAGCGAAAGGCGTGCAGGTAGGTGTCTCGCGCGACGGCGATATTCAGCGCGCGCAGATCGGGCGGGAGGTTCGCGGGTTTCTGCCCGGCCGCCCAGCGCGCGAACTGCTCATTCAATGCCGCGACGGCCAGCGCGTAAGCTCCGTTTTTCGGTTCGAGGCGGCTTGCTTCGCGAAACGCCGCCAGCGCCGCCGCCGCATGCGCGATCATGGTGCTGTCGGCGAGATTGCCGCGCGGATGCCAGTCCTGCTCCTCGAGCTGCCGGGCGCGTTTGCCGCGCGCTTCCTCGTACGCGGAAGCCTTTTCCGCCGAGGGCCTCGGGCCGCGTTCGCCGATGTCCTGAAGTGCGAGTTCATCGGCGCGTTGTTTGCGCGCTTCGTAGAGTTCGAAGGAGATCGCCCAATCGCTGGCGACCGACGGCTTTCCACCGTCGCCGGCCTCCTTGACGATAGGAATCGTCTCCGCGCCGCGCGCGAACGCGAGGTAATGGATGCGCCCGAGTGTGAAGTGCGCATCGGCCTCCGCGGGATGTGAAACGAGATAAGCTTGCGTGCTTTTGATCAGCCGATCGACGGGTGCGAGCTCCGGTGGCGTGAAGCCGCCGTGGACGCGGGCGGCGAGAAGGAGCAGCGCCAGCAGGGGCGCGGAAGGCAGGCGATACATGCGGACTACTGAAAGCTAACGAGGTCGCGCAACGCTTCGATCTTTTTCGGGCCGATGCCAGGCACGGCGTCGAGCGCTGTGAAGTCGCGCAGCGGTCGTGCGCGAATGATCGCGGCAGCGGTCTTCGGGCCGATGCCGGGCAGGGCTTCGAGGTCGCTCGCTGCCGCGGTG
Organism: Chthoniobacteraceae bacterium; assembly: GCA_049690035.1. GTDB lineage: Bacteria > Verrucomicrobiota > Verrucomicrobiia > Chthoniobacterales > Chthoniobacteraceae > Chthoniobacter. The sequence goes on from JBAVML010000107.1 coordinate 17,131, forward strand.
TTGAGGTTGATCTTGCGAGCCGCCGGCAGCGTGCCGGGCCGCAGGGTGAGGAGCGGCTTGAGCTTTTCGGTCAGCGTTTGCTTTCGATCCTGGCGCTGGGATTTGGCCCAAAGTCCTTTGCGGTCGAACGCCGCCTTTTGTTCCAAGGCGCGCAGTTCGGCGAGTCGCGTGTGCGCAGCGTCGGCGTCCGGAAAATCGGCGGACTCCGTGGTGGCCCGGGCGAGCCCGGCCTGGATCAGCGCGGCGTCGAGCCGCTGCCCTTCGCGTTCGACGATCGCGTAAAAACGCTCGGACCGGCTGGCGCCAGGCGCGATCTTCCGCCGGGTGATGACCCGGAAGGGCGTGGCCAGGAACCGCGCGGTGAATTCCTTCGCCGCGCCGCCCGCCTGCAAGACCTCGGCCTTCGTCACGCCGAAATACGCGGCTTGCTCGGCGACTCGCGCGGCGTAGCCCGCGTCCGTCTCCGGCGCATCGGCGGAGTAAAGCCGCAGCACCTGGACGGCGCTCCCGTGTTTCACGTGAAAACTGTCGCCGTCGAAATAGCGATCGGCGGCGAATGTGCAGCGCTCCCATTGCTCCCAGCGCGTCGTTTCATCGGCCGGCGCGCATCCCGGGAGGAGGAGAAAAATCGAGAGCAGCGCGAAGAAGCGGTGGAGAAGCACCTGGCTGGCTTCGTCGCCTTGGGAGATGCCGTCAAGCTCGGGGCGGCGGATGAATTACCGCACGATCACTTGAGCTTCGCATTGCGTTGCGCTCTCTTCCCCCGGTGAAATTTTTCGTAGCTGTGGTCGCGCTGGGATCGCTCGTCCTTCCCGCGTTGGGCGACCCCCGGGAAATCTCGGCGCACCTCGAAAAAATCCGGGACAAACACCAGATTCCGGCGCTCACGGCGGCGGCGATCGTCGAAGGAAAAATTGTCGCCCTTGGCTCGTCCGGGAATCGCAGCGTCGATGACCCGACCAGCGTGACCGACATGGACAAATGGCACGTCGGTTCGTGCACGAAATCGATGACGGCGTCCGTCGTCGCAATGCTCGTCGAGGAGGGAACGCTCGAGTGGACCACCACCATCGCCGATGTGCTGCCCGAGATTGCGATGAAAGACGCGTGGCGTGAAGTCACGGTCGGCGAGTTGCTCGTGCACCGGGGCGGCGCGCCGCATGAGCCGCCGCGCCATTTGTGGAAGGAAGCTTGCACGCAGCAGGGTACGCCGACCGAACAGCGCCTCGCCTTCGTCCGCGGGATTCTCGCGGACGAGCCGGAGAAGCCGCCCGGCACGAAATGGATCTATTCCGATGCCGGCTATTCGATCGTCGGCGCGATCATGGAGCGCGTGACGGGACAGGCGTGGGAGGATCTGATGCGCGAGCGCCTCTTCCTGCCGCTCGGCATGCTGAGCGCGGGATTTGGTTCGCCGGCGACTCCCGGAAAAGTGGACCAGCCGTGGGGCCACCTCGGAGACGAAGCGCCCTTCAAAGCAGTGCCGCCCGGTCCGATGGCGGATAACCCGCCGGCGATCGGGCCCGCCGGTACCGTGCACTGCAGCATCGCCGATTTCGCGCGCTACACCGCCTGGCACGTCGCCGGGGAGCGGGGCGAGGGCTGGCTGCTCAGCTTCGATTCATTTCACAAGCTGCACGAACCCGCCGACGGTCAGACCTACGGGATGGGCTGGTGCAATCTGCAGCGCCGTTGGGCGGGCGGCACCGCGTTGATGCACAACGGCGAGAACACCATGTTCTACGCCGTGATGTGGCTCGGCCCCGGGGCGGATACCGCCTTCGTCGCCGCGGCAAATTGCGACGGCTACGACGCGCGCGACGCCTGCGACGAGGCGATCCGTTACTTGATCAACGAGTTTTAACCGCGGCTCCGCGGTGAAGATCAGACCCGCTCGCGCAGCGGCTCGAGGGCGAGGTCGAAAAGATTCACCGAATTGTCCATCAGCATCGGCAGCGTGGAGAGGAAGGTGTCCCACTCCCGGTCATTCGTGAACTGCGTATCCCACATCACGAAGAGCGCATCGGGGACGACGTTCGACGCCTCGATGAGCACGCGGATTTCACGCTCCCAGTCGATGACCTGCACGTAGCCGAGCGCGGCGGCCTTGGAAAAGAGCGGGCTGTAGGAGAATTTCTGGAGATACGCTTCACGCTCGTCGGTCGAGGGAAATTTCGCGTGCGCGTGTGCGGAGAGCGCGGTCACACTTTCCTCCGGAAAATCCATCAGTGTGTAAAAGCGCTGCAGCGTGTCCTGCATGATCTTCCAGTCGCCCGCGGTGCGCGCGTTGCGGATGCCGAGTTTGATGCGATCCGCGGTGCGGGTGAGCGTGCCATTTTCGCCAAAAAACTGCGCGGACATCTCGTAGCCGTAGAGATCGTCCCACTTCTTAATTCGAATCTGGTCGGGCCGCAGATTAAGTCCAGTGGTGGCATTGCAAATCTTTGCCCCGAACTCCTCGAGCTTCGCCTGCTGGATGCCGAGCGGCGAGGTGAAGGGCACATCCACGTGGATACCGAAGATGTCGATTGGGACGATTGGGACGTTTTCCATGAGCCGGGGAAAATAGAGGCGCGGCGCCGTCTTGCCACGCCGATTTTTTTCTTCGCGCGACCTAAATGCCCATGTTCGACAAAGTGATGGCGATTCGATCCACCACCTGCACGAGCTGCGGATGCGAAGCCTCAAAGCCGACGACCGATTCCCGCAAGTCGTCGAGCACCGCCGAGGTGGATGCCTCCGGCCGGCGTGAGGCGAGGGAAAAAGCCGCGTCTGCGGAACGCGTGATGGTCTGCGCCTGTTCGCCGTGCGCCGCTTCGAGCCCGGAGACTTCGGCCTTGAGTTCGGCGAGCAGGGCGAGCAGCTCCGCGCGGGTGGCCGGCGGGAGGTCGGCATTGGCGAGCGTGGTTTCGATTTTGGCGATGCGATCCTGAATCATAAAGGGATGGGGGAGCCTAAAGGGCGCACGGGCAGTTGGCTACCGGTGGTTGTCGGGGAATGCGCATGATTTGAACACGTTCGGTTCTTCGTGCGCAAATTTTCCTGTTTCGTGAACATGAGAGCCGCTACGTGTCCAAGCCGTGCGCACGTTCGATCGCGACAAACCGTTCAACGATCTTCCCCTCCTGCCGCCGACGGCGCGGCTGGAAACCGAGGCCGTGTTGAAAGCCGCGATTCGCGCCAGCCGCAGTCTCGCGGAGCTGAAAGGGCGCACCCGTACGGTGCCCAACCCGGCGATCCTGCTGAACACAATCGCGCTTCAGGAAGCGCGGGCGAGCTCCGAGATCGAGGCGATTTTCACGACCAGCGACGAGCTCTATCGCGGGTTGAGCGCCGAGTCGGCGGACGTGAGCCCGCATGCCAAGGAAGTGCTGCACTACAACGAAGCGCTCTGGCACGGCGCCGAGGCGCTGCGCGAAAAGCGGTTTCTTTCCGCGAAGCTGGCGATCGAAATTGTAGGCATGATCAAGCCGGAGGACGCCGGGCTGCGCCGCACGTCGGGGGCAAATCTTAAGAACCGCGCGACTGGGGAAGTGGTTTACACGCCGCCGGATGGCGAGGCGCGCATCCGCGGGCTGCTGGGAAATCTGGAGCAATTCATCAACACCGCCGAGGACGGCCTCGACCCGCTGGTGAAGCTCGCGGTGCTGCATTACCAGTTCGAGGCCATCCACCCGTTTCGCGATGGCAACGGCCGCACCGGGCGCATCCTGCTCATCCTCTATCTCCTCCAGCAGCGCCTGCTCGAGCAGCCGATCCTTTTCCTCAGCCGCTACATCATCGAGCACAAGACTCACTACTACCGCCTGCTGCGTGAAGTTACCGAAACGGGCGCCTGGGAGCCGTGGATTCTCTACGTGTTGCGCGCCGTGGAATCGACCGCCGAGACGACTGTGCTGAAGATCGAAGCCATCGGGGATCTGCTGCTGAGCATGGTGGAAGAAGCGCGCCTGAAGTTGCCCAAACGCACGTTTTCCAAGGAACTCATCGAGCAACTCTTCGTGCGTCCCTACTGCAAGATCCGGCATCTCGAAGAAGCCGGGCTGGGCAATCGCGTCTCCGCTTCGCGCTATCTTCACGACCTAACAGAAGCCGGCCTCGCCAAGAAGACGAAGGCCGGCAAGGAGATCCTGTTTGTAAATGAGCGGCTGGTGAAGCTGCTGGCGAACTAACTAGTTAGCTATCGCGCCAACTTAGAACTTAATCACCGCGGAGAAGGTCCAGCGGTGACCGAAGAGATCGTGATCGTCATTGAGCTGGGTTTCGTAGGCACCGCGCAATGCGACGTAATTACAGGGGCGCACTTCGATGCCCACGGCTCCCGTGATCGTGTTCTCGTTCTTGTTGCCGCCGAGGTTGAGCACGTCGCTGCCTGAGAAGGGGGTGACGGGGATGCCCTGGTCGGTGACGTGGTAGCCGTTCACCTCGATCACGGGGCTGAAGTATTTGCATAGCTCGTAGTCCGCGTGAAGGTGCCAGGTCAGTTGATCGGAGTCGCCAAGCTTGTCGTTGCCGTTTTCCGTCGCGACGAAGTAATTCACCGTCGCCCCGAGATGAAGCTTGTCGAAGCCCTTGTTGATCGACCACCAGAAGCGGAAGCCGTCGTCGTCTTGAAATACCTGGTCATCGCCGGAGGCAAACTCGTAGCCGACTCCCACCGCGGAATATAGATGCAGGTTGTCGTTTCGCAGAAAAATGAATTTCAGGCCTGCGGCGATATCGTTCCAACCCTCGTTGTTGTAGCCCGCGGTCTCGACATCCATGTAGCCGTCCTTATAGGCAACGAATTGCAGCCAATCGGTGATCTTCAGGCGCAACTGAGCGGCATAGACGTGGGCACGACCGCCGCCGAGAACGTCCGAAAGGAAGTTGTGGTGCGCATAGACCAGCCGAACGTCGTTTCCGTTGAAGGAGTCTTCGGCCCAGTAGGGATCAGTGATGGGATGGACGACAATGTCCTCGGAGATTGGAACGACAGGAGTGACTTCCTTCTTACCTTCGACCGCCTGGCCGGCGAGGGCACCGGCTAGGGACGCAAAGAGGGTGGCAGTGGCGACAGCGAGCGGGAGATGGGTGCGATTCATGCGCGCTAGGTGTAGCAATCCGCGCGCATCGCGCTCACCGGCCCTTGCTTGAAACCACCCGGATATTGTTCAGTCGCGACGGAAGCGCCCGGCCGCGAACCCGCGTCGTTAAACGTGGATCGCGTGCCCGGCGGCGACTTCGGCGGCTTCCTTCACGCCTTCGCTCAGCGTCGGGTGCGCGTGGATCGTCGCTTCGATCTCTTCCCACGTCGCTTCGAGGGTGATGGCGAGGCCGAGTTCCGCGATCATCTCCGTCGCTTCGCTGCCGATGATGTGCGCGCCGAGGATTTCGCCGTGCGGTTCACCGACAATCAGCTTCACGAATCCTTCGCTCTCGCCGATCGCGCGCGCCTTGCCGCTGGCCATGAACGGGAACTTGCCGACCTTGAACTTCAGCCCCTTCTCCTTCGCCGCGCGCTCGGTGAGGCCCACGCTCGCGACCTGTGGCTGGCAGTAGGTGCAGCCGGGGAAGATATCCACCTTCTTCGGCTGGAAATTCGCATCGAACATTCCCTCCACCGCCTGCACTGCTTCGAAGCTGGCGACGTGCGCGAGCCACGGTGGCCCGATGATGTCGCCCGCGGCGAACACACCTTTGATGTTCGATTCATAGCGCTCGTTCGTCTTGATGTAGCCGCGATCCAACGCCACGACCGGGTGCGCCGCCTGTTGCTTGAAAAGTTCGCCGCTCGGCAGCAGCGGCTGGATGCCGATCGCCACCAGCACCATGTCGGCTTCGAGGACTTTCTCCGCCCCCTTCGGATCGGCGACGGTGATCTTCACGCCCTTGTCGCTCACGTCGGTCTTCGTCGTCTTGTGCCCGAGCAGCGAGGTGATGCCTTGCTTAGCAAAGGATTTCTCCAGCGCCTGCGAAACCTCGGTGTCCTCGACTGGCAGCAGGTTCGGCAGCATTTCCACGATCGTGACCTTTGTTCCGAAGGCGTTGAAGAAATACGCGAACTCCACGCCGATCGCGCCGGCGCCGATGATCACGATCGATTTCGGCTGCGCCGGAAGCTGCAGCGCTTCCTTGCTCCCGATCACGGTCTTCCCATTGAACTCCAGCCCCGGCAGCGGCCGCGACACGCAGCCGGTGGCGATCAGGATGTTTTTCGCCGTGTGTGTCTCCACCTTGCCGTCGGCGCCCGTCACCTTCACTTCGCCCGCTTTGTCCAGCGCGGCATCCCCTTTGATCGAGTCGATTTTGTTCTTCTTGAACAGGAAATCCACGCCCGCCGCGCCTTTGTCCGAGACGACCCGCGAGCGCTTGATGATCGCGCTCCAGTCGTATTCCAGCCCGGCGATCTTGAAGCCAAACTCCGCCGCGCGGTGCTTCATGGTGTGAAAGAGCTCGGCGTTCTTGAGCAGCGCCTTCGTCGGGATGCAGCCCCAGTTGTTGCAGGTCCCGCCGCCGCGTTCCTTTTCCACGCAGGCGACTTTTTTTCCGAGTTGCGCTGCCTTGATTGCCGCGACGTAGCCGGCAGGGCCGGCACCGATGACGATGAGATCGTAGTTGGCCATGAGATTTGGTTTTGGTGTGAAAGTGAAACGCGCAATGCCCGGCGCGGCGGCGGTGCAAAATGGGTGTGCCGCGCCGTGAGCGTCAAATCTTAATCCGAAGACCAGCTGGAGCAGGCGCCCGCACCGCCCTTCGATTCGTCGCGGGTCCGGGAGCAGCGCTTCGTTGACGAAAGCGCGCGGCGCATTTGCGGAAACGCGGATGGCAGGGCTTGCGCCGGCGCTGTGCGGACGGTAGCGGAGGAGGATGCGCTGGCTCCTACTTCCGCTGCTCCTCGCCCTGTCTCCCATCCGTGCCCAGGAGTACGGTGTGCTGATTTACGGCGCGACGCCGGGTGGAATCGCCGCGGCGCTGGCGGCGGCGGAGGGTGGGGAGAAGGTGCTGCTCGTGGAGCCGACGGAGCACGTCGGCGGGATGATGACGAACGGGCTGACGCATCCGGATTTCCGGACGTTCGAGGGGATCACGGGCGCGTATCGGAAGTTCTCGGCGCTAGTGGAAGCGCACTATCGCGAAACCTACGGCGCGGATTCGCCGCAGGTGAAAGACTCGCTGCATGGGACGCAGGTGGAGCCACGGGTGAACGCCGCCATTTTCGAAAAACTCCTGGCAGCACAGCCGCGGATCGCCGTGCAGACGCGGTGGGTGCTGGATCGGGTGAAGTCGAGCAGCAATGCGGAAGGTGACGCGCCGGGCAAGGTGCGCACGCTGGAGCTGGCGCTCTTCGCGGACGCGACGAATACGCTGCACCAGGTCGGGGCGCGGATGTTCATCGATGGCACCTACGAAGGCGACCTGATGGCCGCGGCTGGCGTGCCGTATCGCGTGGGGCGCGAGGCGGGCGAGGAATACGCGGAGACGCTCGCGCCGGATGAGGCGGACACGCAACTGCAAGGCTACAACTTTCGCCTGACGATGACGCGCGACCCGGCGAACCGCGTGATGCCGAAGGCGCCGGAGGGCTATGATCGCGGGGACTTCGTGGAGCTGCTGCCGCTGCTCGCGGATGGGAGGATCAAGCAGGTGTGGGGAATGTCCGCGAGCGCGCTGATCAAGGCGACGATCCCGCCGTTGCCGAACGGCAAATTCGACATCAACGACATGTCGCACGGCCTCGTGCGGCTCTCGTTGCCGGGCGAGAATGACGACTGGGCGGACGGCAGCGGCGGTGTGGCGTCGCGGGAACTGCACAGCGGCGTGGTGGCGCCGTTTTCGCGCACGGCGTTGCGCGATGCTCGGGCGCGGGTGTGGGGTGCGCATCGGCGGTGGCAGATCGGGCTGATTTACTTTCTGCAAAATGACGCAGCGGTGCCGGAAAAATTTCGCGCCGAGGCTCGCGAGATGGGCTGGTGCCGCGACGAATACCCGGACAGCGGCCACCTGCCCGAGCAGCTCTACGTGCGCGAGGCGCGGCGGATGGTGGGAAGCTATGTCTTCACGCAGAAGGACACGGATGCCGCGCCTGACGACGCGCGCTCGGTGCTGCGGCGCGATGCGATCGCGATGGGCGATTACGGGCCGAACTGCCACGGAACGGCGCACGAAGGCTCGCTCTTCGGCGGGAAGCACACGGGTGAGTTTTACAAGGCGGTCGCGCCTTACCAAATCCCGTACGGCGTGATGCTGGCGAAGGATTTCGAGAATCTGCTCGTGCCCGTGGCGGCGAGTTCGTCGCACGTGGGCTTTTGCGCGCTGCGGCTGGAACCGATCTGGATGTCACTGGGCGAAGCGGCGGGCCACGCGGCGCACCTCGCCAATGCGAAGAAGACGACGCTGGACCGCGTGCCGGTGGCGGAACTGCAGGCGAAGCTGCACGCGAGCGGCGCGGCGACGATCTACGTGAGCGACGTGCTGCCGGGGCATCCCGACTTCGCCGCAGTGCAATGGTGGGGTGCCGCAGGCGGACTTCACGGCCTGGCGGCGGCGCCGGGGAAGCCGGGGGAGCGCGGGAAGAACATCGTGGGGCAGTATTACGAGGCGTTTCCGTATCACGCGGCAGCTCTCGACGAACCGCTTGATGCGAAAACCGCGGCGCGCTGGCAGAAGCTCGCGGGTGAACTCGGGGTCGCGGCATTTTCCCTCGAACCGAAGATGACTCGCGGCGACTGGCTGCGGAAAGTGTGGGCGGCGCGGAGGCCGTAGCGCCGGGCTACTACGCCTGTTTGAGCGAATCCTTGTGCAACACGGGCACGAGGCGCTTGATGAAGTCTTCGATGAGGCGGCTCGTCTCCGCCTCGGAGCGTCCGAATTTCTTGAGGTTGTCAGTCACCACCGCGGAGACGGTGATGTAGGCCCAGCGCTGATTGTAGCCGTGCAGGATGCGGTCGCGGATGTCGATCATGGTGCGGTCAAGGTGCGACGCGGTAAGATCGGTGTGCCCGGCGAACCAATAGTAACTCACGTTGTGCACGGAGAGGGGCTTGTCGTCGCTGGGCACACTGCGCACGTTGCTCAGGCAGGTCACGGGGACGACGCCCAGGCCCGCCACGGGAATCTGGATGGCGTGCTTGTCCGCGATCGTCCAACCCTGCGCCGGCAGGCAGCGTTCCGGCCGGTGAATGCTTGTATTCATGTCCTGGCCGCTGAGCACGATGGAAACCTGGATCTCGTCACCGCGGCCATTCGTGTAGGTCTTACGGGAGAATTCCGTGTCGGGGCCGAGGATGGCGATCTCGCGATCGCTGACCTTCACACTTTGTCCGTACCATTCGCCGGAATACTCCGGCAGCGTCAGCTCGATGCCGACAGGCTGGTAGGCGAGCTGCTTGGGTAGAAGAAGGACGGTGCTCAACCCGCCGAGCAGCACGGCCAGCAGGAGGGTGAGGCGTTTAGTAGTCATACGAAACCGGACTCGGAGACTTGCTACTTTCGGGTTTCGCGCCCGCGGGAGGGAGATCATCCTCCACCGCGATCGGCTCCATTCGCTGGGCGATGATCGCGGGCCAGTCCAGATTGACCACGTGGGAGAAGGCGACCATGGCCAGCACCGCGATCGGGAAGAAAATAAAGCCCGAGTAATCGTGATAGATGCCGCCGGCGACGCGAGGGCTGACGAATTTGGCAAAGAGGATGACGGTGAAGATGCGGCCGATATTGCCGACCACGGCGAAGACCAGCGAGCCCGCGAAGATCACGCCCTTTTTCCACCACTCGCGCTGCGTGAAATGGACGAAGAGCGCCGTGAGCATGGTCATCGCCATGAGCGAGCGAATGCCGCTGCAGCCCTCGGCAATCTCGAAATTAAAGGTTCCGTCGAGCGAGCGGAGGGTCGTGCCGCTGACTTCGATCTTCATCCCGAAGATCGAGGCGAGAGCATTGCACACGGTGCTGACGAGAATCTGAAGCGAGACGGTGCCCTGGACCAAGCCGCCGATCGGGACCATGAAGAGGAGAAACACGCAGGGGAAAAGTACGATCCGGGCGGCGGGCCG
>JBAVML010000108.1:0-6709 GCA_049690035.1 Chthoniobacteraceae bacterium
AGCACAATACTTTCGCGATTGGGTTCAAAGGCATGCGGAATTCGAGCCAGTTTGGCCGTTCACCGATATTTTAAAACGCGTTGAGAGAATCTTTGCGGATGGGGTTTGCGATGACGAAGAGAGGCAAGAACTAAAGGGCATAATGCAGAGTATCTGTGGCCACCACGATGACTCGCAGCCTGATGAAAATTACTCAACGACGCTCCCTCTCTGCACTCCGGCGCCCGAGCCAATAGTCTTTGAAGGAAAGACGTTCGTTATCACCGGTCGGTTTGCATTTGGAAACCGCAAGAAGGTGAGCGAAGCGATTACTCTCCGCGGCGGCATAGCAACCGACACAACTCCCTCACGCGATTCTAATTATTTGGTGGTTGGCTTATTTGCCAGCCGGGATTGGATCGCAACCAATCACGGACGCAAGATTGAGCGGGCAGTGCAACTCCGCGAATCCGGCTCAGGAATCGCAATTATTTCCGAGGAGCATTGGCGCAGGTTTGCAGCCTAAAAATACTTTATTCAATAACCTAAGTGGAGAAAAGGTCAGGCTGTTTACGCCGAGCATCATCCGATTCCTCCGAAGGGATAGAGCCTCCGATCGCGGCGAGAAACTCCGCCTCGTTCAAAACCCTTAAGCCGAGTGCTCGTGCATCATCGAGTTTTGAACCGGCATTAGCGCCCGCGACAACATAGTGTGTCTTACGACTTACTGCGCTAGACACATTTCCACCGAGCGCCCGAATTTTCTCTGCCGCCTCGCCACGTGACATCTTCTCGAGCGCACCAGTTAGTACGACGGTTTTCCCAGCGAAGGGCGAAGCCCCGCTGGTAGAAACACGACCAGGCGGATCAATTCCGAGAGCGGACAGTCGGCGTAGCGTCGTCTGGCCGGCTTCTGAGGCGAGCCATGCGCGGAGCGCTTTCGCAACATTGGCTCCAACAATCGTGACTGCTTCCCATCCCTTTGCCTTAGGGATTGATTGCCCACCAGCCGCCGCCGCGATTCGAAAGGCAGGCTTCGCGAAGCTACGCTTAATCAGCAGTTCCCCGATTGGATTTGCGATCTCCTTGAGAGCTTGTTGGTGGCTCCGTCGAAGTTTAATCTCGGCATCGGAAAGCTTTGCCCGCTCGTCGGGAGCCTTCGGAATTCTCTTCGCGTCGATCTCCTGTCTTAAACGACCAAGTTCGGCAGCGTCTTTTAACTCATTGGACTTCTGAATTGATTCAAAGTTTGGGAAGAAACTAGCGAGGTCGTGCGCGGTTTCTTCGCCAACTTCGGGAATCGCAAGCGCATGGAGCCAGCGCGCGAGCGGCGCCTTGCGGGCGCGCTCGATGGCTTCCAGCAGCTTGGTCGCGTTCTTCTCGCCGAAGACGCGCGGCTCTTCGTCGGTGCCGAGATTGAGCGCGGACAGCGCTTTCGATTCCGCTTCCTTCGCCGCGAGGTCGAAAACATCGAGCGGCTCGTGGACCAGCCCGCGTTCGACCAGCTTGTCCGAGACGATGCCGCCGAGCCCTTCGAGATCGAGCGCGCCGCGTTTGGCGAAGTATTCGAGCCGGCGCGTCTTCTGCGCGGGACAGGCGGGATTTTCGCAGACCCACACGGCGAACTCGGGATCGCGCCGCACCGCGCTTCCGCACGCCGGACACTTCCCGTGGATGTGCCCGGCGAAGTCGAACGGGTGCGTGTGCGCGGGACGTTTTTCGACGACCACGCTCACAACGGCGGGGATGACTTCGCCTGCTTTCTCGATGATCACCGTGTCGCCGATGCGGATGTCCTTGCGGCGAATTTCATCTTCGTTGTGCAGCGTCGCGCGACTGATCGTGCTGCCGCGGAGGAAGACAGGCTCAAGCTCCGCGACCGGCGTGAGCACGCCGGTGCGGCCGACCTGAATGGTGATGTCACGCAGCTTCGTCTCCGCCTTCTCCGCCTTGTATTTCCACGCCTTCGCCCACTTCGGCGCGCGCGAATGGTAGCCGACGCGTTCGCGCAGCGCGACGTGGTTGAGCTTGATCACCGCACCGTCCGTCTCGAAGCCGAAGCTGTCGCGCACGGAGTCGAGTTCCTCGATCGCGGCCAGCACTTCCTCGGTGGAATGGCAGAGCTTCATCCAGCGGTGAATGCGGAAACCAAACTTGTGCAGCCACTGCAGCGTCTGTTCCTGCGTCGGCGGCAAGTCAACGTCATCGCTCACCTCGCCGAGGCCGTAGAGCACGATCTCCAGCCGGCGCTTGGCCACGAGCCGCGGGTCGAGTTGTTTGAGCGTGCCTGCGGCGGTGTTGCGGGCGTTGGCGAAAGGTTCCTCACCCGCAGCAATCATCTCGTCGCACACCCTGCGGAATTCGGCGGCGGGCAGATAGACTTCGCCGCGCACTTCGAGCACCGCGGGCGCGCCCTCGATTCTCAGGGGCAGGCTGCGGATCGTCTTGAGGTTGCCGGTGATGTCGTCGCCGCGTTCCCCATCGCCGCGCGTCGCGCCGACGGTGAGCAGTCCGTCCTCGTAGCGCAGCGAAACCGCGAGCCCGTCCACCTTCGGTTCCACGAGCCACTCGAGCGGCTCACCGGGCACGGCGCGTTCGACACTCGCGACGAATTTGCGCAGCCCTTCGATTCCGTCCTTCGCGAAGAGATTATCGAGCGAAAGCATCGGCACCGCGTGACGCACCTGCCGGAAGCTGGTCGCTGGCTTTTCTCCCACCCGCTGCGTCGGTGAATCCGGAGTGACCAGTTCGGGATGCGCTTCTTCCAACTCGCGCAGTTCGCGGAAGAGCGCGTCGTACTCCGCGTCCGAAATGGTCGGGCGCGCTTGGTCGTAGTAGCGGCGATTGTGCTCCTCAAGCTCCCGACGGAGCCGGGAGACGCGGGCGTGGAGATCGGGCATAAATTTGCAGCGTCAGCCAGACGCCGGTCGCCGCGCCCAGCGTGTCGGCGGTCCAGTCACCGACATCACCGCCGGAGCGGCCCGGCGTGTAGAGCTGATGAATTTCATCCATGGCCGCGAAGAACGAAATCCCCGCGATGGCGACGAGCGCCACGCGCGCGGCGGGCCAGGCCGTGCTCCAGCGCAGGACGAGCGCGAGGTTCGCGGCGCCGGCGGCGAAGGCGATGAAGTGCTCGGCTTTGTCCCAGAATTTCACCGAGGAGAGTTTTTCCAACTGATCCGGGCGCATCGACGACAGGATGGAGATCGCGGTCACCCAGATGGCGACGCCGAGCCAGGCCAGCAAGACCAGCCAGCGAGGGATCGGGCGAGGGGCATAATTAGTCATGAGGTCAGGCCGCAAGGGAGAGAAAGGCGGGTTTGTCTGTGCGCGGATGTTTCATGATAGTGCAGGCATGGAAAGTCCAAAGCGCATCCTCGGCATCGAAGGCGGCGGCACCAAGACCGAATGGGTGCTGCTGACCGGCGAGGCCGATGAACACAGGGTTCTCCGCCGGGGCATGCTCCCCGCCTCGAACATGAAGCTGACGAGCGACGAAGGTCTCCGGCAGATCTTTGCCGCGCTGCCGCAGGACGTGTCGCACGTGGGTGTGTACCTCGCCGGCTGCGCGACGCCGGAGGACCGCATGCGCCTTGCCACGCTCGCGACGCAGATCTGGCCGACCGCGCAACTCTCGGTGGGCAGCGACCGGGACTCCGGCCTGGCCACGGCTTTCCGCGCGGAAGATGGCATCGCCGTGATCGCCGGGACGGGCGCCGCGGTGCATGGAAGGCGCGGCACGCAGGTGGAAAAAGCTGGCGGCTGGGGGCAACTGCTCGGGGACCGCGGCGGCGGCTACGATCTCGCGATGCAAGGGCTGCGGCTCGTGCTCACCCACTACGATCTCAACCAAAAAAACACGCCGCTGGCGGAGGAAATCCTGCGCACGCTCGCGCTCAATCGGCTGCAGGATCTCGTGGGCTGGGCGATGCAGGCGGACAAGATGTCCGTCGCCCGGCTGGCACCCACGATCTTCCACGCGGCGAAGCACGGCGAGCCGGAGATGCTCGCCACGGTGCAGGCCGGCGCGGGCGTGCTCGCGGAATTCACGCGCGCCGTGGCGACGCGGCTCGAATGGCCGGCGGCGCGGGTGAAGCTCATTGGCGGCCTCTTCACGCACCACCCGGAATACGTGAGCCTGTTGAAATATCGTCTCAGCATTCTCCTGCCGGAAGCCGTGGCCGAGGTCTGCCACGAATCCGGCGCACTCGGCGCCGCGTGGCTGGCGGCGAAGGCGGAGGTGAAAACGCCGGGACGCGAGGAACTGGATTTGGCCGGGGAGCAGAAGAGCGAACTGGCCGGCGCGGCGACCGAGCAGCCGAATCCGCGTTCGGAAAACCTCGACACGCTCTCGACGCCGGAACTCGTGGACCTTTTCATCACGGAGGAAGACGTGGTCGCCCGCGCGCTCGCAGCGTGTCGCGATCGGCTGGTCGCGGCAGTCGATGTCGTCGGCAAAGCGCTGCGCGCAGGTGGCCGGCTCTTCTACGTTGGCGCCGGGACGAGCGGACGGCTGGGCGTGCTCGATGCGAGCGAGATTCCGCCGACCTTTGGCGCGCCGCCGGAACTGGTGCAGGGCATCATCGCGGGTGGCGCGCCGGCGTTGCACCGCGCAGTGGAGGGCGCGGAAGATCAGCCGGAGTCCGGAGCGCACGCGATCTTGGAGCGCGGGGTGCGGAAGGGCGATGTCGTCTGCGGCATCGCCGCGAGTGGGCGCACGCCATTCGTGCTCGGCGCGCTGGCGAAGGCGCGCGAGCTCGGTACGCGGACGCTGCTCGTCACGTGCAATCCGACGCGCCGCGCGTCGGCGGAACCGTGGGATGTGGAGGTCGATCTGCCGACCGGGCCGGAACTCGTCACCGGCTCCACGCGACTCAAGGCCGGCACCGCCACGAAGCTCACGCTCAACCTGCTTTCCACCTGCGCGATGATCCGCCTCGGACGCGTGCGCGGCAACTCGATGGTGGACCTGAACATCTCCAACGAAAAACTCCGCGACCGCGGCGCGCGGCTGGTCAGCACGACGCTCGGGATTCCGTATGACGAGGCGCGGACCGCACTCGAAAAGGCAGATTGGAACGTGCGGAAATGCCTCGGCGAAACTGCGGCAAAGGCCTGACGCATTCTGACATCGCCCGTTGTCCACGGTGGCGATTTTCGCGCAGACGCCTACCTCGTCGGCGCGCGCATACCACGCGGCTGCAGCAATATTTTCCTCTGTAAAAGCAGATTTTTTCACCCCGAAAAGGGTGCTGGCATGTGCGGTGCTAAAGGGGTTCTCGTTCGCAAGAACACATTGAGGGAAAATATCCAAATAGGGGAGCAGCTTGGCTGGAGGGCGTAATTGAACGGACCGGGGGGAACCGTTCAACGGGCCAGCCAAGCTGCAATTTTCCGCAGGAAGAGGGACGGAACCGGGAGACGGATTTTCAATCCGTCACCGAAGCGTTGTTTGGCGCGCAATGGTTGGTCGCATGCCGTGAGAGGCGGATTGAAACCCGCCCTACGTTCCCACGCCAAATGCATCGTTACGGCTGAGCTTGTCGAAGGGCGTCTAATTCTTGCGGGCTCCCGGCGTCGGAATTTGATGGCGTGGTAAATTTTCTCAGCCCTTTTTCTCTGCCGGTGTTGCCGCTGGTACCGGCGTCGCTTTGATCGGAGTCGGCGAAGCAGATGGAGCCGCCGTTGTCGGTGCTGGCGGCGGAGGTGGCGGCTTGGTGAGATCTTCCCAGACGAAGAGGTCGCCGCGCTGACCACCGAGTTCGTCGAGAAATTTCGCGCAACGCGTGCGCCACTTCGCCAGGTCGGGCGCGGCGAAGGGGCGGTCGGCGGTCCCGGGAAAAACGAGGTAAGTCGCCTTGAGTTCTTCCACGGGACGAAATGCCGCGTTCGCCTTCGGCAGGATTTGTTTGCAGATGCGCAGGGACGCTTCGCCCATCAGATTCGCCGGGCCCACGTCGCCGACGATCGCGGGGTAGAGCACGCGTCCGATGATCACCACGCAGTAGTCGCCCACGGCCGGCGCGAACGGCCCGGCTTTTGATTTCGAAAACATCGAGCCCGGCAGGACGATGAAGGGATCGGTCTGGCCGACGAGGAAGCTGAACTTTTTAAGATCCCCGATCTCGTTCTTGAGATCGGTCTGCGTAGATTTGAGCGACTCCTTCCGCGCCTGCGGCGGATTGCCGGCGAGTTCCTGCTCGACGAGTTTGAGCTTCTCCTCGCGCGGTGCGCTGAACGGGCTGATCACGTCGGTCTTTCTCGGCCAGCGATAGCTCGTGAACGGCTGAAAGGTGCTCGACGCGCCTTCGATCACCGGCACGCGCTCGATGTCGGAGCCGTCGGTGTCCACGTCCATTTCGGATTGGATGAAAATGGCGCGCCGCTTCGTCTTCGGGTGTTCGAGTTCGAGCACGGTTTCGAGGTCGTAGAAATTGTGCCGCGTGAGCAGGTTGTCGAGGCGGTTGAGGCTGCTCTGGAGCGCCGCGCATTTCAGCCGGTAGAGATCGTCGAAGCTCGGGGAAATTTTTGCGCTCTCAAGCAACGTCGGAAGCTCCGGCAGGACCGCGGGCAGCTCGCTGTTCAGCTTGGTGATCTCCGCGAGGCTCTTGTGCGGCTTGGGGACTTTCACCTTCACCACCAGCTCGGCGCGATAGCTCGCGGGGTCGTTGCTCTCCTCAGTCGCGGTGGTTCCGTGTTCCGTCTCCAGCGTCACGCGATACTGCATGCC
>JBAVML010000109.1:0-35465 GCA_049690035.1 Chthoniobacteraceae bacterium
CCGCAAAGATCCAAAGCCGCCCGCTCTGGCAGCCGATGCACCGCTCGCCCGCGCACGCCGGGGCTGAAGTAGTCGGTGGCGGAGTGGCCGATGCGCTTTGCCGCGAATGCCTGAGCCTGCCTTGCTCCGCGGACATCTCCGCCGCGCAGCGCGAGCGCGTCATTGCCGCGGTGCGCGCGGCGTGTTCGGCTCCTGCTGCCGCCCGCTAGCTGGCCCGCTGGGATGCTTTTCAATTCCTTCGATTACGCGCTCTTCCTTTGCGTCGTTGTCCCTCTCTACTTCCTGTTGCCGCTGCTCTTGCGGCCCACGCTGCTCGCGGTCGCGAGCTACTACTTTTACATGTACGCCCACCCGGAGTGGTGGTGGGTGCTCTTCGCCTGCACGGTCATTGCTTACGCCAGCGGGGTCGCCTTGGAACGCTGGCGCGATCCGCTTCACCGCCGAGCCGTGCTCGCCACGGCGATCGCTGCGAACGCTGGACTGCTGCTCTATTTCAAGTACGCCGATTGGCTCATTTCGACCTTCAACCAGGTCGCGCACGCGAAGCTTCCGCTGCTCCACGCCGTCCTTCCGGTCGGTGTCTCCTTTTTTACCTTCCAGGCGCTGAGCTACGTCTTCGACGTGTATTCGGGGCGGTTCCCCGCCGAGCGGCGCTTCGATATTTTCGCGGCCTACAAGGCGTTCTTCCCGCAGCTCGTCGCCGGGCCGATCGAGCGTCCGGCGAATGTCATTCCGCAGCTCAAAATCGCGCATCGCTGGGACTACGAGCGCGTCGCGAGCGGCCTGCAGCTCATCCTCTGGGGGCTCTTCAAAAAGCTCGTCATCGCCGACCGGCTCGCCGTCTTGGTGAAGGGCGCTTACTCGCTCCCGCACAACCACAGCGGCCTCCAGCTCCTGCTCGCCAGCTACGCCTTTGCCTTCCAGATCTTTTGCGATTTCTCGGCCTACACCGACATTGCGCGCGGCACGGCGCGCATTCTGGGGATCAATCTGATGGAGAACTTTCGCTCGCCCTACTTTGCGCGGTCGATTCCCGAATTTTGGAGCCGCTGGCACATCTCGCTGTCCACGTGGTTCCGCGACTACCTTTACATCCCGATGGGCGGCAACCGCGTGCCGTGGCTGCGCTGGCAATTCAACCTCCTCGTCGTCTTTGTCGTCAGCGGTATCTGGCACGGCGCGGACTGGAAGTTCGCCGCGTGGGGCCTGCTGCACGCGATCTACTTTCTCCTCGGGAATGCGCTGGCGAAGATTCCGTGGCGTGTCGCGTTGCCCCGCTTCGGCGAGTGGCTGTGGAATGCCGGCAAGGTGCTCGTTACCTTTCATCTCGTCGTCCTCGCGTGGGTCTTCTTCCGCGCCGATTCGATGAAGGACGCGCTCTACATTCTGCGCAAGATCGCGAAGCAGCCGTTCAAAGGCCCGGCGCTCACTTACCACTTCGGGATGCACGAAGCGCTCATCGCCCTCGGCGCCATCGCACTCCTCGAGGCGGTGCATCTGCTGCATCGGCGGGTGAACGCGCGCGAATTCCTGGCGCGCCGGCCGATCTTCGTGCGCTGGCCGGCCTACTACGCGCTGATCCTCGCCGTGATCTTCTTCGCGAAGGAGGGCAAGCAGGAGTTCATCTACTTCCAATTTTGACCGCGCATTTTCAACGCAGAGACGCAGAGACGCGGAGGGGAGAAAGCAGCGCCGCCGCTCTTCTCTGCGCCTCCGCGTCTCTGCGTTTCATCTTCGCAAAATGAAGCCTTTCTGGCGCGCCATTCTGTTTTTCCTGCCGCTCGCTGTCGTCTTCGGCACGCCCGCGCTGGCGCTATGGGTGGGCGGGGAATTCACCCGCCCCGACACCGTCGTCGCGCGGCAGATCAAGGATGATCGCCTCGTGCTGCACGGCCCCGCTTACACGAACTCCGCGAGCTACGTGAAGATGCGGCTGCTCACCGCGCGCAGGCCGCAGGTGCTCGCGCTCGGCAATTCCCGCGTAATGCAGTTTCGCCGCAGCTTCTTCCGGCCGGAGATCAGCTTCTACAATGCCGGCGGGACCGTCGCGAAGATCCAGCATTTCCGCGCCTTCCTCGAACAACTGCCGCGCGAGGCGCTGCCGCAGACTCTCATCATCGGCACCGACACGGCTTACTACAATCTGACCTTCGACAAGCTCGAACGCGACGCCTTCAACGTGCCGTGGCTCATCGAGCAACTCACGACTCACACCTCGCCGGGAGAAGTCATGCAGACGCGCTGGCGTGATGTCTGGGTTGGACTGCGCGACGGAAAAATCGACGTGCGCCAACTCCTCAGCGGACGCGGACTCACCACGCGCATCGGCTTCTCCGCCGTGTGTCGCGAGCAAGGTTTCCGCAACGATGGCAGCTACCTCTACGGCGGCATCGACCTCGATATTTCAAATCCGAAACATCGCGACTACGCGTTCGCTGCGACGCTCAAGCAAGTCGCCGGCGGCAAGGGCCGCTTCTCGTGGGGCGCGACGCCTTCCGAGCCGGCGCTGCGCGAGACGGACGCGCTGCTCGATTTCTGCCGCGAGCGCGGGATCGACGTCATCGGCTTCATGCCGCCGCATCCTCACGCGGTGTGGACGGCGATGCAGGCGCTGGGAGAAAAGTACGCCTACGTCGAAAAGCTCGAGCCCGAGCTGCGCTCGCGTTTCGAGTCGCGCGGATTCGAGCTCTACAATTTTTCCGACTTCGCGCTGCTCGGCGCACCCGACACCGAGGCGATCGACGGCTTCCACGGCAGCGAGCGCACCTACCTCCGTCTCCTCATCGCCATGCTCGAGCGTGGCAGCCGGCTGAATGCCGTCACCGATCTGCCAGCGCTTCGCACCGCGCTCGCCGCGACCACCCGGCACACGAGCATCTTCCCCGAACTCCCATGAGCACCCGCAGCATCACGATCCGACCCTTCGGCGAAGGCGACGCCACGGCGGCACTGACGCTCTTGCGCTCGGCGGCGCCTGACTACGTGCGCTTCTTCCGTCCCTTCGAGTTTGAAATCGGCGCCGTGAACCGACTCGTCCGCGCGGCGCAAAAGGATCGGTGGTTTTCGATTGAGATCGTTCGCGAGGGTGAAGCTGCGACGCCGGTGGGGTTTTACATGCTCCGCGGGATTGACGAAGGCTTCGCCGACCCGATGTACGGCATCTTCATCGCCGAGGAATTCAGCGGGCTCGGGCTCGCGCGCCTTTCCCTCGCCCATGCCGAATCGATGTGCCGCCTGAATGGATGGCCCAATCTCCTGCTCAAGGTGGACCCCGCGAACGTGCGTGCATTTTCCCTCTATGAAGCGAGCGGGTTTCGCTACCTCCGCGTTGACCCGGCGAACGGTAATCAGGTGCTGATCAAGCCGATCCCTTCCCTCTGCAAGAAACCCACTTTGGCTCCCGGTCGTGGGCAGGGAGCCGGCTGCGGCCCTTGACACCTATGCAGAATATCTTCGCCATGGCTCAACCCGCCAGGCGCGTGCGAACAACTCGATCATGAAAAACATTGCCATTGTCGGTATGGGCTACGTGGGACTGCCTCTCGCGCTCCAGTTTGGGCGGGCTGGCTGCCGTGTCGTGGGTTTGGATATCGATCCGCGCAAGGTGGAAGCCCTGAATACCGGTCAATCCTACATCCGGCATGTCTCGGCGGCGACGATCGCTGAGGCCCGCGCCGCGGGGTGCCTGGAGGCTTCGGCAGACTTTGCCCGCGTGCGCGGAGTGGAGGCGGTCATTCTCTGTGTGCCCACGCCTTTGAATGCGTATCGTGAGCCGGACCTGAGCTACGTGCTGGATACCGGGCGGCAGATTGCCCCGCATCTGCAGAAGGGGGTGCTCGTCGTCCTCGAGTCCACCACCTATCCCGGCACGACCGACGGGGAATTGCGCGCGGTGCTGGAAGAGGGCTCTGGATTGAAAGCAGGCGTGGACTTCCACCTCGCGTTCTCGCCGGAGCGTGAAGACCCCGGTAATCCGGACAGCAAAGTTTCGATCATCCCGAAGGTCGTCGGCGGCTACACACCGGCGTGTCTCGCCAAGGCACAGGCGCTTTACGGACTCGCGATCGAGCGACTCGTGCCGGTCAGTTCCTGCGGTGCGGCGGAAGCGACGAAGTTGCTCGAGAATATCTTCCGTTCCGTGAATATCGCCCTCGTGAACGAACTCAAGGTGGTCTATGGCGCGATGGGCATCGATATTTGGGAGGTGATCGAGGCCGCGAAGACGAAGCCGTTTGGCTACATGCCGTTTTATCCCGGCCCCGGCCTCGGTGGGCATTGCATCCCGATCGATCCGTTCTACCTCACCTGGAAGGCGCGCGAATTCGGGCAGCACACCCGCTTCATCGAGTTGGCGGGCGAAATCAACACCTCCATGCCTCTGCACGTGGTGCGGGTGGCAGCAGACGCTTTGAACGAAGATGCGAAGGCGGTGAAGGGTTCACGCATCCTCATCCTCGGCCTCGCTTACAAGGCGAACGTGGACGACGACCGCGAGTCGCCCAGCTACAAACTCATCGAGCGGTTTGAGGCGCTCGGCGCACAGATCGAGTATCACGATCCCTTTGTGCCGGTGATCCCGCGGACTCGCGAGCACGCCGCGTACGCCGGGCGCAAATCCGTGCCCGCCATCACTCCGGATTACGATCTCATCGTTCTCTCGACCGGCCACGAGGTTTACCGCGACTTCGACTTCTCCCAATATCCGATGCCGCTCGTGGACACCCGCAACTGCGTCCGCGTGCGCCCCGCCAAGTACTTCAAGGCGTGAGTCACCCCGCGCCGCTCTGCACCGCGATCGTGCGCTGCCACAATAGCGAATCGACGGTCGAACGCGCGCTCCAGTCCCTCATCGCGCAGGATCTCGGGGAACGGCTGGAGATCATCGCGGTGGACGACGGCTCGACCGATGGTTCGTGGAGCCGGATCGAAAAATTCGCGCACCGCGTTCGCACCTTCCGCCTCACGCCAAATCGCGGCAATATCGCCGCCGCCTACGCCGGCCTCGCGCAGGCGCGGGGTGAATACTTTTTCCTGCTCGATGCGGACGATCACGCGGATGCCAACATGGCCAGCCTCCTCACGACCGCGCTGGCCGCAGAACCCGCCGCCGCCTTCGCCTACTGCGACTACGCCGAGCACGACGAACTTGGTCGCCACCGCGTCATCTCCATCGGCGGATACGTCCGCGAGATGATCGCGTGCAACGCCCTTTTCCGCCGCGAGATCGTTGCGCGAGAGGGCTACTGGGACGCCGCTTTTCTCCTGCCGGAGTATGATCTCGTCATCCGGTTGCTCCTCAAATACGACGCGGTTTACGTCCCGCAGGCGCCCTATCATTACTGCCGCCACACCGCCTCGCTCACGCGGCAGGATGGTTTCTTCGAGCGTGCGATGCACCAGCTCGACGAACGCTTCGGGCAGCTCTCTGCTAGCGGGAAATTTCACGGCCTCACGGTCACCGAGTGCCGGCACGCCGGCGCTACTTTAACTTACAAATAAGCATGGCAAAAATTCTCACCACCGGCGGCTACGGCTTCATCGGCGCCGCCGTCGCCCAAGCGCTGGTCAACGCCGGGCACGAGGTCCATGTGCTCGATAAGTACGACGTGCCCGTCGAGAACTGTAAGCACTTCCACGGCTCCGTCCTTGATCAGGCGGCGATTCTCGAGGCGATGGACCGTTGCGAATATGTCATCCACATGGCCGCCGTGCTCGGCGTGAGTAACTCCACGCTGAACGCCCTCGAGTGTCTCGACGTGAACATCTTCGGCACGCGCAATGTGTTGGAGTGTGCCGTGAAAAGTAAGATCAAAAAGGTGCTCTTCGCTTCCTCTTCCGAAGTCTATGGAGAACCAAAAATAGTCCCCATTCCCGAGACCGCGGCGCTCGCGCCCGTATCAGAGTACGGCGTCAGCAAGGTCGTCGGCGAAGAATACTGCAAAGCTTACTTCCAACGCTTCGGCCTGCCTTACTCGATCGTCCGCCTTTTCAATGTGTATGGCGAAAGACAGCGCGATGATTTCGTGATGTCGGTCTTCATCAATGCCGCTCTGCGCGGCGCGCCGCTGAATATCAACGGCGACGGTTCACAGCGGCGCGCCTTCGGTCACGTGGAGGATGCGGCGGATGGCATCCTGAAGGTGCTCTTCAGCGACAAGACGACGAATGACGTCGTCAATATCGGCAACCCTGCACAGGCGATCTCGATCAAGGAACTAGCGCTCAAAATCGTGCGCGCCACCGGTCAGCCGGAGTCCTTGATCCGGCAGACCCCCATCGGCTCCGAAGACCGCGCGCCTGAGCGCGACATCCAGGAACGTCTGCCGGATATCAGCAAAGCCCGCGCGACCGTCGGGTTCGAGCCGCGCATCTCGCTCGACGAAGGCATCGCCCGGATTGTCGCCGCGAAGCGCAAGAAGCTCGCAACACCGTAGCGCGGATTTTCAATCCGCCTTTCCCGGGCGCGAGACCGACTCAACGCCGCCGCGCGCCAGCGGCGCATTAAAAATCCGTCCTGCTTTCTTTTACGTGCAAGTCGTCGCCATCATCCAGGCTCGGCTCGGCTCGACGAGGCTACCCCGGAAAGTGCTCGCCGAGATTCTCGGCCGCCCGATGCTCGCGGTGTTGCTCGATCGTCTGCGGGGTGCGCAAAGCGTGGATGAATTCGTGATCGCGACTACGGATCAGCCACACGACGCAGCCGTCGCCGAACTCGCCGCAGCCGAGGGTGTCGCCTGCTATCGCGGCTCGGAAGACGATGTGCTCGACCGCTTTTACCAAACCGCAAAGCTCCACCACGCCGACATCATCGTCCGCCTCACTGGTGATAACCCGCTCATGGACGCCGACCTCGTGGACTGGATCGTCGGAGAGTTTCGCAAGCAGCCGATCGACTATGCCGCGATCTCACATGAGCTCGGTTTCCCTCCAGGCATCGGCGGCGAAATTTTCACCATGTCCGCGTTGGAGCAGGCGTGGAAGGAAGCAGCCGAACCCGAGCGCCGCGAGCACGTGACTTCTTTCATCTACCAGCAGCCCGAGCGCTTTCGCTGCGCGAAGCTCGGCTGCGAAACCGACTACTCCCACGTGCGCGGAACCGTGGACACACCCGCCGATCTCGAAGTTGTGTGCCATATTTTCAATACCGTGGGGAGCGTGCGTTTTCCGTGGCGTGATTTTCCCGCGCTGCTCGAACGTCATCCCGAATGGCGCGTGCTGAACGCCACCGCTTCCTGATCATGCAGACCTTCTCAATCAACGGCCGCACCATCGGTCCCGGCGCGCCGTGCTTCATCATCGCCGAAGCCGGCTCGAATCATAACCGCGACCTCGCGACCGCGAAGCAACTCGTGGACACGGCGCTCGCCGCCGGTGCCGATGCAGTGAAATTCCAAACGTTCACCGCCGACAAAATCGCCGCGCGGACGCAGCACTCGATCACGAAGATCGACCTCGCCGGCGCGAAGTCACTCCACGAACTCTATGCCAACGCGGAACTGCCGCGCGAGTGGCAGCGCGAGCTGAGCGAATACTGCGCGGCCAAGGGCATCCTGTTTCTCTCCACGCCCTTCGACGAAGATGCTGTGGACGAGCTCGAAGCGCTCGCGATGCCGGTGATCAAGATCGCGTCCTTCGAGCTGGTTCATCTGCCGCTGCTCCGCCACGCCGCGCGCACCGGCCGCCCGATCATCCTCTCCACGGGTCTCGCAAATCTCGGCGAGATCGAGGAAGCCGTGCAGGCGATCCGCGGCGAAGGCAATGAGCAGATCGCGCTCTTGCATTGCGCGATCAATTACCCCGCGAAATTCACGAGCGTGAACCTCGCCGCGATGGACACGATACGGCAGGCGTTTCAGGTGCCGGTCGGCT
The DNA here is from genome assembly GCA_049690035.1 of Chthoniobacteraceae bacterium. Lineage (GTDB taxonomy): Bacteria > Verrucomicrobiota > Verrucomicrobiia > Chthoniobacterales > Chthoniobacteraceae > Chthoniobacter. The sequence goes on from JBAVML010000109.1 coordinate 7,870, forward strand.
ACTCCGATCACACGCCCGGCGTCACCGTGCCGATCGCCGCCGTCGCGCGCGGCGCCACGATCATCGAGAAGCATTTCACCACCGACAAATCGCTCCCCGGCCCCGATCACTCGTTCGCCCTCGATCCGCAGGAACTCGCCGCGATGGTCCGCGGAATTCGCGAGACCGAGGCCGCCATCGGTTCGCCGATCAAACAGCCGGAGCAGGACGAACTCATCCACGTGAAGCGCGGCCGCCGCAGCGTTTTCGCCCGCGTGGACATCCCGGCGGGCGCCACCATCACCGCCGACATGCTCGCCGTCCTGCGGCCCGGTGTCGGCCTCATGTCGAAATATCTCGATGTCATCGTCGGTCGTCCCGCCCGTCGGGCGATCAAGGCGCACGCGCCGATCACGTGGGACGAAGTCTGAGTTCCTTTTCCGTGTCTGAACCCACAACGTTGCCGCGCCTGCTCTTCAAAGTGATGGGCGGGCCGATCATCGGCATGGGCCAGGTGATTCGCAGCGTGGAACTCGCGCGCACCCTGCCCGGCGCCGGTTTCGAAATCGTAGGCTTCGTCTGCAACGACGACGCCTGCACCCGCGCGATCGTCGCCGCGACGGGTCATCGCGTCTGGAGCGACACCACCGACTTCGCCACCGCGCTCCGCGAAACAAATCCGGACGTGTTGCTCCTCGATCACCCCGGTCCGCACCATCCGGTGTGTGTGGAAGCCCGCGCGATTTGCCCGGAGATCACATTGGTCGCGCTCGATTGCTTCGAAATGGAGCACGCGGACCTCGATCTGATCATCAACCTGATCAACCACCATCCCACGCTCAAGAAGCCGCTCTCAGCGCAGGTCGAATATCGCGACGGCCCCGCCTTCGCGATCATCCGCCGCGAGTTCGCCGCGTATCGGGACCAGCTGCGCCGAACGGCGGGCGCGATGCCAAAAGTCCTCGTGACCTTTGGCGGCTCTGATCCGATGCGCCACACGCTGCGCGTGCTCGACGCACTCGCGAAGGACACAGACCAGCTTCAACTGACCATCGTCGTCGGACCAAATTTTCCGCATCGAGCGGAAGTCCGGCAGCGGGCGGGTGCGGCGGGTGTTCTCGTTCGAGAAAACGTGGACGACATGCCGGCGCTGATGCTCGATGCCGATCTCGCCATCTCCGGCGGCGGCACCACGATGCTCGAACTCGCCACGCTCGGCATCCCCGCGCTCATCATTCCGCAGAACGAACCCGAGACGCGTTTCGCCGCGTCCATTGCCGCGCTTGGTGCGGCCCGCACCCTGCCGCTCGACATCGCGCCACCTGATTTGCGTCGCGAAGTGCTCGCGCTCATCGCTGACGCCGCCGCTCGCGAGCAACTAAGCGCGGCAGGTCGCCAAACAGTCGATGGCAATGGACAGGCGCGAATCGCCGAACTCATTCACCAAGCCCGCGCCCGCCGCGAAACGGCCCATGCGTAAGGTCCTGATCATCGGCGCTGGCCCGGTGCAGGTCGCCGGCATCAAGCGCGCTCGCGAGCTCGGGTTTCACGTCATCGCCGCGGACGATAATCCGCACGCTCCCGGTCTCCCCCTCGCCGATCAGGCGGACGTCGGTCACGTGAAAGATGTCGCTCACCTCACCGCGCTCGCTCGTGCCGAGCGCGTCGAGGGCATCTTTTCAATCTCCGTCGAACAAGCGGTGAAAACGATCGCGGCAGTCTGTCATGAGCTTCGTCTCCCCGGCCTCACGCCGCAGGCAGCGGAGAACGCGACTAACAAGCACCGCATGCGCGCCGCGTGGGCGGCGGCGGGCGTGCCTTCGCCCGTGTCACAAGCCTGCCAGTCACTTGCTGAAATCCGCGCCGCCGCGGGGCTGTTCGGCTTTCCCGTCGTGGTGAAGCCGGTCGACAGCGCGGGGAGCCGCGGTGTTTCCTTCGTCGATCACGACGCGCAGCTCGAGACCGCCTACGAGCAGGCGCGGGTCTTCGCCAGCGGCGGCACGGTGCTGGTGGAGGAATACATGCACGGCGTAGAGATGAGCGTAGAGGCGTTTGTTGTGGGCGGACGGTTTTGGCCGCTCGCGCTTTCCGACAAAGTCCGCACGCAGCCTCCCTATCTGCTCGATACCACCGTGCTCTTTCCATCCGAGCAGCCGACCGCGATCCAGGAGGAAGCCGTGCGCATCGTCGCACGCGCGGCGGAAGTGCTCGGCATCGACAATGCGCCGATTCACGCGGAGGTCATGGTCACGCCCAAGGGCCCGATGATGGTCGAACTCGCCGCGCGCGGGCCTGGCTTCAAGGTCTTCACCGAAATGATTTCGTGGGTCACTGGCATCGACACCGTGCGCGAGTTGATCCGCCTCTCCGTCGGCGAAACGCCGCAATTCGCCGATCCGCTCGCCCGTGGTGCGGTGCTGCGTTTTCCCGAAATCGCACCCGGACGGGTGCGCAGCATCAGCGGCGTGGAAGCCGCGCGCGCAGTTCCCGGCATCACCGATCTCGAAATCTATTGCCGCGAAGGTGACACCGTCCGCCCGCTCGCTTCCGGCGGCGATCGCGTGGGCCACATCATCGCCATGTCGGACACTCGGGCGGTCGCGCTCGCCGCGGTGCGCGAAGCCGAGCGAACCCTGCAGATCGAAACCGAAAATTCATGAACGACGCGGACAAAGCAGAGATCGCCAGCCGATATCGGGCGCGGCTCGCCGAGCACGGCGCGAGCAGCGCGGCGCTCGCCACCGGCACGCCCGAGCGGCAGGAGATTCGCTTCGGCGTGCTCGCGGGAGTCGGTGATTTGGAAGGAGCGACGGTGCTCGATCTCGGCTGCGGGTTCGGCGAATTTTACCAGTATCTGCTCAGCAAAGGCGTGCGCGTGAACTACACCGGCTACGACATCACGCCGGAGTTTATCGACCACGCGAAGAAGCGCTTTCCCGAGGCGCATTTCGAAGTGCGCGACGTGCAGGTGGACGGCATCGCGGAGAAATTCGACTACGTCGTTTCCTCGCAAACTTTCAACAACCGGCTCGCCCACGAGGGCAACATGGAGCTGATGCAGGACGTGCTACGCATCAGCTACGAGGCGTGCGAAAAGGGCGTGTCGATCGACATGTTCACGTCCTACGTGGACTTCCGCGAGGACCGGCTCTTCTACTACTCGCCCGAGGAGATTTTCCGCTTCAGCAAGACGCTCACCAAGCGCGTCCTGCTGCGCCACGACTACCCGCTCTTCGAGTTCACCGTGTATCTCTACCGGGATTTTTCCGGTTGGAAAAAGTGACCGCTGATCCGCTGCCCATCGCGCTGACTTTCGATGCCGAGGCCGATGTATTCGACCGCAGCTTCGGCGGCGAGCCGTCGAAGCAGACGCCGTCGTGGCGTGGCATCGAGGAAGGCATTCCGCGCATCGATGAAGTGCTTGCCGGCTACCACGATTCGACTGGCGCGCGGGCGTGCGCGACTTGGTACGTGCGCGGAGATCGTCACATCGGCGCGCTCTTCGGCTCGTCGAGTCATCTTTTGGAAAAGTATCGGGACCTCTGGCAGCAGCGCGCCTCGAGCGGCGATGAGATCGGCTTTCACCCGCACCTCTACCGGCTCACCGGCGGCGAGTGGCGGCAGGAAACGGATTCCACCGCGCTGCGCGAACAACTCACCGAAGTGCTGGCAGCGATGCGCGCTGCCGGCTTCGCGCCGCGCTCTTCTCGCATTGGCGAAGCCTTCGGCTCCAACGAAGTGATGGCCGCGCTCGACGAACTCGGCCTCCAGTGCGACTCCACCGCGATGCCCGGACGCGTGCGCCGCGATGCGGAGCGACAGCTCGACTGGGCTCCTACGCCGCAGTCGCCGTATCACCCTTCAATCGCCGACTATCGCCAGCCCGGCACGCCCGAGTTGCGGCTCCTGCAGGTGCCGATGTCGATGATCGAAACGAAAGCCGAATACGACCGCGCCCCGCTTCTGCGCTACGCCGATCTCAGCTTTCACCACGAAGTGATGCGCGCGGGTCTCACCGCTTTCCTCACGACTGCGCCGCTGCTCGTCACGGTCACCCATCCATCCACGGTGCTGCCCGGCATCGCGCCGCAGCGGCACGGGCTCCTGTCCTTCGACATCGGCAACTTCCGGCGCAATCTCGATTTCATCCTCGCCGAATGCGAGCGGCTTGCTCGCGGCTACCGCTTCATCACCATCGGCGAATGCGCGCATCGCTTCGCCACGAATCATGTCGCGTAGATTTCTCGACCGTTTCGTGGCCGCCCTGCACGGCGAACCGGCGCGCGTCTTCGTGCATTACTACCGCGACGCGGCCAGAGCGGAAGCCATCACCTTCGGTGAGCTGCGTGGGCAGCTCGCGGAGCGAGTGGCAACGATCCATGCGCAGGCAAAGTCCGGCGATCTTGTCTTCATCCTCTGCGACGATCCGCTGCGGCAGATCGTGTGGTGGCTCGCGTCGCTCTTCGCCGGCGTAACGCCGGGCATCCTCACGCCGCTCACGCCGAAGCTCGATCAGGCAAAATACTTCCAGGACCTCAAGGCGCTCACCGAACATTATCCGACGGCGCATCTGCTGCTCGACGACATCTCCGCGAGCGCGGAATACAGCGCGACCGTTCCCGCCGACCGACGCCTGCGACTCGCTCCTGCGGGCACCGCGGAACTCAAGATCCCGAGCCACGAAGGTCCACTCATCTTCCAGCAATCCTCCGGCACGACCGGGTTGCGGAAGGGCGTACTACTTTCAGAAAAGATCGTCATACGCCAGCTCGACGCCTACGCGCGGGCGATCGCGCTGAGGGCCGAAGATGTGATCGTCTCCTGGTTGCCGCTCTATCACGACATGGGTCTCGTCGGCTGTCTCATGCAGGCGGTCTATCAAGGCACGCCGCTCGTGCAGACTTCGCCGTTCGTCTGGCTGCAAAAACCCGAGTGGCTTTTCGCCGCGATTCGCGACCATCGCGGCACGCTCTGCTGGCTGCCAAACTTCGCCTTCAACCTGCTCGCCGAGCGCGTGGCGCCCACGGCGTTGGGAGCCGACGCGCTCCGCTCGTTGCGCGCGGTGGTGAGTTGTTCCGAGCCGGTCGTGGCAGCGTCGCTCGAACGTTTCCGCGATGCCTTCGCGGCGAACGGACTTAGAGCCGAGGCGCTCTCCAGCTCGTATGCATTGGCGGAGAATACCTTCGCCGCCACGCAGTCCACTCCTGGTTGCGGTGTAAAGATCGAGCGCATCAACCGCGCGAAACTCGAGGTGGAACACGTCGCCGTGATCGATGCTGAAGGCATCGCCGTCGCTTCTTCCGGCAAGGCGATCACAAACACCCGCATCCGGCTCCGACAGGGCGAGCGCCTTTGCGCCGATGGCGAAGTCGGCGACATCGAGCTTTCGAGCGATTGCGTTTTTGACGGATACTTCGGTGTGGGCGCCGGCAAGCCCGCCTTCACCGCCGACGGCTGGTACATCACCGGCGACTACGGCTACCAGCGCGACGGCGAACTCTTCGTCCTCGGCCGCCGCAATGACCTCATTATCCGCGCCGGTCGCAATCTTCATCCCGCCGATCTCGAGCGCGTGGTCGAGGCCGATCCGGAAATCAAGGTCGGTCGCGTCGCGGCGTTCGGAGTCTTCAACGAGAGCGAGGGCACGGAAGACGTGGTCGTGCTCGCCGAGTTTGGCGGCCCGCGCGTGAGCGACCTCTCCGCCATCGCGCGCTCTGCGCAGGACCGTCTTTCCGCCGAACTCGGTGTCTCCGCGCAGCGCGTCGAGATCGTGCGGCCGAACTGGCTGGTGAAAAGCTCCAGCGGCAAAATCTCCCGCGCTGGCTGCCGCACAAAGTACTTGGAGCTGCTCGAGCGCCGCGAGTTGCCGCGCGTTTTTCTCACCGACTATGCCGACACCATCGACGACGCGACGAAAGACAGCTTCCGCACGTTCGGTGCCGAGTCGAAGGTGCGCACGCCCACGCAAATTCACGCGCCCGGGCGCATCTCGATCGGCAGTTGGGTGAGCCTCGGCCGCCACGCGAAGATCCTCATGCAGACGGATTTCTCCGGCTCTCGCGCGATGATCGAGCAGCACTATCCGCACGTCGCGCACGACTTCGATCCGAGCATCTTCGGCCCGCGCGATCCGGTGCTGAAGATCGGCGACGGCACCTTCATTGGCGACTTCGTCTTCATCAGTTGCGCGCTCTCGATCGAGATCGGAAAGCACGTCGTCTTCTCCGACCGCGTCTTTCTCTCCGACTCGAACCACTGCTACGACAACCCCGACCTGCCGATCCTGCTCCAGGCGAACACGCTCGGTCGCCCGATCGTCATCGAGGATCACGCGTGGATCGGTATCAACGCGGTCATCCTCGAAGGCGTGACGGTCGGCCGGCACTCGATCGTTTCGGCGTCCGCCGTGGTCACGAGCGACGTTCCGCCGTTCTCCGTGGTTGCGGGAAATCCCGCGCGCGTCGTCCGTTTCATTTGTGGAAAAGAAGGCGCCGCCGAGCCCGCGACCGTTACGCAGAAGTCGAATGAAGATCGCGCCGCGCGCGTGCTCCGCTGGTTTGCGCAAGAGTGCCGCCGCTCCGTGACACTCGACGAAAGCATCCTCCGCTCGGGACTCATGGACTCGCTCTCGTCGCTGCGCCTGCTCGCGTGGATCGAGGCGGAATTTGCCGTTTCGCTCAACATCGCCGATCTCCTCGCGGCGAAGATCGACTCGGTCCGCGGGCTCGCCGCACTTTTGGAAAAAGAGGCGCAGTCATGACCTCCGAACACGAACGCCTCGAAGCGCGCCTCTGCGATCTCCTCGGCCGTAAGCACTGCATCGTGGCCGGCCGCGGCGCGACGGCAATCTACCTCGCCTTGCGAGCGCTGCCCGCCGCACGTGGAAAGGTTGTCCTGCCGTCCATCCTCTGCCCGAGCCCGGCAAACGTGACGCTCTACGCCGGTTTCGAGCCGATCTTCTGCGACATCAGTCTCACGGATTTCAACATGGATCCTGCCGCCCTCGAGCGGGTGCTCGCCATGCACGACGACGTCGCCGCAATCATGCCGGTGCATCTCAATGGGCAGGCCGCGCCGATGGCGGAGATCGGTGAGATCGCGCGCCGCCGCGGCGTGCCGGTGATCGAAGACGCCGCGCAAGCGCTCGGTGGCAGTTACCGCGGCCAGCCGCTCGGCGGGTTGGGCGATATTTCCATTCTCAGCTTCGGTCACACCAAGACGCTCGATGTCGGCTGGGGCGGTGCGGCGTTGACCGACGACGACACGCTCGCCGCGCGGATGCGGGAGGAACTGCGCGCGCTTCCGCCGTGCCCCGCAAATATCGGTGACCTTTACGCCGAGTATCGGCAGGTTTACTACGCCCTGAAACCGCTGACCGACCTCAACCCGCAACTGAACGCCCTCTTCGTCCCGCTCCCCGAACTCTATCGCGCGATGCACCTCTTCACGCTCGCGGAGGAGAAGGTGGACCCGATCCTGACGGCGCTCGACGACCTCGATGCGCGCGTGACGGCTCGGCGGGAAAATGCGCGGGCCTATCGGCAACATTTGCAGCACGCCGATCTTCAGCATTCGACGCTCGACGAGCACGACGCGCCCTGGCGTTACAGCTTCCTCGTGCGTTCCGATCGGCAGAAGGAAATCACCGACGCCCTGCGCGCGGAACGCATCGACGTGAGCAACTGGTATCCGCCGCTGCATCCATGGTACGCCTCCGGCCGCGCGCAGGACGCCGCGCTTTTCCCCAATGCCGATTTCTACGGCAGGCACGTGATCAATCTCTGGGTGGACCCCGGCACGCCGGCGGAAAAAATCCGACAGACCTCCGAGCGCATCCTGCAGCTCCTCGATTCTCCGCGATGATCGAAATCCTCGAATGCACGTTGCGCGACGGGAGCTACCCGATCGCGTATCAATTCACCGCCGAAGACACCGCGGTCATCGCGGCCGGTCTGGAACAGGCGGGCTTCCGCCGGATCGAGATCGGCCACGGCCTCGGGCTCGGCGCTTCGCGACCGGACATCGGCATGGCCGCGGCCACGGATGAGGAATATCTCGCCGCGGCCGCGGGTGTGCTTTCCGAGGCGAAGTTTGGTGCGTTTTTCATTCCGGGCATTGGCGATGAAAGTCACCTCGAGCTTGCGGCGAAGTATGGGATGAACTTTGTGCGCATCGGCACCGACGTGACCGAGACCGAGAAGGCGGAGCGTTTCATCAAACGCGGCAAGGACCTCGGCATGGAGGTCTCGGCCAATCCGATGAAGAGCTACGCCGTGCCGCTCGATGAATTCGTGCGGCGCGCGGTGCAGCTCGACGAATGGGGCGCGGACATCGTTGCGATCGTCGATTCCGCCGGCGGCATGCTGCCCGCGGGCGTCGCGGAAACCGTGCGGCGGTTGAAGGAAAACGTCGGCGCGGCGATCGGCTTCCACGGCCATCACAATCTCCAGCTCGCCATCGCCAACGTCCTCGCCGCGATCGAAGCCGGCGCCACGATCGTGGACACCTCGCTCCGCGGACTCGGCCGCAGCTCGGGCAATGCGCAGACCGAAGTGCTGGTGATGATTCTCGAGAAGCTCGGGCTCAATCCCGGCATCGATGTTTTCAAAACGATGGACCTCGGCGACCGCCTCATCGCGCCGATCGCGCGCGGACGCGGCGTGGATTCCGTGGAGATCACCACCGGCTTTGCGGGGTTCCATTCCGGCTTCATGAAGATGCTGCTCGCCGCGGCTCAGCGCACCGGCGTGGACCTGCGGGAACTCATCATCGAAGTGAGCAAGGTCGAGCAGGTGAAGGTGACCGCGCACATTGCAGATCGCGTCGCCGATCAACTCGCGGGCGCGAGCGAGCGGAAGATTCCGGCGGCCACGGCGCGGGCGGTGACGATTGACCTTCCCGAGCGTACCGGCGCGAACCCGCAGGACCCGGCGCAATGCGCGCTGGAGATTGCCCAGGAGATTTTCACGATCGCGGCGAAGAGCGGGAAGACTTCTGTCTTCGCCATCGCGCCGACGCCGAAGCCGGATGGCGGGCCGACGACGTTTCCGTTTGTGCGGAGCAATCCGTCGTGCGTGATCGGACAGGCGGAAGTCTGCACGGCCGAGGACGGATTGAAGATCGCCGCCGCCGTGGACGGCATCGTGGACGTGGTGGTGATCGACGCCGAGCCCGGCGACGGCTTGTGCGCGCGGGTCGGTGAAGTTGTGCGGAAAAGTCGGCTGCTCACCTATCGCGACTCCGATGCGCTGGTGCAGGCGGCGGATGCGGTGCTCGCACAGCTCGTTCCCGGCATCGGCGCGGTGCAGGTCGGCATCTGCGGCGCGAGCAAGATCGGCTGGAAGCTGGCGATCAAACTCGCGCAGCGCGGCGCGCGCGTCGTCCTCTTCGATCCGCGAGCATCGATGGAAGAAACCGCGGCCAGCCTGAACACGCTGCTCTGCAGCGACACCATCATCGCCGCCAACAATACTGAAGCGTGGGCCCGCGGCAGCGCGGTGCTCGTCGGCACAGCGGTGCGCGAACCGGTGATCGACGCCGCGATGATCGCCGCGCTTCCGGAAGGCAGCCTCGTGCTCGACGCCGGCGTGGGCACGATCTTCCCCGACGCCATCGAGCGCGGTGCGCAGCGCGGCTTTCGCATGTGCCGGCTCGACATGCGCGCGGGCCTCACCGCGGAGATCGCAAACATTCTCGAAACCGCCGAGCTGATCACCACGGCGATGGGCCGCGCGGAATTGGGCGGCGTACCGGTCGTCGCGGGCGGGCTCATCGGCCAGCGCGGCGACGTGGTCATCGATACGATTGTCGCGCCGACGCGCGTGATCGGAGTCGCGGATGGCCGTGGGCATTTGCTGCGCGAGATGGAAGCGACCGAGTTCGAGCCGCGAGTGCGCGCAGTGCGGAAGCAGATCATCGGCATGCGGCTTCATTGAGATGGAAAAACCCACGCTCAACCTCAAAGAGCTGAAGCGGCTCTACGCGGAGAAGGTCAACATCATGGGCTTCTTCCGCGAACTCGGTGGCTCGACGCAAAACACCACCGACGCGATCCTCGTTTCCTACGACCTGCAGAGCGGCAGCTATGTCGGGGCATTTGAAGATCCCGAGCAACGCGCGAAGCACGAGCGCTACACGGGCGAGATTGCCGGCATCCTCGGTCCGCTCGGCGCCACTTCGGTGCTCGAGGCGGGGGTCGGTGAAGCGACGACGTTTTGCACCGCACTTTCGAAGCTGACGCCGCCGCCGGAGACGATCGCCGGCTTCGACATCTCGTGGTCGCGCATCTCGTACGCGCGGAAATTTGCGGAGCGCTTCGGACTCGAGCGCGCGCAGTTTTTCACCGGCGACCTGTTTCACCTCCCGGTCGTCGATGACGCCTACGACCTCGTTTACACCGCGCACGCGATCGAGCCGAATCACGGCCGTGAACGCGAGATTCTTGCCGAGCTCTACCGCGTCGCACGGCGCTGGGTGGTGCTCTTCGAGCCGTCGTACGAGCTCGGCGGCGCGGCCACGCGGCAGCGCATCGAGGAGCACGGCTACTGCCGCGGACTGCCCTCGCTCGCCCGCGAGCTGGGCTACGAAGTCGTCGAGCACCGCCTGCTAACCCACGTGATGCGGGAGAACAACGAAACCGCCGTGCTGGTGATCCGCAAGCCCGAGCCCGCGACTCCGCAACCCGCGCAATTCCTCGCTTGCCCATCGTGCGGTCGCGCGCTCGAACTCGTGCGCGGACACCACTTCTGCGAGGACTGCTCGCTCGTGTTTCCGATCCTCGACGGCCTGCCCTGCCTGCTCGCCGGCAACGGCATTCTCGCCAGCAAATTCCAAGACTGATGGGACTCGCCGCCACCGTCACCAGCCTCTTCACGCGCCGCCCGGCCGCGCCCTCGCGCAAGGACGCATTCGACGATCTCGTGCGGGTTTGGCAGCAGCGTTGCGCGGACTTTCCCGTGAAGTTTGCGCCTCGCGCGGACGGACGAAAGTTTGCGGTGCTCGTCACGCCGTGGCTCGGGACGGCGGCATCGTTTTTCAACATGGAAGTCGCGCGGATGCTCGCGGCGGATGGCGAAAATGTGCGGGTGATTTTCGATTGCTGCAATGTCTTCGGAAACGCGCCGGTGCCTCATGAAGTGGAAGGTCTCGAAACTGCGGTGCGCGCGCTCCCGCCGGAACTGCCGGTGATCCGCGTGAGGGAAAATACCGGCGCCAGCGAGACTGCGGCGGACGAAGAAGCGGCGCGCCGGGTCATCTACGAAAACGGAATCTGGCGGACGCGCGGGGAGACGTCGGTTGCCAAGTTTGTCGAGCGAAAGGAAGGCTCGCTCGCGCGACTGACGCAGCATGTCGCGCGCGTCCGCGAACTCATCGCGAGCAGCGGCATCGAGTGGCTGCTCGTGCCGGGCGGCGTGTGGGGAATCAGCGGGCTTTACGTCGCGGCGACGCAGGCGGCTGGCGTGCATCTGATGACTTACGACTCCGGCAAACGCGCGATCGTCGTCTGCCAGGATGGGATCGCGACGCACCAGGCGGATATCGTGCGCGCGTTTCCGCTCGTGGAAAAGTTGCTCGCCCGACATCCCGAGCAACGTGCGCGCGTGCTGGAGTGGTCGCGCCGCGAGCTCGGCGAGCGAACCGCCGGACGTGGCAGCTATCTCAATTTCCAAAAGCAGGCCGCGACCGGTCGCGCCGAGGGCGACGCGAACATTTTCGTCCCGCTCAATCTCCGCTGGGACTCCGCCGCGCTCAGCCGCACGCGGCTCTTCCCCACGGTCGAGGAATGGCTCACCGAGCTCGTGCAATGGGTCGCCACGGAGCCCGCCGCGCGGCTCTGCATTCGCCAGCATCCGGCGGAACGGAACAAGGTCACGGCCTCGTCCGACGACGTGGGCGCGCTGGTGCGAAAAATCAACACGGCAGGTGATCGCGTGCGTTTCGTCGCGGCGGAGGACCCGGTGAATTCTTACGACCTGCTGCGGACCGCGCGCGTCGTGCTGCCCTTCACCTCAACGCTCGGCATGGAGGCGCCGATGCTCGGCATCCCGGTCGTGACCTCGGCGAAGAACTACTACGAGACCTTCCGCTTTGCCTCACGCGCCGAGTCGCCGGAGCACTACTTCCAACTCATCGGCCAAGCGATTCGCGGCGAACTCACGGTCTCGCCCGAGGCGAGCGAAGAGGCGGCGCTCGTCTATTACCTCACGCAGCACTGCAATTTCCTGCTCACTGTTTTCACCGCGGAGGCGACGGAGTTTCTCGAGTGGGCAAAGTTGCCGCCGAATGAATTGTGGAGTCGCTCCGATACGCTCGACCTCAAACGCGCTATCCACACCGGCGAACCGATCGCCGCGATTCGCTTCTCCCGCTCTCTTGCTGAATCTCCGGATGGCCATTAACCGCGATCACGCCTTTGCCGACGGCCCCGCGTTCGGTCGTCCGAAGCGCCGACTTTTGCGCCGCAGCGCGAGCCGCCCGGAGGCGCGCGCGGCGGAAGCGTGGGCGCAGTTTGACCGGCACGCGCAAGTCGCGGGTGGCTGCCTGTTCGGCCCAAATGCCTGGTGCGTAAACAGCCTCGCGGATCCCGCGCGCATTGCCCTCGCGGAGAACGCGGTGTGTCGCGGGTTGCTGAGGATCGAGAAATTTGGCGACGGCCGCATCGCGATCGGCGCGCACGCTTACATCGGCGACGACTGCCTCGTCAGCGCGTCCGCAGGCATCGAGATTGGCGAGCATGTGCTCGTCGCGCACGGCGTGCAGATTTTCGACAACGACAGCCATCCACTCGACGCCACCGCGCGTCTCGGTGATTATGCCTCCGTGCTCGACCACGGCAGCCGCGGTGAAATCGCCGCCGCACCGATCCGCATCGGTGCCCGCGCGTGGATCGGCTTCAATGCGATCATTCTCAAAGGCGTGACGATCGGCGCGGACAGCGTGGTGGCCGCGGGCAGCGTCGTGACGCGCGATGTCGCCGTGGCGACCGTGGTGGCGGGAAATCCGGCGGTCGTCGTGAAGAAACTTGGCCATGATTGAGAAATTCAAACGCGCTTCCCAGCAACTCGGCGGCGTCGCGATGAGCATGCGCAAAATCCTGCGCGCGCTCGGAAAAATCCGTGAGGCGCTCGGCCGCATCGAGTCGCGCCAGCTCGCGGCCGGCAGCGCGGGCACGCTCGCGGCGAACGAGTTTCAGGTCTATTCGCAGTGGGGCGAGGATGGGATCATCCAGCATCTGCTCCGGCACGTGCGCGTTCCGCGGAAGCTGTTCATCGAGTTTGGCGTCGAGGATTTTACCGAGGCGAACACGCGCTTCCTGCTCGTGAACAATGACTGGGCCGGACTCGTGCTCGACGGCGGCGAGGCAAACGTCGGCGCGATCCGGCGCGACGAGATTTACTGGCGCCACAATCTCAAGGCGGTGCAGGCGTTCATCACGCGCGAGAACATCAACGATCTCTTCCGCGAGCATGGTGTGACCGGGGAAATCGGCATTCTCTCGATCGACATCGATGGCAACGACTACTGGGTCTGGGAAGCGTGCGACGCTGTTTCGCCCGCCATCGTGATCGTGGAATACAACTCGCGCTTCGGCTCCGAACGGGCCGTCACGGTGCCGTATGATCCCGGATTCGTGCGGCACAAGGCGCATCATTCGTGCGCCTACTACGGCGCGTCGCTCGCGGCACTCGTCGCGCTCGGGAGGCGCAAGGGCTATGCGTTCGTCGGCTCGAACACGTCGGGCAACAACGCGTTCTTCGTGCGGCGCGAACTGCTCGTCGCGCCGCTGCGCGAACTGACCGTCACGGAGGGTTATGTGCAGCGGCAGTTCCGCGAGACGCGCGACTCCGATGGACGGCTGATCTTCCCCACGCCGGAGGAAGAAGCCGCACTCGTGAACAGCCTCCCGCTCGTGGAGGTGCCGCGATGAAGACCGCGCTGGTCACCGGCGCCGCGGGATTTCTCGGGCAGCATGTGGTGGGTAAGTTTGCACGAGAAGGATGGAAGGTCGTCGCGATCGATCACATCCCGCCTGTGTCGGCGAAATTCGCCCCCGGCATCATCTACCACCGGCTCCGCATGCCGAATTCGCTGCTCACACCGTTGCTCGCGGCAGAGGCGCCGACCGTTTGCATTCACTGCGCGGGGAGCGCGTCGGTGGGACTCTCGCTGGAAAACCCGGCGGCGGACTTTCACGGCAATACCGTACTCACCTTCGAACTGCTCGAAGCGCTGCGACGCAATGCGCCGAAGTGCCGGTTCGTCTTTCTTTCCAGCGCCGCGGTCTATGGAAATCCCGCGACGCTTCCCGTCCGCGAAACGGACCCGCCGGCGCCGCTCTCGCCTTACGGTTTTCACAAGCTTCAGTGCGAAATGCTTTGCGCGGAATTCACGCGCTTCTTTGGTGTTCCGACGGCGGTCGCGCGCATCTTCTCCGCGTACGGACCGGGCCTGAGAAAGCAGGTCGTCTGGGATATCTGCCAGCGCGTGCTCACGAATGGCAGCCTGCCGATGCACGGCACCGGACGCGAAAGCCGCGATTTTATCCACGCATCGGATATCGCCTGCGGCCTCTTCGCTCTCGCGGAGTCCGCGCCAGCACAGGGGGAAATCTACAATCTCGCCTCCGGTCGCGAAGTCTCGATCGGCGAACTCGCGTGCCTCCTCCTCGCGGAACTCGCACCGAACCTCGAGGCGACGTTCGACGGCAGGGCGACGCCTGGTGATCCGCTCAACTGGTGCGCGGATCTTTCAAAGATCCGCGCGCTCGGGTTCGCGCCGAAGATCGTGTTCGAGGATGGCTTACGTGAGGTCGCGCAGTGGAGTCGCGCGGAACTCCGGAGCAAATGAGCAAGCCTTTGCAGATCGGCCTCGTGATGCAGGGTGGCACGGGATGGATGGGCGGCTCGGAATACATCAAAAATCTCGCGCAAGCGGTCACCGCTGCAGCGCGAATCGATGGGGCGGCCGTCGCGCTCGCGCTCATCACGGGACATCCGCTCGACGAAAAAATGCACGGCGAAATCGGAATCGAGAAAGTCGTTCAGCTTCCGCCACGCAAGCGCGGCCTGCTCGGTCGCTGGCTGCGAGCAGGAGATCGCGCGTTTGCCGGCGCGGTGCGCGGCTCGCAGATCGACTTCCTGTTTCCGCTGACCTACGACAATGAGCACAACGTCGGCGCGTCCTTCCCGCTGCGCGGCCTCGAGGGCACGCGCTGGGCGGGCTGGATTCCCGACTTCCAGCATCGCCATCTTCCCGAGCTTTTCAGCGAAGCGGAGATCACCAAGCGCGACCGCGGCATCGCCGCGCTGGCGCAGGATGCGGAGAGCATCGTCTTCAGCAGCGAGGCGACAGCCGCGGACTACCGACGGTTCTGCCCCGGCGCAAAGGCTCGCGCGGAGGTGCTCCGCTTTTGCACCGCGCCGGTGCCCGAGTGGCTCGCCGGTGACCCGCTCGCCGCGCAGGCCGCGTATCATTTGCCCGACCGCTTTTTCCTCATCAGCAACCAACTCTGGAAGCACAAAAACCATCTGCTCGTCCTCGATGCGCTCGGCATTCTGGCTGGCCGCAACCTACGGCCACACGTGGTGTGCACCGGACAGCCGGCGGATTTTCGCGACAAGAATTTTGTCAACGTCGTACTCCAGCGCGTCCACGAGCGCGGGCTCGGCGCGCAGGTCGCGATGCTCGGCCTCGTCGCGCGAGCCACGCAGATTCAACTCATGCGGCGGTCAGTCTCCGTAGTGCAGCCTTCCCTCTGCGAGGGCTGGAGCACGGTGGTGGAAGATGCGCGGCTGCTCGGGAAGACGGTCGTCCTTTCCGACCTCGACGTGCATCGCGAACAGAATCCGCCGGGCGCACGATTCTTCGACCGAACCTCCGCGGAGAGCCTCGCCACTGCGCTCGCGGAGGCGTGGGAGAATGAATCACCTGGTCCCGATGGCCCGCGTGAAGCCCGGGCCACGGCGGCTGCGCGGGATGCCCAATTGCAGTTTGGCCGCCGCTTCCTCGAGATCGCTCGCCCCCGCTGAGTGACCGATCGCACCGTCATCTTTCTGCATCTGCCGAAGGCCGCAGGTTCGACTTTGAACCGCGTCATTGCGCAGCAATATGTCCCTGCGGAGATCTACAAAACCGGGGGCAAGCCGCTTCCGATCATCGGCGATGAACTGGCCGCGAATCCGCGTGTGCGCTTGATCGCCGGGCACATCGGTTTCGGTGTTCACGGTTTTCTGACGCGGCCCTTTACCTACATCACCGTCTTGCGCGACCCGGTTGAGCGGATGCTATCGCACTATCACTTCGCTCGAAAGCTGGCGACCCATCCGCTTCACGCGGAGATCGCGAATGGTCTGAGCCTCGTCGATGCCGCGCGGCGTCTCACGAATCTCCAGACCCGTTACCTCGCCGATGAATCCGTGCGGGGAACGAGTGAAACGACAGGCCAGGATGCGCTCGAAAGTGCCAGGGCAAACGTGAGCCGCCACTTCGCCGTGGCGGGACTCGCCGAGCGATTCGAGGAAACGCTGATTCTCATGGGCCGACATCTCGGCTGGAAGATTCGCCCGGTGGCAAATTCAAACGTGACCCGAGGACGGCCAAAACGGCAGGCGCACAGCGACGACGAACTCCGGGCGATCCGCGAAATGAACACGCTCGATTGCGAGCTATACGATTGGGTGCGCTCCCGCTTTGAGGACGAAGTCGCGCACGCCGGTGCGACCTTTCGCACGCAGGTGGCGTGGCTGCGCTGGCGCAATCGCGTGCTGCAACTCGGTGGCCGGCTCCTTCAGCAAAAGGCCCAAGCTTCATGAGGCTGCCGCGCATCACGGTCGTCACGCCGTCGTTCAACCAAGCGGCGTTCCTGGAAACGACGATCCTCAGCGTGCTCGGGCAGTGCTACCCGAATCTCGAATACATGGTGATGGACGGCGGCAGCACGGACGGCAGCGTGGAGATCATCCGCCGCTACGAAGCGCAACTCGCGCACTGGACTTCCGCTCCCGATGGCGGACAAAGCGCCGCGATCAACACCGCCTTCGCACGCGCGACTGGCGACATCCTGTGCTGGATCAATAGCGACGACTTTCTGCTCCCGGGGACTCTGCTGCGTATGGCGCGGCAATTTGCCGATCACGCTGCTGAGCCGCGATTGATTTATGGGAGCTGTCTTTTTTTCGAGGATGCCGGCAAGCGGGCGAAAGTCGTGCGCGCACGAGCGTTCGATCCGGCGGTGCTGCGGCTCTCGGCGTTTATCATTCAGCCGAGTGCGTTTTGGACACGCACGCTTTGGGAAAGGACGGGCCCGCTCGATCCGGCACTCTCGTTCGCGTTCGATTGGGACTGGTTCGTCCGCGCTTCGACCGTTGGGAGCTTCGAGCGTTGCGAGGAGATTCTTTCCGCCTATCGGCTGCACGCCGCGCACAAGTCCGGCTCCGGAGGTGAAGAGCGCCGTCAGGAAATCATTTGCGTCGCGCGCCGGCACGCGACGCCCGAGCAGGTGGCCGCCTACGAGTTTCTCAACCGCCATTGGGTTGCCTTGGAAAAACTGCGTGGCGTGGAGGGTCGCTTGCAGCAGCAGCACATCCCGGGGGCGGAAATCTGGGCGCGGGTGGTAACGCGCTTTCCGGGTCGTCCGCCGGGCGTGAGCGCGGAAGATTTGAAGCTCTGCGAAGGGATGCTGCACGGCTCATGAACCTTCGCTCCCTGATCTGGCGGTCGATCGACCGCGTGCCTGCGCCGCTTGGCGATGAGCTGCGCTCACGCATTCCCATGAGCAATCCACTGACCATGCGGGCCGCGCTGGAGCGTGCGCGCATCTCGATACGCTCAGTTTTCGCGCACCGACGTGGCGGACGTGAGCTGTCCGAAAGACAAGCTGCTCTGGAAGGCTGACTTCTTTTTTCTCGCGAAGCACTCGTCGCTCTTCGATTACCCCACCTACCGCTGATGCCGCTCCCCATTTCCATCGTGACGCCGTCCTTCAATCAGGCGGCGTTTCTCGAGCAAGCCATCTCCTCGGTGCTGAGTCAGCGTGACGCGACGGTCGAATATGTGATTATCGACGGGGGCTCGAACGATGGCAGCGCGACGATTATCCAGCGACACGCTGCGCAGCTCGCCTACTGGACCAGCGCACCGGATGGCGGCCACTACGCGGCGGTGAATGCCGGTTTCACCCGGACGACGGGCGAGATCATGGCCTGGTTGAACGCGGACGATCAGTATTTGCCGTGGACGTTTTCGGTCGTGGCGGAAGTCTTCGAGCAATTCCCCGAGATCGATTGGATGACCACGCGCTGGCCGCTGCGCTGGGACAAGCGAGGGAGGGCAGTGCGCTGCGCTGCGCGCGTCGGATATTCGCGCGACGCATTTTTTCGTGGCGCTTACCTTCCCGGCGATGGGCGCGATGTGATCCAGCAGGAGTCCACGTTCTGGCGGCGTTCGCTCTGGGATCGCGCGGGCGGAAAGATCGATACGAGCTACCCACTCGGCGGCGACTTCGAACTGTGGGCGCGCTTTTTCCAACACGCGGACCTCTACGCCATCGACACACCGCTCGGCGGCTTCCGCGTTCATGGCGAACAACGCAGTGCGCTCCAGCGGGAGCAATACGACAGCGACGTGCGCCGCGCACTCGCGCAGCACGGCGGCCGTGAACCGTCCGCGCTCGACCGCTTGCGCAAGAGCCCGGCGAAGATCGTGAGGTTCAACAAGAACACCGACGCATGGGCGATCGAGACGGTCGAAGTCTGAACCCGCTCGCAAGTTGCGCCTCGCCTTCCTCTACCTGCCCGGACGTCTTGCGCGACTCGCGGAACTTTCACGCGGTGAAGTGCCGAGCGAGTTTTTCTACGGGGCGGCGGAACTCGCCGCAGCGGGACACACGGTCGAACATTTCGAGTTCGCTGCCACGACGTCCTCGCCGGGCCTCGCCGCGGCGCTCGACCTGCTCAGGCGCGCCTACCTCACTCCACCGAAAGTGTTCGGCCACACGTTTACCAATGCCTGGGAACTCGCGCCGCGCCTGGCGGCCTTCGATTGCGTTGTCGCAACGGTTGCGCATCACGGCTTCGCTCTCGCGGTCTGTGCTGCACTGGGGCGGATGAAGACGCCACTTGTAACGATCCAGTGCGGGCTGCTTCACCAGCCGTTTCCGGCCCCACGCCGGGTGATCACCCGCGCGCTGCTCAATCGCATGCACTCCGTCTTCTTCGGAGAAGCCGAACACGCGCCGACTCTGGCAGCGCTTTCACCAGAGCCGGCTCGTTTGAGGGTGAATCAGTTTGGCGTCGATCCCACTTTCTGGTCACCCGGCGGAGCGCGCGAAGATTTCGTCCTCGCGATTGGGAACGACTCTCGTCGCGATTTTTCAACGCTGCTCGCGGCGGCTGCGGAAATCGGTACGCCGATTCGCATCGTCACCCGGCTACCCCTGCCCGAGCCACTGCCCGGCAACGTCACGGTGATCCGCGGTTCATGGCACGAGCGTGCTCTTTCGGATGCGGACATCCGCGACCTGTATCGGCGCGCTGCTTGTGTCGTCGTCCCCCTTCACGATTCGCTCCAACCGTCCGGGCAGAGCGTCACGCTGCAGGCGTTGGCCTGTGGCGCACCGGTCGTATTGACGCAGACGCGCGGGCTGTGGAATCCCGCAGCGCTCCGTGATCGGGAAGACGTGCGGTTTGTTCCACCCGCAAGCCCGTCTCTGCTGGCGCGAGCGGTGCAGGAAACCCTCCGAGGCAACGCGGACGACCAGAGCGCAGCGGGGCGTGCGCATGTCCTCGCTCACGCCACGATCGCTCAATTCGCCAGCGGCATCGGCGCGGCCTGCGAACGCGCGATCGTCTCTCCATGAGCGCTGATCCGCGCATCGTCGGGATCGCCCTCGTCCGCAACGAAGACCTGCAAATTGAGCGGGTGCTGCGCAACGCGGTGGACTTTTGCGACCTTATTCACGTCGCCGATCACCAGTCCACCGACGACACCTCCGCGATCCTTGCACGGCTCGCCTCCGAGTTCCCGAAGCTCCGCGTCCAGCGCATCAGCGATCCGCGCGAGTCGAACGCCCTGCTCGTGCCCTACGTCGGCACGGCGACGTGGATCTTCGGCATCGATGGCGACGAAATCTACGACCCGGCCGGACTCGCGGCGTTCCGTGCCCAACTCTTCGCCGGTCGTTTCGATCCGTGGTGGGTTGTCTTTGGCAATGTGCTGAATTGCACGGAGATCGACCTTGCCGCACGCACGGCGAGCGGCTATCTCGCTCCGCCCTGCCGCAGCATGACGAAACTCTACAACTTCCGCATGCTCCGTGAACTCGACGCGACTGCACCACAGCGGCTGCACAGCCACAAGGGGCGCGACCTTTTTCACGAGCCCTATCACGCGTTGCTCCGCCACGATCTTTACAAGGAGACCGCGTGGGAAGACGCGCGTTTCCGGTGCCTGCACACGTGCTTCCTTCCGCGCAGCAGTCGCGATGCGGCAGGTCTCGGGCGGGAAAATGTTTCCGAGAGCTTGCAGCCGCTGCGTCGCCTGAAGCGACTCGCACGTGCGATGTTTGGCCGACGTTCGGCGAGTGACTACAAGCGCGACAAATACATGCGCGGCCCGCGAGTGACCGTAGACGCCGCGCCGTTTTTTCCGTGATCAAACTCGAGCAATTCAAAATGAATCCGGTGGAGGAAAAGATCCTCGGCCGGCTCGTTCACACCGCTGCGCCGAAGCACCTTGCGGAGTTTGGCTGTGGCCTCACTACTCGATTCTGGGCGGAGCAAACGGACGCGCAAATCGTGACGTGGGACAACTATCCCGAGTGGGTCGCGGAAATCCAGGCGCTCTACAAGGTGGAGCCGTGGATGCCGCGCATCGACTTTCGCCTCTACGCCGTCACGCCCGAGGGCCGGCGCTCGGTGGAAAAAGATCCGGTGCCGTGGGACGGTCCGAAGTTTGACTTCCTTTTCCTCGACGGCCCGCGGTCCGCGCATTCGCCGAACTTCGGCCGCAGCGGCACGTTTCGTTTTGCCACGCAGCACGCCAGGGAGGGTGCGACGATCGTTTGGCACGATGCGCAGCGACCGCACGAGCGCGAGATGGCGCGGCGTTATCTCGGGCACTGCGCGCGGCATCGCGAAGGCAGCGTCGGCTGGTGTCGCTGGTCGGCGCCGCGCGGAGGTCTGCGCGAGAAATTGAATCGCCTGAATCCTTTCGCCTGATGGCCATCGCGCTGCACGGTTTCGATCTCTCCTGGCTCGAAAGCTTGAGCGAGAGCGTGCCGGCGTATCTCGACCGGCTGCAAGTGGATGGGCGTCCCGGGCGCTATCTTCCTTGCGAGCGTGGCGCCACCGCGATCGGCCGCGAGATCGGGCTCGGGTTCAGTTGTTTCGCGCTGAAACTGCATCACATGCTCGGCCGGTGGAATGATCGCTCGCTCAGCGATCGCGAAGCGTGGCTCGATTTCATCCGACGCTTTCAATTGCCCGAATCGCGTGACGGAGTTTTCATCGATTACCCCGAGATAGAGTTCCTCCAGCAGCCGACTTGGCGGGAGTTTTTTTGGAAATCGATCGGTCGCGGCAAACCGAAAGATTTCGCGGACTCCATCATCCTCGCCGAGACGAAGCAGGCGCTCGCCACGCTCGCGGAAGTCGGTGCGCGCCCGCGCATTCCGTTCCGCGGTTTTCCGCTCACGCCGGAAGGTGTGCGTCAGTTCTTTGAGAGCAAAGACTGGTCGCGTCCGTGGGGCGCGGGCGGGCAAGCCGCCGGGCTCGTGGTCTTCCTGAAAACGCAGGCACCGGCGCTGCTTCCCGCGCGCGATGTCGAGGAGTTGCTCGCGATCTGCCGCGATTTCTACGCCGGCCTCGCGGACGCGGAGTCGGGCGCTTATTTTCGCGGACGGCGACCGCGGCAGGGTGAGTTGATCAATGGCGCGATGAAGGTGCTGATGGCGCTCGAGTGGCTCGACGTGAGGCCGCACTACGCCGAGCGGCTCATCCAGACGTGCCTCACGCATCCGCCGTCGCCCGATGGCTGCCATCTGGTGGATGCGATTTACGTTCTCCATCAGTGTGTTGCGGGCGAAGCCTCCGGAACCGTTCGCGCCTACTGCGCGCACGTGTTCGAAATGATTCGACGCCATGCGCACGACGACGGCGGGTTTTCGTTCTATGCGGGCAAGGCGCAGGACAATTACTACGGCGTGCCGATCTCGCGGGGACTCGACGAAAGCGACATCCATGGCACCTGCCTGCTCACCTGGGCGCTCGCGATGATTTGGAAAATCCTCAGCCCCGAAACCGCTGCCTGGAAAACCATCCGCCCGTGAGATTCATCGTCGCGAGCTACGGCGCAAAGCACGTGGGCATGCTGCTCACCCACCTGCACTCGATCGCACGGAGTCACCCGGAAGCGGCCGCGGCGGTGTATTGGCAGGATATTCCCGCGCCGCTCATCGAGGCTCTGCGAGCGGCATTTCCACGCAACGATTTCCGCCAGACCGCATTCGATTTCTCGAAGGATTTCCTGCTCCGCATTTCCAGCAAAGTCCATTCGTGGTGCCGCGCCGCGGAAGAGCACGCGGGCGAACGCGAGCTCTGTCTCGCCGACGTGGACACGCTGATCCTGCGCGATGTCGCACCGTTTCTGGCGAAGGACGCTGCCGACGTAGTCTTCACGCACAAACCAGATCGCACCGCGCTCAACACGGGCGTGATCCTCGCGCATGGGTCTTCCGCGACGACCGCTTTTTTCCACGCCTGGCGCGACCGCACGCTGGCGATCATCGCCGACCCGGACCTCTACCGGCAGGCGAACGACTATACGCTCGGCTATGGCGCCGCCGACCAGATGGCGCTCTGGCAGATGCTCGGCTACGAGCGGAGCGTCGCGAGCTACACGATCGAGTGCGGCGGGGAAAAGGTGCGACTCCGCGCCGAACCGTGCGCGTTGCTCAACGAGACGAACTCACTGCCGGTGACTGACGACAAACACATCTTGCACTATAAGAGCGGCTGGCAGCCGATCCTCCTGCAAGGCCGTCCCTTCACCCGCAATCGCCCGCGGCTGGCGTCGTGGCCGATGTTCACGCTGTATCTGCGCCGCTTTCGCGAAGCGCTCGACGTGCTCAATGCCGCGGCGGGCACGCACTTTACCGCGCGCGATTTTGGGATCGTCGTTCCGTCGTATTTCGATGTCACGACGGGCGGCTTCGACTCCGCGCGCTACGCGGTGTGGAGCGCGCGCGAGGCAGGAAAATCGGCGCTGCGCACACTCGGTTACGCGGCGCGCAAACTGACGGGAGGCACGCCATCGCTTTCCTGAAACAACTCCTCGGCGAACGCCGCCTCGCCCGCGTGCGACCGCCGGTCCCGCCAGTCGCGCGGATCGCGATCAACATGCGGCCGATCTTCGCTGCGTGGGGCGGCGGCAATCAGTGGCTGCTGCAGATGTCGCGCTTCCTGCAATACAGCGGCTACCACGTGCAGTACGATTTGAGCGGCGAGGTCGATGGCATCCTGATGAATCACGGCGGGCTGACCGGGAAGCTGAGCATCAGCCTCGAGGAGGTGCAGGCCTACAAGGAACGGCACCCGCGGGTGCGCATCGTTCATCGCATCAATGACAATGACGTGCGCAAGAAGACCAACGAGATGGACGCGCGGCTGGCGTGCTTCGATGCCGTCGCGGATCACACCGTCTTTATCTCCGAGTGGCTGCGCGATCATCATGCTTCGAATTGGTTCGACCGCGCGAAGACGCATTCATGCATCCTCAACGGCGCGGACCCTGCCGTCTTTCATCCCGTCGGCAGTCGCGCCTGGCAGTCGGGCGAACCGCTGCGGCTGGTCACGCACCATTGGTCGGACAATTGGATGAAAGGCTTCGGCGTCTATCGCGAGATCGACGAACTCATCGCGGCTGGCAAGTTGCCCGGCGTCGAACTCTGGATCATCGGCCGCTGGCCAAAGGAGCTCACGTGGAAAGCCGCGCGCACCTTCCCGCCCGCGAGCGGCTCCGATCTCGCCGCGCTGCTCCGCCAGTGCCACATCTATGTCACCGCCTCGCAGTTCGAACCGGGTGGAATGCATTTCATCGAAGGCCTCCAGTGCGGCACGCCGATCGTTTACCACGAGGATGGCGGCGGAATCGTGGAACTCGCTCGCGGCTATGGACTCGGTTTCCGCGATGACGTGGCCGGCGCGATCGCGGCGATCCGCGAACGCTATACCGAGTTTCGCGCGAAGGTGCTCGCCGCTCCGCCTTCGGGAGATCGCATGTGCATCGCCTTCCGCGAAGTGATCCAGCAGACTCTCGCGAACGCATGACCACCCTCGGCGACTGGCTGAAAAATTTTGACGACGACGCGCGCCGAGAGCGTGTGTGGCAGCTCGGGCTGCTCACCGGCTTACGCGGCGAGAAGGACGGAACGTTTCGCCCCGCGAACTTCGAGCGCGGGCTCGTGCTCGATCGCATCGTCGAACTGCGCCAGCCGCGCACGGTTCTGGAGATCGGCACGGGCCGCGGGCTCGGCGCCTTCGCGATGGCCGCGGCGGCGCGGGCCTACGGCAGTGAGATCGAGATCACCACGGCGGACATCATCCCGCTTTCCCAGCCGCAGGATTACGCGATCGAGATTGACGGCGCGCGTCAGCGGCTGCGCGCGAGCTGCGGGGAGATTTGGAAAAAGCATCTCGATCCCGAACTCGCGCGCCGCATCCTGCCGCTGACCGGTCCGACCACCTCCACGCTTCCCGCAGCGCTTCGCGGAGGACGGAAGTTCGACTTCATCTTCATCGATGCCGGCCACGATCTCTTCAGCGTCGCGCACGATCTCGCCTACTCCGCTGCGCTGCTCGCACCCGGCGGGGCGATCCTCATGGACGACTTCGCGCCGCTCGAGGAATTCGGCCTGGGCACCTGCGTGTGCCTCACGCATGCGCGCCGGCTTTTCGCGCACCTCGAGTTGTTTCCCTCCGAGGGGCTCATCTTCGGCGGCGCAGTGCATCCCGAGGCGCCGCGCGGGATGATCTTCCTCTCCGACCGGCGTGGTGACGTCACGGTTCGTCGCTCGCTGTTGCCACTTTGGCGGGCCGCGGGCTTCCTGCTGGAGCGTTGCTACAGCCCGCGGTTTTTCCCGGCGCAGGTGCGGTGATGTGGCCGGAACTGCGCGCCGCGGTCTGGGATCTGGTGCGGCTGCCGGCGCGGCTGCGCTATCGGCGCGAACTGGCGGCCCGCTCGGTCGCCCTGCCGAAGAAAACTCCCGTGCTCAGTTACGGCGGAGTGCTGCCCAGGGAGCCCGGAGCTTTGGTTGCGGGCGGACGTGTGAAGCTCACGCATCTCGATCGCGCTTTTCCTGAGCGCGAGGATTTCAATCTTCTCTACCTCGTGAGCAGCGCGGCCCCGGACCACGCGCTCGATCTGGTGCGCTGGGCAAAGGAACGCGGCGCGAAGTTTGTGTGGAATCAAAACGGTGTCGCGTTTCCCGCATGGGCCAGCACGCGGCTCGCGGAGACGAATCGCCCGATGTCGGCGCTGCGGCGCGAAGCGGATTTCGTCGTCTATCAAAGTGAGTTCTGCCGCGAAAGCGCCAACCGCTTTCTCGGCCCGAGCGCGGCGCCCTCGCGCGTGCTTTTCAATCCGGTCGATCTACGCCACTTCGAGCCCGGCGCGCACTCCATGCCGGTGGCGTGCTGGCGCTTGCTCACCGCGGGCACGCATTACCAGTCGGCGCGCGTGCTCGGGCCGATCGAGGCGCTGGGGCATCTGCGCGACACGGGTTGCCCCGTGCATCTCACCGTGGCCGGCGCGCTGCGCTGGCCGGACGCGGAGGCGGAGGTGCGAGCTGCGATCGCACGTCTCGAGCTCCACGACGCGGTGACGCTGCGTCCCGCTTTCACGCAGGAAGAAGCAGTCGCGCTCTATCACGAGGCCCACATCCTTTTGCATCCGAAGTATCACGACCCCTGCCCAACCGTGGTGATCGAAGCGCTGGCGTGCGGTCTGCCGGTGATCGCTTCGCGCAGTGGCGGGATGCCGGAGCTGGTCGGCGAGGATGGCGGTGAATTAATCGACGTGCCGCTGACCTGGGATCAGCCCGCTGCGCCGGAGCCGGAGCAGCTGGCGAATGCGGTGATGCGGATGATCCCGAACTGGCCGTCGCGCAGCCGCGCCGCACGGGCGCGGGCGGAGCGGCTCTTCGACGCGGGCGCATGGGTGGAGGAGCATCGGCGCATCTTCGAGGCGCTGATCGCGAAATGAATCCGCCGCGCCTGACCGTGCTGATGAGCGTCCACAATGGCGGACGCTGGCTGCGCGCGGCGATCGACAGCGTGCTCGCGCAGACGTGGGGCGATTATGAATTTCTCATCCTCGACGACGCCTCGACGGATGACAGCGTCGCGCAGATCGAGGCAGTCCGCGACGAGCGCATCCGGCTCATCCGACTGCCAGAAAATGTGGGCCTCACGCGCAGCCTGAACTGCGGACTGCACGCTGCGCGTGGGGAAATCATCGCGCGGCAGGACAGCGACGATCTTTCCGAGCGGGAACGGCTGGCGAGGCAGGTCGCGTTTCTCGATCGGCATCCCACGGTAGCGGTGGTGGGGACGCAGGCGCGATTGATCGACGCCGAGGGAAAGTCGCGCGGTGATCGCGATCTCCCGCTGGAGGCGGCGAGCGTGCGCTGGCTGAGCTTGCTGGATAACCCGGTGATCCACACAGCAGCCACGTTTCGCACCAAGCTCATCCGCGAGGATCTGGGCGGTTACGATGAGACGTTCCCGTGTTGCCAGGACTACGATCTCTGGACGCGGGTGATGGCGCGGCGGGAAGTGCGCAATCTTCGCGAACGCCTGGTGCGGGTACGGGAACATGGTGCCTCGATCAGCGCGACGCGGCGGATGGAAGCGGCCACGATGGTCGAGCGAGTGGTGCGAAGGTTGGCGCCGGCGTTTAGTGATCGGGAGGTCGCGCTGGCCTGCGCGTTCCGCCGACACCTGGCGCCGGAGGAGGTCTCGCCCTTCCATGAGATGCTGGCGCGCTGGGATGCGCTGCAAATCCCCGCCGACGCCGTCGGCCAGGCGGATCTGGCGCTGACCCGGGCGCTGGTGATGGTGCGGATCGGCTACAATCTGCTCACTCAGGATCGCCGTCTCGCGTGGCGGCAGATCGCGGAGGCGATGCGCATTTTTCCGGACGTGAAGCGAAGCATTCCGTGGCTGCGAGTGATCGCTTTGCTCGTGCTCGGGGAGCGCGCTCGGCGGCTTACCGGGCGCGTTCCAGCGCGTTGAGCAATCCACGGCCGATTGCCGGGAGCGAGTAGGTCGCGGCGACGAATTCGCGCGCGGTGTGGCCGAGGCTCGCGCGGGCGTCGGGTGAAGCGGAGAGGGTCTGGAGGTGTGTCTGCACCGCAGGCCGATCGTGCAAATCGACGATGAGACCCGTGCGCTCGTGCTCCACCTGTTCGAGCATCCCGCAGTCGCGATTCACGATCACCGGCAGGGCACTCGCCTGCGCTTCGAGAACCACGTAGGGGAAAGCGTCGAGGTCGGAGAAGTGGATGAACACATCGTGTTCGCGGTAGAGCGCGGCGACATCGCGGACGAAGCCGAGGAACTCAG
>JBAVML010000110.1:0-6465 GCA_049690035.1 Chthoniobacteraceae bacterium
AATCCAAGCAGCCATGCCTTTCCCCAAAATCAATCCAGATCAGGAGCAGGAGTTGGAATCGAAAAAATCATCCGAGCCTCGCGCGGGCGCGCGCGCGAGCCCCTCCCTCCCCGACATGTCCGCCGAGGTGGTGAGCGACCAGGTCTTTGCCGAGGCGCAGGAGGCACTTCAAAAGTGCCTCAGGGCGGAGCGACCAGTTTGGGACAAGGATAGCAAGAGCTTCCGCATGGAGCCCGACTACCCGACGATCATGGCCGCGGTGAAAGTCAGCTTGGAATACAAGATTGGCCGTCCGGTGGAGCGGCGCATCGAGATTCGCGCGAATACCGATACGTGGGAGGACCAGAAGCAGCGCCATCTCGAAAGCGCTGAGGGGATTCGATTTCTCCTTGCCGCAGGCGCGATCTCCCGAGAGCAAGCCGATCACGCGCTCGGAAAGCTGGCGAAAAATCTCAGTTCTACGCTTGGGTGAGGACCACTCCGGGGAAAAATCGCATGATTACGATCCGAAGCCGTTTTTGCCCCCGCCGCGCTCGCTCGGCCAAATTCACTGACTTACTCGTAGAGTGAGGTCTCTCCATTCGTCGTCGTTGAGCGTGGGCGGATCGCCTCGCTCTGCAATGAATTCTCGCCAATCCTCTTCTCGAGGAGATCGCGGTTGTCGGGCACTCCCGCAACTTTCCGCCGTCGAGACCACGCGAGCGCCTTGTGCTTTCGATACACAGAGGGCGTTCAAAAATGGGGGTGGCATTCTGGACGTTGGCGACAGAGACAAAACCGCTCTTCGTGCCGCGTTCAAAAATCGACCCGTTTCTGAACAAACCCGCTGACGCGATCCCGCGAGCTTCGTTCTATTCGATGTGAAAACGGCCTGCGGGCGCAGCTCCCACGGCGTGCGTCGCGTCGGGCTGCCCTTCGGGCCAGCGTTCGCGTCACATTACCTCGCGCTAGTGTCGAGCAAGGGCGCTCGCCGCCGCGCCCTCGCAGCTCCCGTGGCTAAGGATGATGCAGTAGTTTCGCCCAAGGGCGGAGCGCCCCAAAGCGGATCGCCAGCGTGTCCAGAGGGTAAACGGAAACGCCAAGAGCTCCTCAGTGAAGGCGGCAGCCTCGTGCGCAATCATCGTCGCTTGAACGGCGTGTCGTCCACCCGGCGAAGGTGCGCCGCTCCGCGGCTGGCGAGACCGTAGGCGATACTCCGCGAGCCACCGCGCTGATAGTAGTCGATCTGACAGACGGGGCGTTCGACGTAACCGCGGTGGTAGAGTCGTTGCAGACGGCGGAGCACCTGCTGACGGCTGCCACCCACGAGACCAGCAATCTGGTGCGAACGAAAAAAGCGGTGCCGATTCACCATGCGAAGAATCTCCGCATCGCGGGCGGTCAGTTCCATCGGAGCAAAATAGTCTGCGCGCCGAAAGCGCAGATGGCGAAGGAACGTCATCCATTGATTGTACCACGCGCGAGAGGATTCAAAGATTTAACGACTGACAAAGGGGCGGCCAAGGCAAGTGTCATCAAGGGATAGGGGCGGAGTTGTGGGCATCGCCTGGCGCCAGGTGGCTGGCGCTACAAGGGGTCAGAAATTGACTCACACACCTGTCTGCAGAGACCAGAAAAAGTTTCCTCCGCCAGCGTGAAGCGACGCCCGCTCCAATGTAGGATTCCCCAGTTTCTGCGGAGCTTCCGGCGACCGAGCGGCAGGGCGACGAGGGATTGTTCATCAAGTTCCTTCCGGCAGGTCCAGGGTGCGAGGATGGAGACTCCGAGACCGAGTTTGACGAGTTCCTTGATGGCCTCGATCGAACCGAGATCGATTGCGCTGGAGAGAACGATGTCGTCTTCGCGAAAGTAATGGTCGATGAGTTCCGCGGTATAACTGCGTTTGCCGTAGAGGATGAACTGTTGCCGGGGAATTTCGGACCTGATCACGGAGCCCCGGCGCGCCCATGGGTGGAGCGGACTGAGAACGAAAGCGAGCTCGTCCGAGAAGAGTTTACGGAATCCGAGTTCTTCGTCGCGCCGCGGTTCCAGGTTCACCGCGAGGTCGATTTTACGCTCGCGCAGGGCAGCGATCATCTCAGGAGTGTCGCCGGGTTCGATGGAGATGACGCACTGCGGAAAGCTTTCGCGAAATTCGCGCAACACGTTTGGCAAAATGTGCTGGCAGGCTGTGGCGCTCGCACCGATGCGAAGTCGGCTTTGGCCCCATTTTCCGAGTTGGCCGAGTTCCGCGCGGGCGGTAGCCATCTCGGTGAGGATGCGCTCGACGTGGACAAGAAGCGCCTCGCCAGCCTCGGTGAGCACGATCTTTTTGTGCATCTTGCCCAAAAGGCGACACCCCATTTCCCGCTCCAGTGCCTTCATCGAGTGGCTCACGGCACTCTGCGTGAGGTGAAGGTCACGCGCGGCCTGCGTAAAGCTCCCGGTCCGAGCGAGAGACGCAAAGGCTCGCAACTGCCGTGAATCAATGGGCTGCGCCATGTATGAATAGAATTCATCGAATGGATGAATTCTTTCAATCCAATTCGTGGTTCTGCTAGGCGGCGCATGGCACGGGCAAGGCTAAGGGATGCGCCGACTGCAAAAAGTCTGCTACTCGTGCGCAAAACTCATCAATCCAAACGCCCACTCCGCCTCGGCTTCGTCGCCTTGGCCGACTGCGCCCCTATAGTTATGGCGCAGGAGTTGGGGCTCTTCGCGGAATTTGGCGTCGCCGTGGAACTTCGCCGCGAGGTGGGATGGGCGACGATTCGCGACAAGATCATTTACGGTGAACTGGAAGCCGCGCATGCTCCGGCCGGGGTGGTGGTCGCGGCGAGTTGCGGGCTTGGTTCAATCCATGCGGAGTGCGTGACCGGACTGATTCTCAATCTCCAGGGCAATGCCGTGACGCTCTCGGAGAAACTGTGGCAGCGCGGAGTGCGCAACGGTGATTCGTTGCGCGAGGCGATCCGCGACGCCTCGCATCGTTTCACTTTCGGCGTGGTGCATAATTACTCCGCGCATAGTGGCCTCCTCCGCATCTGGTTGCGTGATCATGGCATCGATCCGGAACGCGACGTACAGATCGTTGTCGTTCCTCCGCCGCAGGTTCACGCAAATCTTCGCGCAGGGCACCTCGACGGATATTGCGTGGGAGAGCCGTGGAACTCGCTGGCGGTGCTTTCGAAAACCGGCTGGTGTGTGACCACGAGCATGGATCTGGCGCCGAGGCATCCGGAGAAGGTGCTGATCGTGCGCAAGGATTTCGCGACTCACTCGGAGGGCGATCACCTCGCGGTGATCGCAGCGCTGATCAAGTCATGCGCCTTTTGCGAAAAACCGGAAAACCGGGAGCGCCTCATCGAGACGCTTGCTCAGTCGAAGTATGTCGGCGCACCGATTCAGGCGCTGCGTATGGGAATGAGTGGGACCTTCAACTACGGACACGACCGTATCGAGAAGCAGGCGCGCTTTCACATCTTCTCTGAAGGGAACGCAAATGAGCCAACTCGCGAGAAAGCGCGCTGGGTCATCGACAACTTACTCTCCAGCGGACTCGTTGCGGACCCGACACTCATTCCCCGAGAGAAGGCCGGGGAATGGTTCCGGGCGGACATCTATCAACAGGCTTTGAAACTAACTCAACAATCATGAACAAACCTTCTATCAACTTTCGTCCGGCGCCTCTTTCGCGGCGCAAATTTCTCTCCACTACGACTCAGGGTCTTGGCCTCGCCGCGCTCGTTGCCGGCCTGCCGAAAGGCTGGGTTGGCTCGGCCTTCGCGAGCGACGCGCCGGAGGTGGCGGACGTTAAGTTCGGCATCATTGCCCTCACTGACTGCTCGCCCATCGTCATCGCGCACGAAAAGGGGCTCTTCAAAAAATACGGCATCAACTCGACGGTGAACAAAGGGGCGAATTGGGCGGCGATTCGCGACTCGCTCTCCAACGGCGACAACCAAGCCACGCATATGCTCCTCGGCATGCCGATCGCATCCACGATGGGCCTCGCCGGTTCGCCAAAGAAGCCGATGATCGTGCCGTGGCTCATGAATCGGAATGGGCAGTCCATTTCGCTGGCAAACAAGTTCAAGGGCAAGGTCGCCGATGATCCGAAGGCGCTGAAGCCCTTTGTCGATGAGGCAAAAAAGGCAGGAACGCCGCTGACGTTCGCGATGACTTTTCCTCCTGGCACCCATGCCATGTGGACGCGCTATTATCTCGGCGCCGGCGGTATCAACCCGGATACCGACGTGTCGCTCATCACCGTGCCTCCGCCGCAGATGATCGCGAATATGAAGGCTGGGAAGATGGATGGATTCTGCGTCGGAGAACCATGGAATGCTCGGGCCATTGCCGACGATGTCGGCTTCACCAGCATCAATACGCAAGCGATTTGGAAGGATCACCCGGAGAAAGCCTGCGCCTTTACCGCGGAATTCGCTGACAAAAATCCAAAGGCCGTGAAAGCGGTGCTCAAAGCGCTGCATGAAGCCAGCGTCTGGCTCGACGTGATGGAAAACCGTCCGGAGCAAGCGAAGATTGTCTCGTCGGCGAGTTACATCAACTGCCCGGAGGATGTGATTCTGGGTCGCTTGCAGGGTAAGTATCTCTACGGGGACGGTCGCAAGCTGAAGGATCCTAACTACATGATTTTCAGCGAGCGGAACTGCAACTATCCGCAGGCAAAGTATGCCAAGTGGTGGCTCACGCAGTTTCGCCGGTGGGGTCTGGTGGAAGGTGCGCCGGACTACGCAGGCGTCACCAAGCAGGTAATGCGCGGCGATATTTACGCCGAGGCGATGAAGGAGATCGGCTACATCAAGGGCGTGGCCGATGACAGCGCGGAGACGCTCTTCGACGGCGTGAAATTTGACCCAAAGAGCGATCTTGAGGCCTACGCCAAAGGATTCCCCGTCCACAGCATGAAAGGCTGAATCGATGGGAACTGCTGCCACCACGGCTGCGATCAATGGAACCGGCCGAGTCGATCTCGGGCCCCGTCGGGGCCTGACCGAAGGACCGCATTCCGGAAGCTCGCTCGACCTCGCATCGCTCCTGCCGAGCGCATGGGTGGGTGGCGTGTATGCCAGCGGCGCTCCGGAGGTGAAACAAGTCACGTTCGGAATTCTCCCGCTCACGGATTGCGCGCCGATCATCGTCGCGCACGAGCGGGCACTCTTCGCGAAACATGGGGTTCAGTCGGTGGTAACAAAGTTCACGAGTTGGACGGCGAGTCGCGACGCCTTGATCAGCGGTGAGGCGCAGGCTTCGCACATGCTTTTCGGCATGCCTGTCGCCGCGGCGGTCGGTAAACTCGGCACTGAGCAGAAGCCACTCGTTATTCCGTGGATTCTGAGTCGTAACGGGCAAGCGATCACGCTCAGCGCGAAGTATCGGGGGATCACCGGTGCATCGGCCAAGGAGTTGCGTCCTATCGCGATAGAGTGTCGCGATAAGGGGCGTCCGCTTGTTTTCGGCATCACGCTCGGGCCGGGCACGCACGCGATGTGGCTGCGCTACTGGCTCGCAGCGGGCGGAATCGATCCGGATCGCGACGTCGCGCTAGTCACGATACCACCTCCGCAAATGGTCGCGAACATGCGGGCGCAGCGGATGGACGGCTTCTGCGTCGGTGAGCCGTGGAACTCGCGCGCCGTGGCGGACGAACTGGGATTTACCGCCGTGCTCTCCGAAGAGGTGTGGCCGGACCACCCTGAGAAGGTGCTGGCTTTCACCGAGGAGTTTGCCGAAGCGAATCCCAACACCGTGAAGGCGGTGCTGAAAGCCATTCACGAAGCCAGTGTATGGTGCGACGCCTTTGCGAACCGCAACGAACTCGTCGCGCTACTCGCTGACGCGGATTACGTCGGCGCCTCTGCCACGCTGATTGCGGGGCGACTCGGTGATACGGTCGAGTGTGGCAATGGTCGCACTGCGACCAAACTCCGCGGCCCAAACTTCGCCGCGCGAAACGCGAATTACCCACAGGCGAAGTACGCGGTATGGTGGCTCGCGCAGTTCCGCCGGTGGCGGATGCTTCCCGCGTGCCCGGACTATCTCGGCGTAGCGGGGCGAGTGATGCGCCCTGATTTCTACGAAGCGGCGCTCAAGGAAGAGGGAGTAACGCCAGGGGGTGCTGATTTCGCGCCTGACACGCTTTTCGACGGCAAAACCTTTGAACCAACCGAACCGGAGGAATACGCCGCATCCTTCGAGATCAGCGCGCTTCGTCGTTAAGCTTGTCCCACCGAACCATCACCATGAATGACTCATTTCTAAAGAAGATCGACTGGCTCATCCTACCTGCCATTGGGGTCATTGTTTGTGTTCTGCTTTGGGCCTTCATCGCCGGGAAAGAGACCAAGACGACCTATGTCGATGACTTCGGCGATAAGATGACGAAGGTCGAACGAAAGGGACTTTCCGCCGATTTGCCGTCGCCGACAGAAACTTGGGAAAGGAGTAAGATCTACATCACAG
>JBAVML010000111.1:0-1815 GCA_049690035.1 Chthoniobacteraceae bacterium
GGCGCACACCGTCCTTTTGATTGAGCGAAGAGAGCAGCGTGGTCAGCGTCAGATCGAACTGCGACCCGTCCGTTGTCTGCACGCCGGCGCTGCCATTCAGCGCTGCGAGGAGAATGGTCGAGCCGCCGTCCAAGGTCACGTCGCCGGAGAAGGCGCTCGCATCGATCGTGTTCGCACTCGCGCCGCCGGTCAGCGTCGCGGCCTCGATGCTGGTCAGCGTGTCGGTATCCGTGCCGTCGGCGAGCGACGTGTCGGTGAGCGTGAAATCCACATCGCGCGACTCGACCAGCCGATCGATGCCGGTGCCGCCATCGATCGTGTCCGCGCCCGCGTTGCCGACGATGACGTCGTCGCCCGCGCCGCCGATCAGCACATCCGCCTGATCGCTGCCGATGATCGTGTCGTCGTGGCCCGAACCCGTCACCTTTGTGAAGCCGGTGAGCTCGGTGAAATCCGTGGAGTATCCTCCGGCGAGATTCACCACCACGCCCGTGGCGGAGAGCGAGAAGTCGAGCGAGTTCACGCCCGTGCCACCGGCCAGCTTCTCGATGCCGTCGAGCGCGAGCGAGTCCGTGCCCGTGGTCAGGGTGAAGGTGCCGTCCGCGAGTTTCGCGACCG
The DNA here is from genome assembly GCA_049690035.1 of Chthoniobacteraceae bacterium. Lineage (GTDB taxonomy): Bacteria > Verrucomicrobiota > Verrucomicrobiia > Chthoniobacterales > Chthoniobacteraceae > Chthoniobacter. Next base: position 619 of record JBAVML010000111.1, read on the forward strand.
TGGCGTCCGCGGTCAGCGCGCTGAAGTCGATCTTGTCCTCGCCGCCTTCGTCGCTCACCGAGCCAGTCGTGCCGCTGATCACGAAGGTATCGTCGCCGAGCCCGCCCTTCAGGATGTCCGCGCCGCCGCCGCCGATGATCGTGTTGTCCTCCGCGTTGCCGGAGATCGTGTCCACTTGCGCGCTGCCCGTCACATTCTCAAACGCGTCCGGCGCCGAGAGCGTGAGTTTCAAATTCGTGCTCACCGTTTGCTCGCCCGTTTTTCCGAGGTCGAGCGTCACGCCGACCGTCGATGCGGCAAGATTGACCGTGTCTGTGCCGCCCGCGGTTTCATCGAGGAAGAAACTGCCGAGCTGACCGGCGCCGGTGAAGTTGTAGCTGTCGTCGCCGCTGCCGCCGGTCAGATTCGTCACGCCGGTGAACGTGACCTGGCCGACCGTGCCCGCGCCCGCCGCAGTGATGTTCCAGACGTGCGTCGTGCCCGGCGCGACGATCGTGTTCGTGCCTTCCCCGCCGGTGATCGTCACCGGCGTCGTGGTGGAGAGGGCGGAAAGGTCGAAGGTGTCGTTGCCCTTCTTGCCATCGGCCGCGATCGACGTGACGCCCTGCGTGGCATTGCCGTAAGTCTCCTCCGTCCCGGTCACCACGTTCTTGATCTTCACGATGTCGCCGCCGCCACCGCCCGCGCTCGTGCGCGAGATGACATAGGAATCGTTGCCGTCCGTCGTGTTTACCGTCAGCGCCCCACCCGCGAGCGTCGCCAGCGGCTGCGCATCGAGCATCAGCCGCGGCTCGAAAGCTTCGAGCGCAAACCGGCCCTCCAAGGGCTTCGCCGGTTGTCCCGCTTTGGGGCCTGATTTCTTCGTCTTCTTTTGGGCGTCGCGCTTGGACCGGTAGTCAGGGAACTTCATAGGGTGGTGTGGGAAAAAAGGAGCGGATAGCTCGGAAAGTTTTGGACGTGGGGTGCTTAGCAAAACGCGATCCAGCGAGTCGTCCGGAGGTCCTCGAAACGTCCATTTTCACGACTTCCCCTACGTAAATTCCCTCGGCACGCGGACTATCAAAATTGATAACCGGCGGAACCAGGCGCCCACCCGGCCGTTTGCGCGGGCGATTTTCCCCGGGACGCCTGCACGCATTTGCCGCGGGCAAAATGGGGCGTTAAGCGAGCTACTGTCCGCCTGCGCCGGTAAAGGAC
>JBAVML010000112.1:0-27971 GCA_049690035.1 Chthoniobacteraceae bacterium
GCCGCTCGGCGACTACGCGCTCGCCGCGCTCCGCCTCGGCCTGCCCGGCTGCGCGCTACCGTTGCTCGCCTGCGGACTCATCTTCCCGCTGCTCCTGCGTCGCGCCGTCGCCGCGGGCGTGGACGCCGGCTGGTTGCTCGCGGTCAATGGCCTCGGTGGCTGGTGCGGCGCGGAACTCACCGAGCGCGTCATCGCGCCGATGTTTGGCCTCTGGTGGAGCATGGCCGTGCTCGCCGCGGGTTACGTTCTGTGCTTCGCGGCGCAGCCGGGGCTCGCGCGCTTCTGGGCCACGCCGCTGCTCGCGCTGCTCGTCGCGTATTCGTGGAAGCTCGATGGCCGCCTGCCGTATGCCGCGCTCGCCACTGGCGAAAAGCTTGTCGCCGTGAGCGTCGGCCGCGAGGGCGTGGTCGGCGTGGTGCGCGGCGAACCGGACGACTGGCGCATTCTTTTCAACAACAACTACACGCTCGGCGGATCCCGCGCGCAGGTGAACCAGGAGCGCCAGACGCTGCTCCCGATGCTCCTCCACGGCGACGCGCGCCGGGTCGCCACGCTCGGCGTCGCCACCGGCAGTTCGCTCGCCGGCGCCACGCTCGATCCCGCGCTCGAGCAGGCGGAAGGCATCGAGCTTTCCCCGCTCGTGCTGCGTTTTGCGGGGGAACATTTTGCGCCCTTCAACCGGCACGTGACGGAAAATCCGCGCGTCCGTTTCACCCTCGCCGACGCGCGCCTCGCCATCGCGCAGCGGCCTGGCGCGTTCGACGTCATCGAGGGCGACCTCTTCCTCCCGTGGCGAACCGGCGAGCGCCGTCTCTTCACCCGCGAACACTTCGCCCACGTGCGCCGCGCGCTGCGGCCCGGCGGGCTCTACTGCCAGTGGCTTCCGCTGTATCAGCTCACGCGCCCGCAGTTTGAAACGATCGTCCGCACCTTCCGCAAAATTTTCCCGGAAGCCTGGATCGTGCGCGGCGACTTTTACACCGCGATGCCCATCCTCGGCCTCATCGGCGGCCGTGATCTGGCCAGCATCGATTGGGAAAAAGTGCGCGCCGCTTGCGACCGCGTGCGCGCTCACGGCGAGTGTCGCGATCCGCTCCTGCGCCATGGGGAAAGCGTGGCCATGTGCGTCGTCGGCGCCGTGCCCGAGCCGCCGCCCGGCCCGGTGAACACGCTCGCCAACGGCTGGCTCGAATGGGACGCCGCGCGCAATGTCGTCGGCCAGCGCGAGCCGTGGTTCACCGGCATCCCGTGCGCCACCTACCTCCGGGACATCCACGTCGCCACCACTCCGGTCCTGCCCGAATCGCTCCGCTCCGCGCACGCCGCCGGGCTCTGGTTTCACACGCTCGAAATCGCCGGCGCCGCGAACCTGCCGCAGGCCGCGACGCTCGCGGCCCAGGTCCGCGACCATCTCCCAGCCACGCTCGTCGAGGACCGCGCCGCGAGCTGGCGCGAGTGGCCGATGCGCCACCGGCCGACGTTGCCGTAGCGCGATCTTTCCCTTCACAGTCGCTAAGATAGGCGGTCGCTGATTCATATCACTGCCATGACCCTCCGAACCGCTGCCGTCGTCCTGCTTTTTCCTCTCATCGCGTTGGCGCAGAAAAGCGGCGACGCGAAGAATGTGGTGCTGACGAAGCCGAAGCCGGTGGCGGATCCCGTGTTGGAGCAGTTCGGCATTTACGAAAAGTCCGCGCCGAATCCGGAGCAGGTGGCGGCGGTGGAGACGAAGCTGCCGCTGGTGCTGAAGAAGGGTGACCGGATCGCGTTCGTCGGCAATACCCTGCTCGATCGCGCGCAGGAGTTTGGAAACTTCGAGGCGATGCTGCAGCTCGCGCATCCGCAGCTCGAACTGGTGGTCCGCGATTTCGCGTGGTCGGCGGATGAGCCGGATTTGCAGCCGCGGCCGGAGAATTTCGCGACGGTGAAGCAGCATCTCACGCGGGAGAAGATGGATGTGGTCATCGCGGCGTTCGGGTTCAACGAGTCGTTCGGCGGCGTGGAGAAAGTGGGGGAATTCAAGACGCGGCTCGCGAAATGGGTGGAGGACACGAAGGCGAGCGCGTTCAACGGCAAGACGGCGCCGCGGGTGGTGTTGCTCTCGCCGATCGCGAACGAGAACGTGCCGGGCGTACCCGCGGCCGATCTGAACAACGCCCGGCTGGCGGTTTACACGAAGGCGATGGCCGAGGTTGCGGCGGAGCAAAAGGTCGGGTTCGTGGATCTCTTCAACGCCACGCTGCCGGCACTCGCGGAGGCGAAAACGACGATGACGATCAACGGCGTTCACCTCACTGCCGAGGGCGATGCGCTGGTGAGTGCGCAGACGTTTCGCGGGATGTTCGGCACGGCGGCGCCGACCATGAACGAGGAACTACGGGCGGCGGTGGTGGACAAGAACCGGCAATACTTCCGGCGCTATCGACCGCTGAACACCTTCTACTACACGGGCGGGCGCAACAAAGATTACGGCTACCTCGATTTCCTCCCGGCGATGCGAAACTTCGAGATCATGACCGCAAATCGCGATCAGCGGATTTGGGAGATCGCACGCGGTGCTTCGTTCACGGGAAAGAAGGTGGACGACACGAATGTGCCGCCGCTCGACGAGGTGATCGAAGCGCGCGGCGCGAACGAGTGGCTGACGCCGGCGGACGAGCTGAAGGCCTTCCGCGTCGATCCGCGATTCGACGTGACGCTCTTTGCCAGCGAGGAGCAATTTCCCGATCTCGCGAAGCCGATCCAGATGCGCTGGGACACGCGCGGACGGCTCTGGGTTTCGTGCTCGACCACGTATCCGCACGTTTATCCCGGCGACGAGCCGCACGACAAAATCGTCATCCTCGAAGACACCGATCACGACGGGAAGGCTGATACTTGCAAGGTTTGGGCGGATGACCTGCAAATCCCGCTCGCCTTCGAGCTGACCAAAAACGGCATCTACGTCTCCGAGGAACCGCACCTCACGCTCCTTACCGACACCGATGGAGACGGCCGCGCCGACAAACGCGAGCACGTGCTCACCGGCTTCGGCTGCGAGGATAGTCACCACGCGCTGCACGATCTCGTCTGGACGCCGGATGGCGACCTCATGTTTCGCGAGTCGATCTTCCATCACTCACAAGTCGAGACGCCGTACGGACCGGTGCGCATGCAGAACAGCGGCTGGTTTCTCTTCCGCCCGGAGACTCAGCGATTGAGTGCGTTCGGCAATTACCCGAGCACGAATCCGTGGGGCGTGACCTTCGACGACTGGGGCAATCACGTCGCGAGCCATCCGATTTTCGCGACGGCATTTCAGGCGACGAATCCGCCTTATCCGCAGCAGCATCCGGCGGCGGGCAAGCTCCCGGCTTATTCCGGCGTGTGCGGTCAGGAGTTCGTGGACTTCCCGATGTGGCCGAAGGCGATGCAGGGCGGCTTCATCAAGGTGCGCTACAAGCCGACGAATAAAGTCGAGATCCACGAGTGGCTCGAGAAGGACGATCACTTCGAGGAGAAGTTCGTGAGCGACCTCATCTTCTCGGAAAATCTCAGCTTCATCCCGACCGACGTGCGCTTTGGTCCGCGCGGCGATCTCTATGTCTGCGACTGGTACAATCCGGTGAAAGGCCACGCGCAGTATTCGCTGCGCGATCCGCGGCGTGATCGCAAATCCGGCCGCATCTGGCGCATCGTCCCGAAGGGCGCGACGCTGCAGAAACCGCCACCGATCGCCGGCGCTCCCCTGCCCGCGTTGCTCGAAAACCTGAAACGCCCCGAGTATCGCCACCGCAACGCGACGCGCTACGAACTGCGTGAGCGCGATCCCGCGGAAGTGGCTTCGGCGCTTGATTCGTGGGTCGCGGGGCTCGACCGGAACGATCCGCGCTTTCGCCATCACCAGATCGAAGCCGTGTGGGCCTATCGAAATGTCGGCGCCATTCGTCCCGCACTGCTCGCCGAACTGCTCGCGTGCGACGAGCAGCACGCCCGTGCGGCCGCGACGCATCAGCTCCGCCACTGGCACGCGGCGCTGCCCGGCGACGGCATCCCGCTCCTCGCCGCGAGCGCGAAGGACGCCAACGGGATCGTGCGCATGGAGGCGGTCATTGCCGCGAGCTACATCGGCACGCGCGCGGCGCTCGATGCGGTGATGCCGGTAATGCATTCGCCGATGGGCGAGCACCTGCGCTACGCGACGCTTTGCGCGCTCGAATCCGAGGCGCTGCAGCGGCATTGGAAGGATGATCCCGCGCTCGCCGGAATGATCACCGGGCTCATCAAAGGCGCGGCCAAGACGAACAAGATGACGATCGTCCGCGAGCCGAAGACGCCGGAGGAAATCGCCTTCGAGAAGCAGCCCGGGATGGCGACGGTCGAGATCTCGTCGGTGCCGGAGCGGATGATGTTCACGCCGACCGAATTCACCGTGAAGCCCGGCCAACCGGTGAAGCTCGTCTTCCTCAACCCCGACGCGATGCAGCACAATCTCGCGATCATCGCACCCGGCTCGCTCGAGGAGATCGGCATGGCCGGCAACGAGATGGCGAAAGACCCGGACGGCATCAAAAAAGACTTCCTCCCGAAGTCCGACAAAATCCTGCACGCGACGAAGCTGATCAACGCGAACTCCGGCACCGTGCTCCGCTTCCGCGCGCCGGAGCAGCCCGGCGTTTACCCGTTCGTCTGCACCTTCCCCGGCCACTGGATCATCATGAATGGGAAGATGACGGTGCAGTAGATGAAAGCCGGAGATTTCCGCGGGCGGCCACCGCATTTCGAGGTGAGCGGCCGCTGGAAATTGGCGTTCCGCGCTGCGTCCATCAAGGGGCAACAGATTCAGCTGTCGCCACCTTCTGGAACCGCGCCTATTTCATTTTTCCCTAGCGTGGGCTCGCATTTTTATTGGCTTTCAGGTGCTCACCGTATGACTTAGAGGTAGTAAAAGATTTGCCCGGACAATGTCGGGGCAGTTCGGTTCACTCTGCATCCGCGATAAATTGTTCACCCCCAGTTTTCCCCGCAACCCCTGCACTCGTCCGTACGTATGAAACGCACCTCCCTTCGGAAGCTCCGCCGCGCTCAGGCTCTGAAACCCGTCGTCCGGCCCCGACGACTGCGCCCGCTGAGTATATCGCTCGCACGATTTTCTTCCATGCTCGCAGTCGCCGGAGCCTTGTGCGCCGGTGTCTCGGTGAGCCGTGCCACACTGCTGACTTGGGATGCCGATCTCGGAACCGCTGGCGCGCAGGACGGTTCAGGGACTTGGGGCGCCACTTTCTTCGACGGTGTCGGTAACGTCGCGGCGACGAGCGCCGATCTGGTGACCTTCGGCGCCGCTCCGGCTGGGGTCGGTGGGGCGGTGACGCTGGATGCTTCGCAGTCCGTGCTTGGGCTGGTATTCGCGGCGCAGACTGGGACCGGTTACACGCTCGGCTCGGGCACACTGGGGACGACGCTGTCGATCGGAGCGAGCGGACTCCTGATGGATGCGGGCTCGCAGGCCAGCTCGCTCGGCAATGCGAATCTTTCACTGACGCTGGGTGCCGCGCAATCGTGGACGAGTAATTCCGCGAGCAATTTGACCGTGGCGGGAGCGATCCTCAACGGCGCGAATACCCTGTCGCTCGCGGCGAATTCCACCGGGAACATCAACATCTCGGGCGTGCTCGGCAATGGCTCGGGAGGAGTGACCGTCAACGGCACCGGTGGCGGGTCGGTGACCCTCTCGGGAGCGAATACCTACAGCGGCACGACCGCGCTCACGAGCGGAGTCTTGCGCGCGACCACCAGCGCGAATGCTTTGGGAGCGGGATCGCTCTCGCTGGGCGGCGGTGAATTGCAGCTCGCGAACGACACGGGGCTTCTCTTCAACCGCAACACGACGGTGACCGCGAACGCGCAAGTCACCACGGATCGCCTCACGTCTGGCGCCGGGGTGACGCACACACTCGGGACGCTGAGCATCGGTGCGAATACGCTGACCGTCGCGGCGGGCGCGAACGTAGCCTCGGGAACGGCGGGCGTGACCTTCGGCGCGGTTACGGCGAATACGGGTGCGAGCATCTTTACGGTGAACAATCCCGCGGTCGGCACGACGTTGCTGACGCTGGGCGCGGTGACCAATGGCGCGAGCGTGCTGACTTTCAATGGCACGGGGAATACGACCGTGAGCGGGGTGCTCGGTGGCGGCTCGGGCGGGGTCACGATGAGCGGCACGGGCACGCTGACGCTTTCCGGCGCGAACACATTCACGGGCCTGACGACGATCAACTCGGGCACCGTGGCGCTCGGCAGTACGACCGCGCTCGGGCCGGCGGCGACCGCAAGCGTCACGATGACCGGGGGCACGCTCTCGCTGGGCGGAAACTCCACCACGCTCGTTGACCTGACCGGTGCGGCGGGCACGATCACAGCCGGAGCCGGCACGCCCACACTGACGATCAATAAGACTGCAGGCAGCAGCACTTTCTCCGGCGTCCTGGGTGGTGGCACCGGCACTCTGGCGCTGACGAAAAATGGCGCGGGCACCTACATCCTGAGCGGGGCAAACACCTACACGGGCGCGACGACGGTGAACGCGGGCGCGCTCACGGTCAGCCCCACGGGGAGCCTTAGCGCGACGACGCCGATCACGGTCGCGGCGGGGACTTTGACTTTGCAGAATGCAACCCAGACGGCGGCTTCGCTGACCCTGGGCGGCGGCGCTTTCGGCACCACGGCGGCGATCATCGATTCTGGGACGACGCTGACCCTCGGCGGTGCGATCACCTACAGCGCGACCAACAACCCCAACGGCGCCACGATCGGCGGCCCGGCGGCGATTGCGCTCGGGGCGGCGACCCGCACGATTACGGTTGGCGACAGTACGGGCGCGTTCGTGGATCTCGCCATTTCGAATTCCATCTCCGGAACCGGAACGATCGGATTGACCAAGGCGGGCAACGGGCTGCTGCTGCTCTCGGGGAACAACAGCTACACGGGCGCCACGACGCTCAGCTCGGGAGTGCTGCGGGCGACGACCAGCGCGAATGCGCTTGGCGGCGTGGGTTCGGCGCTGACCTTGAGCGGCGGCGAATTGCAGCTGGCCGACGACGCGGGCCTGATCTTTGCGAACAACGCGACCGTGGGCGCGAACGTGCAGATCACGCCTGATCGGGTGACGACCGGCGCGGGCACGACGGAGACGCTCGGGACCTTGAGCCTCGGCGCAGTCACGCTCACCGTCGCGCCAGGCGCACGGGTCACGAGCGGAAGTGCCGGGCTGGTGTTCGGGGCCGCGACGCTGACGGGCTCCGGGACGATCAACACGAACAACAGCGTCTTCACGCCCGCGGTGGCGGCGACGACGACGTTGGCCAGCGTGGGCAGCGGCACCAATGTGGTGACCCTGACCATCGGCGGCACCGGGAACACGATCATTTCGGGTGCGGTGACGACGAGTGGCGCGAGCGCGATCAACAAGAACGGGACGGGAACTCTGACCTTCAGCAGCACTGCAGCAAACACGAACACGGGCGCGCTGACCATCAACGCTGGTTCCGTGATCGTGCCGGCGGGCGGTGGCCTGGCCGCGACCGAGCCGCTGACCTTCGGCGGCACGGGCAATTTCAACCGGATCTCACCGGCCGTGGGCAGCAACCAAGGACTCGGAGCGCTCGCCTTCAACGCGGGCGACGGCGTGGTGCAGAGCACCTACGGGACGAGCGGAAACGCGAGCCTGACTTTCGCCTCGCTCGGAGCGCGGGCGGCGGGAGCGACGGGAAATCTTGTCGTTTCCGGTGGCGCGAATGGGACGACGAACAAGATCACGCTCACGGGTGCGGCGACGGGATTCATCAACCAGGGACTTTTCTTCAACGGCACGGCCTTTGCCTTCAATGACGCGGGTGGATTCGTCCGCGGGATCAACTACGGCACCGATGCGGGATCGGTGACGAGCGCCGCGACGACGACCGTCGCCGGCACGGCGCACTTGCAGACCTCGGGTGCGATCTCGGGGCAGACGACCGCGACCTTCACGACGCTGAATCTCACTGGGACCAGCGCTTTCACCCTGGGCACGGGCGCCACGGTGCAGATGAACGGGATCCTCAAGACCGGCGGCAACGCGGCCACGCTCAGCGGCGGCACGGGCATTCAGCCGAATGCGAGCGGCTCGGAACTCGTGATCCGCACGGATGCGGCGGCCGATGCGCTGACCATCAGCGCGCCGATCCTGGCAAACGGCGCGAATGTGGTGACCAAGACGGGCGCGGGCACGCTCACGCTCTCTGGCGTAAACACCTTCACCGGCGCGATCAATATCAACGGCGGCACGATCGCCATCGCCGGCCCGGGTACCACCGTCGATCCCACCACGCTGGGCGCGGCGGGAACGCGGACGATCAACCTCAACGGCGGAACGTTCCAGATCACCGGCGGCACGGCGTACGGCGCGACGACCAAAACGTTTTCGATCAATTCTGCCGGCGGCACGTTCGACGTCGGCGCGAGCACGATGACGCTGGCGACCACGGCCAATCTGCTGACCGGCAGCGGCAATCTCACGCTCGGTGGCAACACCACGAGCGCGGGCGTGCTGGCCCTGGCCATCGCGAGTAATTTCACCGGGAATATCTTCGTCAATGCGGGCACGCTGCAGGTTCTCACTGCGGCTACTGCGGCGGGGAGTGGCACGATCGTCGTGGCTCCCGGCGCGGTGCTCGATGCGCGCATCGGGTTTGCGAATCCCTTCATCCTGAACGGCACCGGTGTCTCCGGCGGCGGCGCGCTGATCAGCGGGGCGACCGGCGCGGCGCTCACCGGCAACGTGACGCTGGCGAGCAACAGTAGCATCGTTACCGCGAACGCCATCACGCTGAGCGGCTCGGTGGGGGATAACGGCCTGAATTTCGGCCTGACCAAGGGCGGCACGAACACGCTCATTCTTTCCGGCGCGAACTCCTACGGGGGCGGCACCACGCTCACCGCCGGCACGCTCGCGATCGGCAATGCCTCCGCGCTGGGCACCGGGGCGCTCACCATCGGCGCAGCGAACACGACGACGGTCGCCAATGCCACCGCCGCTTTCTCGGTCGGCAATGCGCTTGTCTTGAACAACGACCCCATCTTCGGGCAGGCGGCGACGAATACCGGCGCACTGACTTTCGGCGGAGCCGTGAATCTCGGCGGCGCCACGCGAACGGTCATCGTCAACAATCCCGCGGCGAGCGCGATCACGTTCTCCGGTCCGGTGTCGAACGGCTCCCTTACTCTCGGCGGTACCGGCACGCTCGTGCTGACCGGCTCGAACGCCTACACCGGCGCGACCACCGTCAATACCGGCGGCACGCTGAACGTGGCGCCGGCTGCCCTGGGCACGACTTCGGCGGTGACGGTCGGCGGCAGCACCACCTCCACGCTGAATTTTCTGGCCGACAACGCCGGTGCCACGATCGCCCTCGCGCCCGGCGCGACGATGGCGCTCGGCGGTGCGAGCTCCTCGGCGAACGTTGGCTTGCAACTCGGGAGCACGAGCGCGTTCGACAACGTGGTGCTCACGCAAAGTGCGGGCACCGGTGGCACGCTCTCCGTCGGCGCCGGCGGAGCGCTGCTTTCGCTCACGCCGCTGGCGGGTTTCGGGGTGGGAACGTACACCCTCTTCAACGCCGCCGGCGGAATCACCGGGGCGTCGAACATCCGGCTCGCGACCTTGAGCGGAACGCCGGGCGGCTTTGGCTACACGCTGAATACCACGCCGACCACCGCGAGCCTCGTGGTGGCGCCGACCGCGGCGGGCAATCTTTATTGGACGAATGGAATTCTCTCGAGCGCGGGCGGAAGCTGGGGCGCGCTCACCTCGGGCAGCAGCGGCACGCTCACGAACTGGGCGACGGATGCCAGCGGAGCCACGGTCTCGCCGGGCACACCCGGCACCTTGAATACGGTCAACCTGAGCGCCACCAACGCCAGCGTAAATCCGATGGTGACCACGCTCGACGCGAACTTCAGCGTCGCGGGTTTGAATGTGCTGAATTCGGGCACCGGCGCCGTCTTCATCAACACCGGCACGACCGGCACGCTGACGGTGGGGGCTGGTGGCATCGCCGTGCAAACGGGCGCACCGCGTCTGACGACGATCGGGGCTCCGGTGGCACTCGGCGCGAGCCAGGTGTGGAATGTCGCGGACGCCAATCAGGATCTGACTTTGACCGGCGTCGTTTCGGGCGCGTTTGGGCTGACGAAATCCGGGTCGGGAACGCTCACGCTGAGTGGCGCGAATACCTTCGGAAGCGCGACCTCGACGGTCACACTGAGCAGCGGCGCACTGGCGGTCAACAACGCCACGGCGCTCGGCAACGCGGGGAATACAATCCTGATCAGCGGAGGACGGCTCGATAATACGAGCGGCGCGCCCGTGATCGTGGGCAACGCCAACCCGCAGAATTGGGGAGCGGATTTCGCTTTCAACGGCGCGGGCAATCTTACCTTCAGCGCGGGCAACGTGTCGCTCGCCAGCAATCGCATCGTGACGGTCAACGCCAACGTGCTGACCATCGGCGGCGCGATCGGCGGCAGCGCCAGTCTCACCAAATCCGGCGCGGGAATTCTCAGCCTCACGGGCGCCAACACCTTCGGTGGCGCGGGGAGCACGGTAACGCTAAACGCCGGCACCTTGAGCGTGGGCAATGCGTCGGCGCTGGGCAACGCGGCGAACGCTTTCACGATCAACGGCGGGATCCTCGATGCCTCCACTCCGACGACGCTGGGTAACTATCCGCAAACGTGGAACAGCGACTTTGTCTTCGCGGGTACGGCGAGCCTCAACCTCGGCACCGCGGCCGGATTGACCACGATCGCGCTCGGCGACGCGTCGCGTGCGGTGACGGTGAACGCAAATACTTTAACAGTAAATGGCATCGTCTCGGGCACGGCGGGATCGGGACTCACGAAACGCGGAGCCGGCACGCTGACGCTGACTGCGCAGAACACCTTCGACGGCCCCGTCACGGTCAATGCGGGAACGGTGCAACTCAACGCGGTGACGGGCAATCTGGTCGCCTCCAATGCGCTCGCCTTCACGGGGACGGGATCCTTCATCTACTCGAACGTCGGCGACACTGTGGCGCATACCCAGACGCTCGGCGCGGTGGCGGTCAACGCCGGTGCGGGCTCGGTGACCATCGACCGCTCGGTGGCGCAGGACATTTTCCTGAACCTGGGCGCGATCACCCGTGCGCCGGGAACGAGTGTGCTGCTGGCGGTTGGCGGGGGCGCAGGCCTGGGACTCGGTAACGGAACTTCGGTGAAGCTGACGAGCACTGGTTACACTCCAGACTCCATTCTTGCGCCCGGCACATTTGCGTCCGTTTATACTGCGGCGACGCCGACGACCTATGCGCTAGGCTGGTACGATGCGCTTGGATTCGTGCGCCAGATCAACTACGGCATCGACGCCAACACGGCGACCGTCACGGGTGGCGCCACACTGGGAGGAAATTCGGGCAAGGAAGTGCAGACGACTGCGGCGATCACCGCGCAGACGAACGATACTTTCAACAGCTTGAATATCCAGGGTGCGGCGCAGGACTTCACGCTCGCGCCGGCGCAGACGCTGGCCCTGGGTAGCGGCACCGCGCCCGGCGTCCTGCTGCGCAGCGGCGGCGGCGCCACGATCATCTCGGGCGGCGCGGGCATCACGGCGAACAATACCGGCACGGCGCAGGAACTTATCATCCGCTCCGACGTGGCGGCGGACTCGATCACGCTCTCGACGCCGATCCTGGCGTCGAGCGGCGCACTGACGAAGACCGGTGCCGGCACGCTGATTCTCAATGCGGCCAATCTTTTCACCGGCACGGTGTCGCTGAATGCAGGCACGCTTCAGGCGAACAACCCGGCCTCGCTGAACGGGCAGCAACTGGCGTTGAGCGGCGGCACGCTTGCGTTGCGTTCGGATGGCAATGGCACCGGCAGTCCGCAGAACCTGGCCTACGCCAACAACGTCGCCTTGAACGCCAGCGCGACGATCACCGCGGACCGGCTCGGAGCCGGGATCGGCGGGTTGTTTCTCACGCCGCTGAACAAGACGTTCCAACTCGGCACGCTCGGCTTCCTCGCGCCGAGCGCGACGCTCACCGTTTCGCCGGCCAATGGCGACTCGGTCGAGTTCACGGGCGCGACCACCTTCGACCAGCCGAATCTCATCCTCACGGTCAACACCAACGGCGCGACGACTTCGAACGTTCTGCCGAGCGTGCTGCTCAGCGGTGCGGTCGGCGGCACTCAGAACTGGGTGAAGACCGGCACCGGTGTGCTGGCGCTGACGAATCCGCTGAACAACTTCACCGGCAACATCACGCTCGGCGTCGGCGGTGCGGGCACGACGAGTTCAGGTGTGCTCGCCTTTGCCAGCGATGCGGCGCTGGGAAATCTCGCCAATACGGTCACTCTCAACGGCGGCACGGGCGCCGGAGCGACAGCCACCTTGCGCGCCATCGGTGGCACCGAGCTGAGCCCGCTCACCACCGCGCGCACGCTGAATTTCTGGGGCATCCCAGCGAACAACATCGTCGAAGTGGCGGGAGGCAACGCCCTTCAGGTGAATTCGCCGTTCGGTCTGTTCGCGGGCTTCACCAAGGGCGACAACGGCCTGCTCATTTTGAATGCGGATAATCCGAGCTGGGCCGGTGCGGTGTCGGTCGCGGCAGGTGCCTTGCGCGTGAACAACGCCGGCGCGCTCGGTTCGAACGTCGGCGGCGTGACCGTCACGGCGGCGGGCGGTGCGTTGCAATTGAACGGTGTGACGATCGTCGATGCCGTAAGCATTAACGGCGCTGGCATCAATAGCGCCGGTGCTATCCAGTCCTTCGCGGGCAGCACGAATACCGTGGGTGGCCTGGTCACCCTGACGGGCGGGGCTTCCATCGGTGCGGATGCGGGTTCGACGCTCAATCTCGTTGGTGGCCTCACTGGCGCGCAGGTGCTGACCTTTGCCGGACCCGGCGCGATCAACGTGCAGAACGTGGGTTTCACCACCCCGGCTTCGTCGATCGTGAAGATCGGCACCGGCGCGACGAACTGGCAGGTGCCGGCGACGGCATTTACCGGGGCGCTGACGGTGAACGCGGGAACCTTCACCGTGAGCGGTGCGGGTGCGGCGCTCGGCGGCACCGGCGCGATCGCCGTGACGCCCACGGCGACGCTGGCGGTGGACGACACGGCGGGGCAGTTGGTGAGCGGCGCGCCGTTGTTTAACCGGCTCGGCGGCAATCCGAGCGCGCGTGCGCTGACGCTCACCGGCGGCAGCTTCACCTACACCGGTCACGCGACCGGCGTGTCCTCCGAGACGCTCGGCGCAACGGCGTTCAACCGCGGCGGAATGGACATCGTGACGATCAACGCCGGCGCCGCCGGAGCGAATGTGATCCTCGGCGCGCCGACGATCGGCAGTGGCGGCCTCGCGATTTTCCGGGGGACGAATCTCGGTAGCCCAGCCGGGGCCAACACGGCGACGATTGCTTCCACGACCACAGGCTTTACCTTCACCGGCGCGGGCACGGCGGGGCAGGTGAACAAGGGCATTATTCCGTGGGCGCTCGTCGATCCAAGTGCGTTTGGTGTGGGGACTTCATTCGCCACAGCGGACACGGCGACTTCCATCCTGCGCCCGTTGGGTGTCGGGGAATTCGCCACGTCATTTGTCTATGGCGCGGCGTCGAACATCGTGCTCGGCGGCGCGACGCCGCTGCCGGCGTCGTTTGCGGAAAATTCGCTGACGCTCAACGCCGGCGGTGGCGTGACCATTCTCCCGATGCAAACGCTGACCGTCGCCGCGCTGCTCGCGCAGACGGGAAACACGGGCATCGGCGGCAGCACGGGTTTCCTGACGCAGGGGGCCGGGGAACTGCGCCTCTTCACGAATGCCGACCTGACGATCGGCAGCACGATCTCGGGTGGTTCGGCCGCCGCGAGCGGCAATGCCGCGCTGACCAAGGGTGGTGCGGGAACGCTGACGCTGACGAATACCAACCTCTTCGGCGGAGTCACGGCGATCAATCAGGGCAAGATCGTTCTCGCGGCCGGCACAAACACGCTCGCGCCGAACAACTTCATGATGGTGGGGCCCGGTGCCACGCTGGACCTCAACGGCAACGTGCAGCACGTGTTGGCGCTCTTTACCGACGGCGGCGTTGCGGGTGCTGGCGGCATCGTCACCGGCTCCGCGGGCAGCACGCTGGTCATCAATCACGACAACGCCGGCCGCAGTTGGGCGGGGAGCATTCAGGGACCCGTGGCGGTCCAGCGCGGCGGGCAGAATACTTCGACGTGGTTTAGCGACAACACTTACACCGGCCCCACACTGTTCACGGCCGGCACGACGGTGCTCACCGACTCGGCACGGCTCTCGGGAACTGCTTCGATCGACCTCAACGCCGGCGCGGTGCTCACCGTGCAAAACACCGGCACGATCAACCTCAACGACCGCATCAACGACGCTGCGCCGATCACCTTCCGCGGCGGCACGCTGACCTTTGCGAATCGCGCGGCGACCGCTTCTTCGGAAACGCTCGGTCCGGTCACGCTCGATCAGGGCTTCAACACGATCACGATCACCTTCGCCAACAGCGGCGTGAACTCGGCGGACCTCACGCTGAGCAGCCTGGCGCGGACGGCGGGCAGTCCGGCGACGATCAATTTCACCAACTCGGCGGGCACGCTCGGGGTCATCGGCAGCGCCCCGCGCATCGTGGTCAGCAGCGGTGCACCGGCTTTGACGAACAACATCATCGGCGCGTGGGCGACGGTGAACGGGACGGAGTGGGCGAGCTACAATCCGACCTTCGGTGTCGGGCTGCTGAACACGGCGGGGTTCGCGGGCTACGACTTCAATCTGGCCAACACCCTCACTGGCTACACACCCAGCTCGACGGCGAATCTCCGGATCAACACCGTGGCAACCACGCCCATCGCGGTGCCTTCGGGCGGCCTCGTGGCGAACACGCTGAATCTCGTTTCGACGGTGAGCGGTGGTGGACTCAACTTCGCGGCTCCGACCGATGTGCTGAATCTGACCGGCGGCGGCTTGCTGCACAGCGGTGCGGCCTTCACGGCGCTCATCGGCACGACGGTCGGCAGTGGGCAACTGACTGCGGGCGGTTCCGCGCCTGCGGCCCCGGTCGACCTTTACCTGAACAACAACGCGGGCGCCGGCGTGCTGACGGTTAATTCCACGATCATCGACAACCCGAACGGCGGCGGGCAGCCGTTGCGTCTGATCACGACCGGGGGCGGTACGACTTCGCTGACTTCCGGCAGCACGGGTCTGCAAGTCAGCTCCAACATGACCAATGGCAGTGCTACGATCACCGTTCCGGCGGGGGCGACGGCGACCTTCAACGGCCAGGCGGTCTCGGGTCCGGGAATCGCACCCGGCACCACGATCCTCAGCGGCGGCGGCACGACTACGCTCGTCCTTTCCTCACCGGCCACAGCGACGGCAAGCTCGCTGCTTTCCTTCGGTGCGAGCGGTGCGGTGGCGGGCCTCGCGGCAAACTTCGCCGCGGGAGCGAATCCCACTTTCACCCTGACCAGCGGCGACACCTCTGGTCTGTATATCGGCCAGCCGATTTTTGGGACGAACATCCCGGCGGGCGCCATCATCGCCACGGTGCCCAGCGCCACGACCTTCACGATCACCGGCACGACGACGGGAGCCGGCACCGCGCAGGCGATCACTCCAGGAGCGATCGGCAACTCGTATTCCGGCGGCACAGTGGTGAATGGTGGAACGCTGACGCTCAACGGCGCGTTCGGTGCGGCGAGCATCCCGGCGGGCGGGCTGACGATCAACGGCGGCACCGTGACGATGACCACGAATGCCGGGCAGATCGCCCCGACGAACGCGCCGATCCTGAACGGCAACTCGACGCTGACCCTGGTCGGCGTGAATACGCTGGCCGGCCTCACCTTGAACAACACCGCCGGCACGACCGGCGCGCTGCCGCTGGTCGCAGCTGGCGGCGTGCTGACCCTGACCGGCGGCATCACGGCTACGGCGACCAACTCGGGTTCGGTGGCGACGATCAGCGGCACGCTCGACCTCGCGGGCGTGAACAACTTCAGCGTCGCGGTCAGCCCGGTGCAATTCAACGGGAAGAACCTCAACGCCTTCAACCTGAACAACGGCGCCACGCTGAACATCACCGCGGTGATTCAGAACGGCGGCATCTCCGTCACCGGCGGCGGGCTGCTCCAGTTGAGCGGTGCGAATACCTTCGCCGGTGGGATCAACATCCCGACTGGCTCGGGCGTGGTGGTCGGCAACAACGCGGGCCTCGGCACGGGTCTGGTCACGATCAATCCGGGCGCCTTGCTCACCGCGGATGGCACCGCGCGCACGCAGGCGGCACCGCTGCTGATCGGTGGCGACTTCACCCTCGGCAATTACTTCTCCGCAGGCATCATCAACTCCGGGACGATCGGCCTTGGCAACGGCGTGACCCGGACGATCACCGGCCTTTCCACGGCGGCGAATGGCTTCTCCGGCTCGATCCTCGGCGGCGGCACGTTGATCAAGCAAGGCTTCGGCAATCTCACGCTTTCCGGCCCGAACGCCGGCTCGCTCGACCTCACGGCGGCGAACGCCATCCAGATCAAGAACGGCACGCTCCAACTCACCAATGCAACGGGCGACGCCGCGCTCGGCTTCGTGCCCGGAGCGCCCGTGGCAAACAATATCGTGATCGATGGCGGCGTGCTCAGCGGGACGACCGGCGCGGTGGTGCTGAACACCAACCGCGGCATCACGCTCGGCGGCGTGAACAACTACGGCACGATCGACGCGTCGAATGTCTTCACGATCCCCGCGGTGATTTCCGGCGGCGCGCTGGTCAAGACCGGTGCCAATCGCCTCGATCTCGCGGCGGCGAATGTTTACACCGGCCTCACCACCGTCACCGCCGGCAACCTGCGCGTGCTGAACAACCAGGGCCTCGGCACCACGGGCGCGGGAACGGTGGTTTATGGCGGCGGCTCGCTCGAACTCGCGGACACGAATGGCCCGATCACGATCAGCGGCGAGACGCTGACGCTGAACGGGGTCGGCACGGTCGGCGCGCTGCGCAATATCAGCGGCCTCAATACCTACGCGGCGCCGATCATTTTCGACAGCTCGACGCGCATCAACTCCGACGCGGGAGTGCTCTTCGTCACCGGACCGATCACGGCCAACAACAGCGCCACGCTCACGCTGGGCGGCGTGGGATTGACGCAGTTCAACAGCGCGCTCAACGCGGGCGTCGCCGGCCTGATCAAGGACGGCACCGGCGCGGCGCTGATCGCGGGCAACAATACTTTCGCCGGACCGGTGACGATCTCCGCCGGCGCGCTGCGGGTGCAAAATTCGAACGCGCTCGGGACGACGGCCGCCGGCACGACGGTGGCTGCCACGGGCGGACTGGAACTCGACGGCGCGGCCGGGCCGCTCACGGTCGGCGCGGAGGCGCTGACGCTGAATGGCACCGGGGTTTCCGCGACCGGTGCGTTGCGCAATCTCGTGGGTGCCAACAGCTACGCCGGCGCGATCACGCTCGGCTCGGCGACGACGATCGTTGCCGACGCCGGCACGCTGACGCTGAGCGGCGGCATCAGCGGTCCGACCTTCACCGTGACCATCGGCGGACCGGGCAACACGACGCTGACGACGGCCGGCATCAACACGACGACCGGCGGTCTCGTGAAGGCGGACGCCGGCACGCTGACCATCGCCGCGCCCAGCACCTACAGCGGGGCGACGGCGGTGAATCAGGGCGTGCTCAATGTGCAGAACGCCACGGCGCTCGGCTCGACCTCGGGCGTGACCGTCGCCTCCGGCGCGGCACTCCAGTTGCAGGGTGGATTTAGTTTTGGCACCGCGCCGCTCACGCTGAATGGCGCGGGCGCGGGCGCGGCGCAGACCGGCGCGTTGGTCAACGTGGGCGGCAGCAACACCTTTGGCGGGCTGATCACGCTCGGCGCGGCGGCGACGATTTCGTCCGACAGCGGCAGCCTCAATTTGACCAATGCCGGCACGATCTCCGGCGCGACCTTCGGCCTCACGCTGACCGGCGCGGGCGATGGCACGCTGGCGAGCATTCTCGGCAACACCAGCGGCGGCCTGACGAAGGCCGGCGCGGGCACGTGGACGCTCGGCGGCGCGAGCACTTACACGGGCGCAACGGCGGTCAACGGCGGCACGCTCGTGCTCGATCTCGGCACCGGCTCGTTGAACGCGGCTTCCCCGCTGACACTCGGCGGCGGAGGGTTCACGGCCAAGGGCGCGGCCACCGGTGTGAGCGCGCAGACTCTCGGCAACCTGACGCTCGCTGCCGGCGCGAACAGCCGGCTCGCGCTCAATTCGAACGGCGGCACGAGCACGACGCTCACGCTTGGCACGGCGTGGACGCGCGGGCCGCAGGCCACGCTTTCCATCGACTACACGGCGGCCAACGCACTCTCGCGGATCGCGACGACGACCGCGCCGAGTGGCGCGACCGGCGCGAACAACGTGCTCGGCTACGCGCTCGTCACCGACGCCACCGGCAGCGGCATCGCTTCGTGGAATGGCACGAGCATCGTGCGCCTCGTTCCGAGCGACGTGCTCGCGGCGGACAGCAACGATCTGACCAAGGACTTCACGACCGGCACGACCTTGCACCCGCTGACCTGGACCAATGGCGGCGCGCTGACCAATCGCGCGGTAAACTCATTGACGATCAACACGGCGACCAATTCCGGGACCATCGACCTCGGCGCCGCCGGGAATGTACTCACGCTCGGCAGCGGTGCGATCGTCTTCAGCGGCGCGGGCTCCGAACTCCTCACGGGCGGACAGATCGGCGCGACGAATTCGGAGGTCATCGTCCATCAGCTCGGCGCGGGCACGCTGACCGTCGGCAGCCTGCTCAGCGGCGGGACGGGAAGCCTGCTCAAGACGGGGCCCGGCAACCTGATTCTCTCCGGCTTAAACACCTACTCCGGGCCGACGACGATCACTGCCGGCACGCTCCGGGCGGGGATTCGGGATCAGGCTTTTGGTATCAATTCCGCGGTCAACGTGGCGAGTGGCGCGACGCTGGATTTGAATGGCTTTAACCAGCGCATCGGTTCGCTGGCGGGCAATGGCTCGGTGAACGCTGGCTCTTCGATCCTCGCGCTCGGCGCGGACGGCACAAGCACCAGCTTCGGCGGCGTGATTTCGGGCGGTGCGACCTTGATCAAGAGCGGTCTCGGCACCCTGCGGCTGACCAATGCGGGCAATACTTTCAACTCGCTGGTCGTTTCGCAGGGCGTCGTCGTGGGGAACAGCTCGGGTGCTTTCGGGACGGGAACGGCGCCGTTCCTCGTCGGCGGCGACACGTCGATCGGCGGCGGCACGCTGATGCTCGCGCCCGGCAACGGCTTCGGCGGCTTTGGCGCAAATCCGGCGCTGACCCTTGCGCGCAATCTCTCGCTTAGCGGCTTCGGGGCGGCGCTCTCGCCCAGCACGCAGGCCGCGCCGCAGGCCTTCATTGTCGCGCAGGGTGCGCTGGCGGGTGTGGGCAACGCCACGGTGAGCGGCTCGGTCACTACTTCGAGTTCTTCGCAGACCCGCATCGTCTCGGACTTCGGCACGCTGACGCTGAGCGGACCGGTGACCCTGGGCACGGGAAATACGCAGCAGTTCGGCTCGCAGTCGGGCAACGGTGTGCAGCCGCAGAACCTCGTGATCACGGGCCTGCTGACCGGCGGGACGACGGCAAACGTCCTGCAGAAGTTTGGCGGCGGCACGCTCACGCTCGCGAATGCCGGGAATACTTTCGCGAACAACGTGCAGATCGACGCCGGTTTCGTGCGGGTGGACAACGGCGCCGCGCTCGGCGCGAACGTCGCGGCCAATTCCATCAACATCAACGGTGGCACGCTCGAAATTCGCAGCGATGCGCCCGGCACTTCCTTCTCGACAAAGAATGTCGTGCTCACGGTGACCGGCACCATCTTCGCGAGCCGCGGGCTCAACGGCTCGGGGCTGAATCAATTGGTCACCTTCGGCAACAACACCGTCGGCGCAAACAATCAGACGCTTACCTTCTCGGGACGCGATGGCTACAGCATGCGCTTCGGGACTGGGGTGACGACGACGCTGCCGACCGGGAACCCGACGACCTTCACGAACAGCACGAACGGCACGCTGACGCTGGCCAATAACTACTCCCTGACGGACGGCCTGGTGCGCACCTTCACCGTGCAAGGCAATGCGGAGAGCGTGATCCTTGGCAACCTGCTCGGCACGTCGAACTTCGCCAAAGCGGGCACCGGCATGCTCACCCTGCAGGGGACGGCCTCGGCTCTCACGGGCAACGTCGGCGTCAACGCGGGCACGGTGGCAATCAATTCGTTCAACGCGCTGAACAACGTGCCGGTGTCCGGAACCGTGACGTCGATGGTGAACATCGCGGCGAACGGAGCGCTGAATTATCTCGGTGCGCCGGCGACGGGCGCCGGCGAGACCGTGGCCAAGTCCTTGAACCTAACCGGCACGGGCAGCAGTGCGATTCTCGCGAACCAAACGGGGACGGCGCCGACGGGGCTCGTCTTGAGTTCGCTTTTTTCCGCCATCACCGGTGCGAAGACGCTGTTCCTGGGCGGCAACGCCGCGGCCTCGGTCGTGAACGAGGCGCAGGCCGTCATCTCCGATAGCGGGACCAATGTCGCGAGCTTGACGAAGGTCGGCTCGGGCACGTGGCTCCTCGACCCGAGCGCCGCGTCCTACGCGGCCTCACTGCCGATGCCAGGGGTGACCGGAACGACGAGCGGGATTGCAGCGGCGAAGCAGAATACGCTAACCATTGCGAACACCTCGAATCTCCTCGTCGGTCAGGCGGTGGCGGGCACGAACATTCCGGGCGGGTCGACCGTGGCGTCGATCGATCCTGATGGAATCCATTTCACGATCAGCAACGCGCTCGTTTCCCAGGTGAACAACGGGACCAATCTGGTCTTCACCAGCGGCACCGGCACGAACAAGGTGACGGTGTCGAATACCGCAGGCCTCGTCGTCGGGCAGCCGGTCACGGGAACGAATATTCCCGCAGGCTCGGTGGTGACCTCGATCATCGACGCGCGCACTTTCACGATCAACAACAACATCGCGACCGTGCCGGACGGCACGACGATCTCGGCGGCGGCGATCGGGAATTTCACCGGCGCGCTGACGCTGGCCGGCGGAACGCTCCAGGCGCGGCCGACCGCGGCGAGCGGCAATGGGTCGGACGTCGTGGGCAATGCGGTCCCGCTGACCTTTGCCACCGATGCGCTGACCGGCAACGGCGCGGCGGGCGGCACCTTCGAATACATCGGCACGGCGACGGCCGGCGCGCTGACCGAGACGGTCGGCTCGATTGTTCCGACGGCAGGCGCGGGAACGATCAAGCTGACCGCGAATGGCGGCACGCCGACGCTGGCGTTTGGCGCGACCACTCCGATTGGAACGAGAACCGCGGGCGCGACCCTGAACTTCCTTCCCGACGGCGGCGCAATCACTTTCACCGCGGGCGACCCAAAGAGTGCGACGACCGGGATCATCGGCGGTTACGCGACCGTCAACGGCGTGGACTGGGCGACCACCACCGGCGCGGCGGCGCCCTTCACCCTGGCGCCCTACTCGGCCTACACCGCGCTGGCCGCGAACTCGAGCGACGCGACGAAGAACTTCCTGCTCAACGCTGGAACGATCACCACAGCCGGCGCGGCGAGCGCGAGTACGCTCAAGCTGACCGGCGCCTCAACCCTCACGCTCGGTGGCACCATGACGCTCGCGGCGAGCGGGGTGCTCTTCGACAACTCGACCGGCGCCGCTACCATCGCGAACAACGGCAACGCCATGAACACGTTGGGGGCGAACAACGTCGAGACGATCGTCACCATCAACGGCTCGACGCCGGCGAACGCGCTGACGATTAGCGCCAACATCGGCGGCGGCACCGGCTCGCTGACCAAGGCGGGCGCGGGCACGCTCGTCATCAGCGGCTCCAACAGCTACACGGGAAACACGGTCATCAACGAAGGCACGCTCAGGCTCTCCGGCCCGGCGGCTTCGCTCGGCTCGATTTCGACGGCGGGAAATGTGACGACGATCCGCCAGGGCGCGACGCTCGACATCAATGCGGCGGGCATGGGCAACACCGTGACCATCGGCGCGCTGGCTGGCGCGGGCACGGTGACGAACAGCGGCGCCGGCGGCACCACGGCGGCGACGCTGGCCATCGGCTTCCTCGGCAATACCACGGCGGCGGGAGTCTTCAGCGGCTTGCTGCAGGATGGAGCCGGCGTGCTCCACGTGACGAAGAACGGAACGGGCGCCGAGTCGCTCACCGGGCTGAACACCTACAGCGGCGTGACCACGATCAACGCCGGCACCATCGCCGCGAACACGCTCGCGAATATCGGCACGCCGAGCAGTATCGGCCAGGGCGTCGCCACGAGCGATGCGACCAATGCGGCGAGCCTCGTCTTCAACGGCGGCACGCTGCAATACACCGGCTCGAACGCGACGATTTATCAGATGACGCAGACGCCATCGATTTCGATCGATCGCCTCTTCACGCTGGCGGGCAACGGGACGATCGATTCGTCCGGCCAGTTTGGAAACAGCGTCCTCGCGGCCGGCGCGCAGAACAACGCGGCGTTGATCTTCAACAAAACGAGTCCGATCGCCTTCAGCGGCTCCGGCAGCCGCCTGCTGACGCTCACGGGTAACTCGACCGGCGACAACGAAATCGACCTGCAGCTCGTCAACAACCCGAACGGCGGCGCGCTGGCGCTGACCAAAGCGGGCGGGAGCGTGTGGGTGCTCGGCAATGCGACGAACAATTACACGGGTCCCACGACGATCTCGGCCGGCATCCTGCGTGCGCAGGACGGTGCGGGTCTGTCTTCCGGGAGCAATCTGGTGATCAGTGGCGGTGTGCTCGAAAGCTCCGGCACATTCTCTCGCGCCGCGGGCACGGGTGCCGGGCAGGTGCAGTGGAATGCAAACTCGGCGGGAGGTTTTGCGGCCGCGGGATCGAAGCTCACGGTGAATCTCGGCGGCGGTGCGCAGCTCGATTGGGGCGTCGGCGGATTCATGACCGGGAGTACGACGGCGGCGCTGCTCTTCGGGTCCGCCACCACGCTGGCCGAGACGGAGTTCGCGAATCCGTTCAGTCTCGGCACGGGTTTCACGACCACGCGCAACATTCAAGTCGATGACAATGGCACCACGAGCACGGATTACACGACGGTCTCCGGCTCGATCACGGGCAGCGCGAGCGGCGCGGGAACAGGCACGGCGGCGCTGACCAAGACGGGTGGCGGCGTCCTCATTCTGACCGGCAGCAACACTTTCACCGGCGGCGGCACCGCGACTGCGGGCACCGGAGGTGTCGTGGTCAACAACGGCACCCTGGTGATCAACTCCTTTGCCGGAGGCGGGCCGCTCGGTGCGCTCAATGGGGCGGGAGACGTGGCCAACCGGGTGGTGCTCGGTTCCGGGGCGAACACCCCAAACCTCATCTATGTCGGCGCGGGTGAGACGGTGCAGCGGCGCCTCGAACTCGCAGGAGGAAGCGGCACGGTGACGCTCGAGAGTGACGGCAGTGGGGCGATGATCCTCTCCGATGTGGTCAACACCGCGACCGCCGCGAGGATATTCCAACTGCGCGGCAGCAGTGTGGAGCGCAATGAGATCTCGTCCGTTCTGGCCAACAACGGAACCAACACGCTGGCGGTGACCAAGACCGACCAGGGCGTCTGGATGCTCTCCGGGAATAATACCTACACCGGGGCGACGAACGTCAGCGCGGGCATCCTGATGCTGGGAAGCGACACGGCGCTCGGCACCTCCGCGGTGACGACCGGGAACGCGGCGATCCAGTCGATCGGTGGGACGCGCACGCTGGCGAACAACTTCCTCATCGCCAACGCCAACCTCGAGGTGAGCGGCCAGAACAGCTTCGTCTTCAATGGCACTTTCTCCGGCAACAACGCCACCACCGCGCTGAACAATTTCCTGCCCACCAGCGGCATGTTCAACACTTTCACCGGCGGCGCCATCCCGGCGCAGGATGTGACCTACGCGGCGGCGGGCGGCAAGACGCTCACGCTCAACGGCACGATCAGCCTCCAGGACGGCACGAACCCCCGCACTTTCACGCTGCGCGGGTCCGGCGCGACGATCATCAACGGTCAGCTGCAAAACGGCAACACGGCGGCGGGCACCATCCAGATAGAGATGGCGGCGAACGGAACGCTCGGCACGGCTCCCGGCATCGTGATCCTTGGTGCGGGCTCGTTGCTCAATCCGTTCACCGGCAACTTCAACGTCAGCACGGGCGTGCTCCAGTTGAACACCCCGGCGGGGACTTACACGACGTTCAGTTCCAACGTGAACGTGGCCACCAGTTCCACGACGAGCAACGCGGTGACGCTGGCGGCGGCGGCGCCGAATACGCTGGTCGTGGGCTCGAGCTTCCTCGGCTCGACGGTGACGGCGGTGTCGGCGAATGGCCTGACGGTGACGCTCGCGGGCAGCGCGAACGCCGCCATCAGCACGTCCACCCCGACGCCTTACTCCGCGACGATCACCCCGCTGGGAGCGAACAACAGCTTCGCCTTCGTCGGCGGCGGCTATCTCCAGGCGGCGAACGATCTCGTCCTCGGGCAGGGCTTCACGATGGGCGGCAGCGGCATTATCCAGGGCTCGTCGAATCTGACCTTCAACGGTGCCGGCCTGAATACCGGCGGCAACCAAACGCTGTCCAATAATCTGGCCGCGGGCAAAACGCTGACGCTGGCCGGGTCCAATTTCGTGCTCTCGGAAGCGAACCAGGCTCGCGTGGCGACGTTTGCGGGCACGGGGACGACGGTGATCACCGGGCCGCTCGTCGAAGGCTCGGGCACGGGTGCGGACAGCTTGACCAAAGCGGGATCCGGCGTCCTGCTTCTGCAAGGGGTGAACACTTTCGCTGGCGGTCTGACCGTCACCGGCGGCTTGCTCGATGCAAACTTCAACACCGCGGCGAACAACCAACTCGGCAGCAGCACGACCACGCCGGCGGCGCTGACCCTCGGCGCGGCGACTTTGCGGGCGAACAAGACCGACGGCACCACGAGCACGCAGACGTATTCCGCGACGACGCTCAATGCGAACAGTAGCCCCGTGCTGACGCTGAACGTGCCGAGTGGCACGCTGACGCTCAACACCGGCACGAGCACCTCCGCGAGCACCATCACCCGCGGTGGGCAAAGCACGCTCCAGATCAACCTGCAGGGCGCGGGCACGAGCACGGTGAACGTGGGCGCCGGAACGACGCTGGCGAACTGGCTGACGCTGACCAACTCGACGGGCACTTTCTACGCGGCCAAGGACGGCTCGAACAATCTCGTGCCAGCCGTGCCTGCGGCCAAGAACGACGTAACCACGTGGGGCGCGGCGGACAACGTGACCGACGGAGCCGGCGGCTTCAGCGGCATCTACGCCGGCACGGGTGCGGCGAGTGTGAACACCGTGCGCTTCAATCAAGCTACGGCTTCCATCGTGAACGTCGGCAGCGGCGCGATTTTGAATATCGGCACGACCACGAACGGCGGCGGCATCCTGGTCACGCCCGACGTGGGGGCGAACAACTCGACGATCGCGGGTGGCGTGCTCACTTCGACGAGCGGCGAACTGATCATCTCGCAGCAAAATCCGCAGGCCGGCAACACGCTGACCATTTCCTCGCGCATCGAAAATCCGACGACCGTGACGCCGCTCGTGCTGACCAAGGCGGGCCCCGGCACGCTGTTGCTGACCGGCACGAACAGCAGCTTCAGCGGCACCACCAGCATCAACGACGGCACGCTGCGCATCTCCGGCGGCAGCGCGATCGGCGACCGTTCGACCGTCCTGCTGGCGAACAATCCAAACTCCGTTTTCGACGTGAACAACTCGACCGAAACGATGGGCAGCCTCAGCGGCGGCGGCTTGCTGGGCAACACGCTGACCGCCGGTATCGTTACGGGCAGCATCACCGTCGGCGGCACGGTGACGATCGGGACCGGCAATCTCACGGTCAATCAGACGGCCAACACCACTTACTCCGGCCTGATCACCGGCAGCGGCTCGCTCACGGTCACGGGCACGGCGGTGGCGAATACACTGACGCTGAACACGGCGACCAATCCGTTCAGCGGCAGCCTCACCGTGAGCGGCGCGCAACTCGCGGTCGCGAATGGCACCCTCGGTTCGGGCGTGCTTTCATCGAATCTCGGCAACGTCTCCTCGGTCACAATCCGCAACGGCGGCGGCCTGAACATCGACACCAGCGGCGCGCTCCAATCCAACCGCCTGAACGACGCGGCTCCGATTGCCCTTTCGAACACGCCGCCAAACGCGGCGGTGGCGACGGTTGGCCTCAATTTCACCAGCGACCAAACCGGCACGCTCCAGCCGCGCACGGAATTGGTCGGCCCGATCACGCTCGGCGTCGGCTCGAACACCATCCGGGTCAATGCGACCGCGAATCAGGTGACCGCCCAGCTCACCGCGGCGTCGCTCAATCGCGGCGTGAACAATGCCACGCTCGTGGTGCTCGGCACGAACATGGACGACCCGATCAGCGATCGGCGTGGCGACTTCAATGTGAGCAACTCGACGAATCTCCTCGGCGGACTCATCGGTGGCGGCAGCCTGGCGACCGGCACGCCGAATATCAGCATCCTTCCGTGGGCCATCGGCAGCAACGCCGGCGCGAACGCCACGGCGACTGGTTCGCTGGGGAATAGTTTCGTGACCTACGGCAACTATGCCGGATTTGCCAACGGCTTCCGCGCACTCTCGACGGCGGAATACGAGCAGCTCAGCGCTGGCGGCGGCACCACGCTGGCAAACAACGCGCGTTATTCCGCCGCAACGGGACTCACGCTCACGGGGACTGGCCACGCGGTGAATTCGCTCCTCGTGGATAGCAACACGGCGCTGTCGGCACTGGCCATTTCCGGCTCGGGCGCGGGCGACTCGCTCGCGGTGGGCAGCGGTGCGTTCCTGTTCATCAGCTCCGCCGGCACGGCGCAGCCGATCACGATCGGTGGCTTCAATGCGGGCATCACCACGGGCTCCGGCCAATATGTTTTCAACCAGAACAACACCGCGGCCGGCGGTGTGACCATCGCGAGCAATCTCGCCAGCGTCGCCTCGGTGGTGAAAACCGGCCCCGGCCTTCTGATCCTGACCGGCACCAGCACCACGGTGACGGGTGTGACCGTGAACCAGGGCGCGCTGAGCGTCAGCAGTCCGGCGGCGGTGAACAATCAGACCATCAACCTGAACGGCGGCAGCCTCGGGTTCTTCGCCGATGTCAACGGGCTGGGGACGATCGAGAACTTCAACGCTGGGACGGCGGCGGTGAATATCCTCGGTGACAGCGGGCTCACCGTGGATCGCCTGGCGGCGAACCCGCCCGCCATTCTCGCCGCGAACAAGACGGCGCAGTACTCCGGCATCATCTCCGGGATCTCGAATCAGACGCTCACGATCAACAACAACAACGGCTACGGCCTGGAACTGAACGGGGCCACGCTGGCGCTCGGCACGAGCGCTCCGGCGAGCTTCAACGTGGTGACGGCGACGGATTCGACGCGCGTGCAGGGATTGACGATCAGCAGCGCGATCACCGGCGGGCCGACCGGGGCGGCCAATTCGGTGTTCATCAAGACTGGCCTCGGCACGCTGGTGCTGAATGGCCCCGCGAGCACTTTCGGCGGTGGCGGCTCGGCGATCGAGGTCCAGAATGGTGTGCTTTCCATCGCTTCGGCGAACGTCCTGGGCAACGTGAACAACGTCATCCTCCTCAATCCCGCGAGCGGCAATGTGGCCACGCTGCGCGCGACCGACGATCTCGTGCTCGCCCGCACCGTGAAGTTCGGCACGCTGAGCAGCACCGATCTGCGGGCGATCGAAGTCTCCACCG
>JBAVML010000113.1:0-5404 GCA_049690035.1 Chthoniobacteraceae bacterium
GTGCTGACTTTCGAGAAAGTCGCCGACTCCGAGTTCAACGATGATTCCTTCGATCGGCTCGAAGGCGTCTTCGGGGCGCGGGTGCGGGTGGTGGACCTGCGCCTCGGTGAGGAGACGGTGCGGCTGACGCAGTATCTCACGCCGCAGGGTCGCCCGATCCCGCCGGATTCGCGGAGCAATGACCGCGGGTTCCAGCACATCGCCATCGTCGTGCGCGACATGGATGCGGCGTATGTACGGTTGCGCGAGCATAAGGTGCTGCCGGTCTCGACGGCGCCGCAGACGCTGCCGGAGTGGAACAAAGGCGCGGCCGGCATCCGGGCGTTCTATTTCCGCGATCCGGACAATCACAACCTGGAGCTCATCTATTTCCCCGCGGGCAAAGGCGACCCGCGCTGGCAGCAGAAAACGGAAGCGCTTTTTCTCGGCATCGATCACACCGCGATCGCCGTGGCCGACACCGAGGCGAGCCTGCGCTTTTACCGCGACACCCTCGGCCTGCGCGTCGCGGGCGAGAACGAAAACTACGGCCCCGAGCAGGAGCACCTGAACCACGTCTTTGGCGCCCGCGTCCGCATCACCGGCCTGCGCGCGCCGAAGGGTCCGGGCATCGAGTTCCTCGAATATCTCACGCCGCGCGATGGCCGCGCCTTTCCCGCCGACGCGCAGCCGAACGACACGGTGCACTGGCAGAGCACCGTCATCGTGCAATCAGCCGAGCCGGTCGCTCGTTCTCCCATCGGCATCGCGAAACTCCCGCTCGGCGGTCGCCGCGCCGCTCTGGTGCGCGATCCCGACGGGCACGCGGTGCAACTGACCGAACCCTGACCTATGAACAAGCGCACTTTTCTCACCACGATCCTCGGCGGCACTGGTATCCTCGCCGTCGCCAGCCAACTCCATTCTCGTAAAGCATCCACGACCATGAATTCCGACACCTCGCCCGTCACCGTCCGCCTGCTCGATGAATCCGGCGCGCTCACTGCGCCGATCTCGGTGCCGAAGGTGGTAAAGTCCGACGCGGCCTGGCGCGCGCAGCTTACCGACGAACAGTATCGCGTGACGCGCACCGAAGGCACCGAGCGTGCGTTCTGCGGCATCTTCCACGACAACCACAAGGCGGGGCTCTACACGTGCGTCGGCTGCGGGCTGCCGCTGTTTCGCTCGGATGCGAAGTTCGAGTCCGGCACGGGCTGGCCGAGTTTCTTCCAGCCGGTCGCGAAGGAAAACATCGGCGAGACGCGCGACGTGAGCTTCGGCATGGTCCGCACGGAGGTCCACTGCGTGCGCTGCGACTCGCATTTTGGCCACGTCTTCGAGGACGGCCCGGCGCCGACTGGCCTGCGCTATTGCATGAACTCGGCGTCGATGTCCTTCCGCGAAGATGGCGCGAAGCCGGCGCGGGAAAAGGTGCTCTTCGGCGCGGGCTGCTTTTGGGGCGTCGAGGCGGATTTTGGGAAGGTGAAGGGCGTGACCGCGACGCGTGTCGGCTACTCCGGCGGCGTAACGAAAAACCCGACCTACGACGACGTATGTTCGCACGGGACCGGCCACGCCGAGGTGGTGGAGGTGGAATACGATCCGGCGCAGATCAGCTTCGCTGCGCTGCTCGACGCCTTCTGGGCCGCGCACGATCCGACCACCGGTCATCGCCAAGGACCGGATGTCGGCAGCCAGTATCGTTCGGCGATTTTCTTTACCACGCCTGAGCAGGAAGCCACTGCCCGCGCCTCGGCCGCGCAGTTGGAAAAGAGCGGCAAAGTTTCCGGCCCGATCACGACCGAAATCGCGCTCGCGACGCCTTTCTACGCCGCGGAGGAATATCACCAGAAGTATCACGCGAAGCACGGCGGCGGGACTTGTCGGATTCCATGATCGAGCAGGTCTTCGCGGTGCTGCTGAATGTGGCCGCCGTCTATGCCGGCTGCGGCTTGATCGTCGCGGTGCTGTTCCTGGCGCTTTGGTGCTCGTCGTTCGATCCGTCGGCCAAGGGCGGCACGTGGGGATTTCGCGTGCTCATCGTGCCGGGGATCATCGCGCTCTGGCCGGTGATCCTCGCGAAAGTGCTAGCCGTGCGTCGCGGCGGCAGCGCGCAGGGGCCGGCGGAAACTCCGGTGCGGCAGGAGACCTTCCGGCGCAATCACGGCTTCACATTTCTCGCGCTGGCGATCCTTGGGCCGTTGCTCTTTGCCGTCGCGCTCATCTGGCGTGCGCCGGAGATCCCAAGGAGCGGGGGCGTCCCGCCCCCGGCATCGGCAAATGGGGCCGAGACGGCCCCACTCCTTGGGCGCTGATATGGGCCACGATTATCAAGCCGTCGGCTGGAACCGGCAGAAGAAGCTCTACGACTTCACGCTGCTCGGCCTCGTCCTGCTCGCTGCGAGCGTCTTCGGCACGATCACCGCGCTGCGGCATCCGGGCACCACGGCGGAGACCTTCATCATCCGCTTCACGTCCGTCGCCGCGTTTCTGCTGTTGCACGTCATCCTCGCGATCGGCCCGCTGGCGCGGCTCGACGCGCGCTTTCTCCCGCTGCTCTACAATCGCCGCCATCTCGGCGTGACCATGGCGCTGCTCGCGCTCGTGCACGGCGCATTTGCGATCATCCAGTTCCACGCGCTCGGCGATCGCAACCCGCTGGTCAGCGTCTTCACCGCGTATGGCCGCGACTACACCGCGCTGTTCACCGACTTCCGCGCCGTCTCGCAGTTTCCCTTCGAGGTCTTCGGCTTCGCCGCGCTCGTCATCCTCATTGTCATGGCCGCGACGAGCCACGACTTCTGGCTGCGCAATCTCGGCCCGTCCGTGTGGAAGGCGCTGCATCAGCTCGTCTACGCCGCCTACGCGCTGCTGCTCGCGCACGTGCTTTTCGGCGCGTTGCAATCGGAGCGCAGCCCGGTGTATCCAGCGCTGCTCGGTTGCGGCTTCGTGAACATCGTCACGCTGCATCTTCTCGCTGCGCGAAAAGAGCGCGCGCTCGACCGGCACCGTGCGGCGGCGGAAGCGGACGGTTTTTTCTCCGTGACGAAAACGACCGAGCTGCGGGAAAGCGAAGGGCGCGTGGTCGTCGCGGACGGCCAGCGCTTCGCGCTCTATTTGCAAAACGGACGCGCCTTCGCGCTCTCGAATGTCTGCCGGCATCAAGGCGGCCCGATCGGGGAAGGGCGGATCGTGAATGGCTGCATCACGTGTCCCTGGCATGGTTTCCAATACAAGGCCGCGGACGGCTGCAGCCCGCCGCCATTCACCGAAGTGCTGCCGACTTACCCGCTGCGGATCGTCGGCGAGACAATCTATCTCTCGCCGCAAGCACTCCCGCTCGGGAGCAAGTCGGAAGGCGTGGAATTGTCGAACGCGTCGTTGGCGGACAAGCCGGATTTCTTCATCGGCTGGCAATCGAAGCTGCCGCCTGCGCTTGGGCGCTTCGTCCGAGGGGCCTTGATTCCTCTCTCGGCGCTCGTGCCCGCGGTCGTTGGAGCCGTTGTCTGGTTTCAGCACCCCGTCGATCGCGGGCTCTTCGAGTTCGGGATCGAGAAGCAATTCGAGGGCGTGCTCTACGAGCGTCCGATCCCGCGTCTGCGTCTCGCCGACGCCGACGGAAAGCAGGTGGATCACATCCTCGTCGGATCCGGAAAATTTGGCCCGCCCGGCGTCATCGCGGGTGCGCACGGTAAGCGGGTGCGCTTCAGCGGCAGCCTCATCGTCCGCGAACCGCTGCGCATGATCGAGCTGAACCGCCCCGACACCTTCACCATCCTCGATCGCGACACCAAACCCGCGTCCGAGCCAGCCACCTCACCGCTCGGCCAGGGGCGTTTCTTCGGCGAGCTGGTGGACACAAAATGCTACTCTGGCGTCATGCGCCCCGCGACCGGCAAGGTGCATCGCGCCTGCGCCATTCGGTGCCTGAGCGGCGGCGTCCCGCCCGGCCTGCTGGTGCATGACCGCAACGGCAACGGCGTCGTCTTTCTCCTCGCTGGCCCCGGCGACGAACCACTGCACTACGATGTGCAACTCGCCGGCACCCTCATCGAAGTGACCGGCGCGCTGGAGTTGAACGGGGAGACGCCGGTGCTGCGGGTCAAGGCACTGCGGCCGTCGCGATAGCTGCGGGGCAGGACGCGCGTGCAATCAAACGCGCAGTTCGTTCGTCCTTTCCCACAGCGCCGTTGCAAATCGAATACTCGCCAAAACGGCGCGTAAGGATCTGCAAGCGCGCGCGACCAACTCAGTATGATCCACACATCCATCCTTAGCCGTTTCACTAAATTTGCGTGCCTGCTCGCGCTTGGGGTTGGCCTCGCCGGCCAGGCGCACGCGCAATCCAAGACACTTCTCAATCTCGATAAGGCTGGCGTGGCGGTGCAAGGCTACGATCCCGTGGCGTTCTTTACCGATGGCAAGCCGGTGAAAGGCAATCCGCAGTTCACCAGCAGCCTCAAAGGCGCGACCTACCATTTCGCCTCGGCGGAACACAAGGCGGCGTTCGACAAAGAGCCTGCGAAATATGAACCGCAGTTTGGCGGCTACTGCGCGTATGGCGTGACCAAGGGCAAGACGGTCCCGATCGAGGTCGATGCCTTTCAAGTTGTGAATGGTCGCCTGCTCTTGCAATACGACAAGGGCATCCGCGACAAATTCAACAAGGACACCCAGGGCAATCTGAAGCTCGCCGACAGCAACTGGCCGGGCCTTGTGTCGTCGAAAGGCAAGTAATCACGCCCAACCATGAAAGTCATCGTGACGTGCGGGCCGAGCTACGAGCCGCTGGATGAAGTGCGGCGCATCACCAATTTCTCCACCGGCGAACTCGGAGTGCTGCTCAGCACAGCCTTCGCAGGCGCAGGCTTTGAAACGATTTGTCTGCGCGGCGTGGCGGCGACTCATGCCGACACGCCTGCGGGCGCGAGCGTGCGACCTTTCACGACGAACGACGACCTCGCGGCGCAACTCCGCGCGCTCGGTGAGGCGGGCGAAGTCGCGGGTGTCTTCCACGCAGCGGCGCTCTGCGACTACCGCGTGCGGCGGATAGACGACGCGCACGGCCAGGAAATCAGCGGAGCAAAGATCGCCAGCCGCGGCGGAGCGCTGACCATTCAACTCGAACCGGCGACCAAACTCATCGCGCATCTTCGCGAATGGTTTCCGACCAGCCTCCTCGTTGGCTGGAAATACGAACTGGATGGCGCGCCCGCGGAAGCCATTGGCAAAGCGCGGCGCCAGGTCATCGAGAACCACACCGACGCCTGCATAGTGAACGGGCGTGCTTATGGCGATGGGTTCGGCTTTGTGCAGTCCTCGGGCTGTCTCGGGCATCTCGGGAATAAGGAGCGACTCTGCGCGTTCCTGGTTTCGTGGTTGAAAATGCCGCAGCGCAGCCGCGAGCGCCTGCGTGATACGATGC
>JBAVML010000114.1:0-3393 GCA_049690035.1 Chthoniobacteraceae bacterium
GTCCGTGTCTATTTGGTGGATATCGCCGCGCGGAGTTTCTCATCCGCCTCTTTCCAAATCTCCCACGCCACGGTTTCGAGATACTTCGCGGTCTCGTCGTCGAGTGTCGCGGTGAGCTTCTCCGCCATGTTGCGATACATCCACTTCGCCATCTTCGCCTGATACGCGTCCGGCTGGAACGCAGCAATCTTCGCGGCCTCCGCAGCCTTCGCTTCCTCAGTCTCGGCCTTGGGCAAACCGTGCGGCCAGACGGGATACGTGCGCGGCAATTTGCCCACCGGCGACTCGCCAGTGAGCGCAGCGTAGAAGCACGCGAGATTCAGAAAATGTCCCGCATCGCCCGGGTGCGCGCCGTCCTTCGGATGCTGCAGCGCCAGCGCCGGTCGCTCCGCATACACGCGCGCCCATGCCGACGAACACGGCGCGAAGAACCGCACCTTGTTCTTCACCGCGAGGTCGAAGAGACGCTTGCGCCCCTCTGCCTCGCGTTCCGTTTTACCCCAGCCCATCTCGAAGAAAACCGGCTCCCCGCCCGACGCGCGAATCGCGTCGCAATACCGCGTCACCGCGTCCGCATGTGCTTGGCCGGTCTTCGTCGGGTCGTCGTCTCCCATGATGAAACGGCAGGCCGTCTGCAACACCACGAGCGGCGGCCTTTCCTCCGCGAGCTTCTGCAAAAACGTCTGCCCCGGCTTCACGCCGTATTCGTATTTGGAAAAGCCCGGCTCGGCATACACCCGGATGTCGCTCCCGCTGCGCCCGACGATTTCCGGTATCACCGCCACGCCCGGTTTCCCTGCGAGCTTTCCGCTCACCACCTGCGCCGCCTCGCGCGGGAAGTCGTTCCAATACGTGCTACTGCTGCCGGCAAAGAGCAGCGTCACCGAATTTTCCTCCGCTGCGCGGCAATCGGGCAAAGTCGCGAGGAGAACAGCGAGGCAAAGGACGAGGCGGGGAAGCATGGAAAGTTCCGCACTCTCGGAGGTCGCGCCCGCGGCAACAATTATGCCTTCGTATATCAGCGACCGCCGCAGCTCAGCGGCTGCCGCAACTCGTCTGCTTGCCGCGAAAGCTGGCCGTCATCGCACCTTAGTAGACCACGTCCTCCAACAGCGGCGGGCGCGGAGCCGCTGTTGCCACATGTGCCCATTCGCACCACGAGCAGCCGAACATTATCGGCCGAGGTCCGGATCCGTAGGCCATGACATCGCCGAACTGCTTGTTCAGAAATTTGGCGGATGTTCGGCGGCAATTGGTCTGCGGGGTTTTCCTTTGGCGAATCCGCAGCGAGCGCTGGAAGCGCGAGGAGGGCAACGGCAACCAGTGAGACGACGCAGCTTGAGTTCATGGATGCTTGTTGGGTTTCGGCTGCCACGCTTCATCGAAGAAACCGGCGTGAACGACGGCACCGGGCGCTTCGCCGTCAGCGGGCGTGTCGGGATTGATGATGGCGAAGTCGGGGAGTTTCGGCGTCGTGAGGGCGCTGGTGGCGAGGTGGGCTTCGCGTTGGGTGACGCCGGAGTTCAGCACGACGTAGCGCTGCGGATTGAGCGGGTTGGGGTAGATGAGGATGGGTGCGTGCGCCGCGGATTCGCAGTCGTTGCCGGCGAGCGTGAGTTTGTCTGCGGTCCAGGTGAGCGGGAGTTTCGGGAGCACGCGGGCGATGAGCGCGTTGCTCTGCGGGTCGCCCCAGAGGATGAGGTTGCAGCTCGCGATGTCGGCGTCGGTCACGTCGCGGTCGTCTTTGATGAGCACTTCGCCGCGGTAGATTTTGCGCCACATCGTTTGCGCCTGGTCGAGTTCGGTGGCGATCCAGGTGCCGACTTTTTCGTTCATCGTTTTGCCGGTTGGGCGCACGAAAAGGAAGCGTTCCATGAAGGCGTCGTCCACGGGGCCGGTGAGGCCGTGGACTTTGTGCAGGCCTTCGTTCGGCGGCGTGCCGAGTTCCCATACTTCGGTCGGAGAGCGCGTCTTGCCGTTTTCGTTCGGCCATGGCTTGAAGGTCTTGTGAACGTTCACGCGCCACGGCTTGGCGACGGCGGGTGCATCGAGATACTGGCCGTCGATGCTCAGGCGCACGGGCTTGTCGTTCGCGAGCGGGAGTTCGGTGCCCGCGCTGTCGAGCGTGAAGGCGCTGACGTTCGCGGTGTTGATGCGGATGAATTCCGGCGACTCGATGCGCGCGTGGATGTCGGCGCGCTTCCAGTGTTCATCGAGCCGGTCAAAGCGCACCCACTCGCAGCGGTCGTAGCGCAGGCCGAAGGTCGAGTAGCGCACTTCGTTGTGCGACTGCGGACGACCTTCGGCGACGATGGGGCGCATCCACGCTTCGATTTCGGCGCGAGCGGTCTTCTCGTAGTTGTGGCCGGTGTTCAGGCCGAGCACGCGGCGCAGTGGCACGCCATCGCGCGCGCAGGCAGCCGCCATCGCGTCGTGCGAAAAGCGATGGCCGTCTTTTTCGCCGACGTAGCTGAAGGTCGGCACCATCGCGATGTTCCCCGCCACGTCGGTCGCATTGTAGTAATGGAACAGCGTGGACTGCCATAGCGGCGGTGGCGTTTGCCACTCCCAGATTTTCACGTAGTGCTCCGTGTCCGCGAAGCCCGCGCCGGGCGACGCGGCGACCCAGCGGTCGGGATGATGCGCGGCGAGATGCCACGAGCACGAGCCACCCATCGAGAAGCCGTGCAGCACGATGCGCCGGTCATCCACGGGATACTGCGACTGCGCGTGCGCGAGCTGCTCGAAGATATTCACCTCGCCCGCAAACTTCGCCGCGTTGTAGCCGCGCGCATAGGCGCGGAGGTGCAGCGACTCGTCATCGGCGAAGCCATTGCCCTCATGCAAACCGGCGTTGATGACCGCGAGTTCCGTGACGAGACCCGCGTGCGGACACTCGATGAACAGCGGATACGGCCGGCGCTCACCCTTCACCTCCGCCTGCGGCCCGCGCCAAGACGCGGGCACGTTGATGACATACGGCTGCACGCTGTCGTCGAGCCGCGAGCGGAAGCCACGAATGACCTTGCCCGTCTGCGCGAGCCACGGCGCGCGGCCTTGCTGCAACTGCTGCGCGCGTTCGAGCCCCACTTTCAAAACCTCGCGCGCGGTGCCGAGCATCTTCGCATCCATCGCGCCGTCGAAGCTCAGCCCCCAATCGAGCGCCTTCACGCACACCTGCACGTCGGGTAGCAACGCGACGAGTTCCGTTTTGCCCGCGACGGCCTTCTCCGCGGCGACGACGTCGCGCTGCAACTTCGCGAGGCCAGCGACAAGTTCCTGCCGCTCCGCGTCGGAGATTTTGTTCGGCTTCATCGCGTCCTGCGCGAACGCAGACGAACTCGCAACGATCAGCGCGATGCAGACCCGAAATGTTTTCGCCAAACTCATGCG
>JBAVML010000115.1:0-12520 GCA_049690035.1 Chthoniobacteraceae bacterium
GTGTATGGTTGCCGCCGAAACTCGGCGAGCGCTTCGGCGAGCGCGTAGTCCGGCTCCCATCCTTCGGCGACGAGCACGCCCCCCGGTACGGAGTCCTCCACGGCGAGGAAGCCGTAGGCGCCGCGGACGGCACTGACGGCGGCGAGCGTCATGAGCAGTAGGATCGCGACCCAGCCGAGCGCAGTCGGCAGGAGGCATTCGCGGCGATGGAGGAGACCGAGGAAGGAACGTGTCATGGATGAAGCCGATAAGTTAGCCGAAGCGGTGGCCCGTGAAGCGAGGCAAACTTCCGCTGCCCATCATTGCGCACCGGACTACCGAACCGTAGCTTCCGCCCGTGGCTTACAATAAAGACGTTCCTTCCTTCCCTTCAGTAAATCTGCAACTCCCTCCCGGGCGAATGCTGCTGGGCGGCTTGGCCGCGCTCATTCTCTTCATCGCGGCGTGGGGTTCGTTTTATACCGTTCCCGCGGAGTCGGAGGGGGTGGCGCTGCGCTTCGGGAAATATCAGGGAACCGTTGAACCAGGGCTTCATTTCAAGCTGCCGTTTGGGGTCGATCGCGTGGAGGTGCTGCCGACGCGACGGCAACTAAAGCTGGAGTTTGGCTTCTACACTTCGGGCTACACGAATCCAGACCAAGTGGCGCGTGATCTCGATGAGCAGAAATCGATGGTAACGGGCGACCTTAACGCGGCGCTCGTGGAATGGGTGGTGCAGTATCGCATCTCGGACCCGAAGCAGTTTCT
The DNA here is from genome assembly GCA_049690035.1 of Chthoniobacteraceae bacterium. Lineage (GTDB taxonomy): Bacteria > Verrucomicrobiota > Verrucomicrobiia > Chthoniobacterales > Chthoniobacteraceae > Chthoniobacter. Next base: position 748 of record JBAVML010000115.1, read on the forward strand.
CTTCGATGTGCGCGATCCCGGGCAGACACTGCGCGACATCTCGGAGGCGGCGATGCGCGAGGTGATCGGGGACCGCACGGTGGATGAAGTGATCACCATCGGCCGGCAGGAGATCGAGGTAGATGCGCTGGGGAAAATGCAGGAACTGGTAAAGCACTATCAGCTCGGGATCCGGGTGGATCAGGTGCAACTCAAGAACGTGAATCCACCGAAGCAGGTGGTGAGTTCCTTCAACGAAGTGAATAAGGCGCAGCAGGATCGCGAGAACATGCTCAACGTCGCGAACGGCGAATATAACAAGGTGATCCCGAAGGCGAAAGGCGAGGCCGACCAGCAGATTCGCGCGGCGGAGGGTTATCAATTCAAACGCGTGAACGAAGCGGAGGGCGATGTGGTTTCGTTCAACGCGATGCTGGCGCAATACCTCAAGTCACCGGAAATCACGCGAACGCGACTTTATTACGAAACGATGGCTGAGGTGCTGCCGGTGATGGGGCCGAAGATAATCGTCGATGAGTCCCTGAAACAAATGCTGCCGCTGCTCCAGATCAAAGCGGAGGACCCACGGAAATGAACAAAGGACTTTCGACACTCACCCTGATCGCGGGGATCTTCGTGTTCCTCTTCGTAGTGCCGGGCGCGTTTTACACGGTGGAACAGACCGAGCAAGTGGTCGTGACACAATTCGGCAAACCTGTCGGTGGGCCGGTCGTGGAGCCGGGGCTTCATTTCAAACTGCCCTTCATCCAAACGGTGAACCGGCTCGATAGACGTTTCCTCGAGTGGGATGGCGCTCCGGTGGGCATCCCGACGAAGGACAAGACTTACATCCACGTCGATGCGTTTGGCCGTTGGCGCATCCAGGAACCGTTGCAATTCTTTCTCCGCCTGCGCGACGAACGCAGCGCGCAATCGCGGCTCGAAGACATCCTGGGCAGCGAGATCCGCAATTCGATCGCCAAGCACGAGCTGATCGAAATCGTGCGCACGGACAAGAACCGCAAGCCTCAGCACGACGAAACGCTCGCGCCGACCCAGTCCGGCGGCGCCGCGATCGGGACATTGCGGCAGATCGAGTTTGGCCGCGAAAAGGTGGAGGCAGAGATCAAAGCCGCGGCATCGGCGAAGCTGGCGGAGTTCGGCATTGAACTGCTCGACCTGCGGCTGAAGCGAGTGAACTACAACACCGAAGTGCTCGAGCGGATCTACACGCGGATGATCAGCGAGCGGCAGCAGATCGCGCAACGCTTCCGGTCCGAGGGCGAGGGTGAAGCGGCGCGCGTCGCCGGGAATACCGATCGCGACCTGAATGAAATCCAGTCCACTGCGTATCGCGAAGTGCAGCGGATCCGCGGCGAAGCGGACGCGAAGGCTTCGGAAATCTACTCCCGTGCTTACACCTCGAGCCCGCAGGCTGCGGAGTTCTACGCATTCCTCAAAAGCATGGAGACGTATCGGAAGGTCTTCTCTCGCGACTCGACGCTGGTGCTCTCCACGGACAGCGACCTCTTCCACCTGCTGAAGCGCGTCGAAACGACCGGGAAAACCGCCGTGCCAGCGCTCCCGACACCGCCGTAGTTGCGTTTCGGGCAGGTTTCGAGTTGCGAACCTCTTGTTGCAGGATTCATCTTTTGGCAGAAGCGCATCCATCCTCATGACCTCCGTCTCCACCGTCCCAGTCGAATACACCGTCGCTGCCGAGGCTCCGATCAAGGCCGTATATGAGCGTTGGAACCAGATCTCCGAGTTCCCGTCCTTCATGGAAGGGGTGCGCGAGATCGCGTGGCTGGACGACAAACGTTTCAATCTCGTTTCCGAAGCTGGGGGAAAACTCTTCACCTCGATCTGCGAAATCACCCTGCGCATCCCGGAGCGGCGCATCGCCTGGCGCACCTTGAGCGGGCCGGATAGTTCCGGCGTCGTCTGTTTCCAGAATGCCGGCGGCGGTCGCACCGAGGTGACGCTGAAAATGCGCTACGATCCTTCCACCGGCTGGGAAGATCGCGAGCAGCTCGAATCCCGTCTGCAGCGCAATCTCCGCCGCTTCAAGGATCTGGTGGAAAAGGCGCAGGTGCAATAGGGCGCCCACTGCCTTTTCCCGCGTGGAGGGGCGCTTCAAGGCTCGCGCACCATGAGCCGCAGAAAACGCCCAGGCGCGGTTCCGAGCGGGACGTAGTCACGAACACGCAGGCTGGTGGGCGTTTCCTCCTCGATGATCAAGCCGCTGCCGGACCAGCCACTGGAGTTCGTCAGATTGTCGTTGGCCTGGACCTGGAACTGAAATCCGGCCGCGCTCGGATTCTTCGTCACGCTCAGGCGCAAGAATTGATCGGCTTCCACCGTGACGCGGTCCAAGATGGTTGGGCTGGCGTTGGGAAGAGTTGGTGACGTCCCGGCAGAGTATTCCAGGAAGTTCTCGAGCCCGTCTTGATCGGGGTCCGCCGTGGGGGCGGAATCGGGGTCGGCCAGCCCACCCGTCGCGGCCCACTGCTGGCCGCGCCAGACATCGAAGGCGGTAAGATAGCCGGTGACTGTGAGATCGCGGAACGTCGCCACACTGCCGTCGGCAGCCTGCAGTCGCAGCACGTAGCTGCCGGCGGCGGAAAGGGCGACGCCGGTATCGATGGCCGCCGTGTTGGCGAAGGTCGCGGTACCGGGTCCGCTCCGCTTGCTCCACGTCGTCGTGACCGCGGGCGGCGCGGGAAAATTGTCGTCGGTCACCGTGCCGTCGAGCGCGAGCGGCGAGAGCGCATAGTTCGCGGGCTGCGCGATGTTCACATTCGGCGCGGTGTTCAGCGGGATGATGCTGAGGTTCGAGAAAGTGACCGTGTTCATCCCGAGGCCGCTGTTGTTATCCACCCAGAACCCGACGAAGACCGGCGTGGTCATGATCACCGTCTGCGGCTGACCGAGCTGTGCCCAGGTGCCCGGATTTCCCGACACGTCCGGGGCGTGGAAGGCGGTGATCGCATTCCCCTGCCGGATGATGCGGACCCACCGCGTCGCGCCGGTAAAGCTCGGCACGCCACCGCCGCTGCCGCCGGCGATCGAGCGCCAATAGTAGCCGTTGTAGGAGCCGGTCGGGATGCGGCCGACGTGCGAATAGCCGCCGCTTTCGAGATTTTCGGAAATGCGGATGCCACTCGTGGCCGAACCCGCACCGGAAGTGGCCGTCGCATGTTTCACCGTGACCATCATGTCGCCGTAGAACTGCCAGCCGTGGTAGTAGCCGCTGGTGCTGCCGGAGATCGTGTAGGTGCTGCCCGCGAGGCTCGCGCTGCCCGCCGCGGCAGGCGTGTTCCCGCTATCCTCGGAGAGCAAGGCGGGACCGACGGGCGAGGGCGTGAGCGCCACGTTGTCGAACGTCGCGGTGGCGGTGCCCGCGGTGGAATTGTTTGTCGCGGTGAGCCCCACGTCGGCGCGGGCATCCATCGTGACGACGGTCGGCGAGCCGATCTGCGTCCATGCGTCGGGCGATCCTGACAAGTCAGGCGCATACGACGCGGTGATCTCGCCTGTGGTCGCATTGCGCTCCAGCTTCAGCCAGATCGGAAGAGAAACTCCGGCCTGCGTCACGACGGTGTCGTTGGTGTTTACAGTCGTCCGCGTGCGGAATTGCAGCGCGGGTACCGCCCCCGGCACGTAGCCGAGCACGGCGCGGCGGGCGGCGCGCATCATCGAGTCGCGCATTGTGATTCCGCCGAGCGCGCCATTCGTTGGCAGGCTCGTCACCCGCGCGACGATACTCGTGTCGCCATCCACCGAGCGGATCATCACGTGCGCCTGATCCGACGCCGTCGAGGCGTAACCCGCACCCGTTCCCGAGACGCTGAAGAGACTGCCCGTCTGCAAGCCCTGCCCACGCCGCGAAGACGATGGCCCGAGATCTTGCGTGATCCAATCCGCCGCGACGATCGACGAGCCGACGACCACCGTCACCTGATCGCTCACGGTGAATTGCCCATCCGTTGCCGTCACGCGCAGCACGTACGTTCCCGGCGTGCTGAAAGTCACCGCGGTCGTCGCGCTCGTCGGCGATTCGATCGTCGCGGTGCCCGGCCCGGCGGCCTGGGTCCACACCAGCGTGGTCGGTTGTGGCGCGCCATCATCCGTTACAGTCGCGGAAACGATCACGCCATTGCCGGTGGCGATCAGCGGCCCCTGCGCGGAGGGGCTCGCGATGAAGATCGTCGGCGGGTTGTCGTTGTCGGCGATCGTCACGTTGTCATACGAAGCCGCGCCGATATCGTAGCTGCCGCTCGCGATCGAGATCGTGACGTCCTCCGGTCCTTCGGTTGCCGAGTCATTGATCGGCAGGATGTCGATCGTCCGCGTGCTCTGGCCTGCGGCGAAAGTGATCGGCGAGACCGTGGTCGGGCTCGTTGTGTAATCTGTCCCACTCGTCGCCGTGCCGGAGACTGACAAATTCACCGTGAGGCTCGCCGTGGTCGGCGCGCTGCGCGTGATCGTGAACTGCCCCGGATTCCCCGGCGTCTCGGAAGCATCGGGATCGTTCGCCACGATCGTCACCGTGCTGCGGTCGTCGTCCGCGATCGTCACCGTCGCGGTCGTCGGCGTGCCGAGCGTGTAGCTCGCCGGAGTCGCCGTGAGCGTGAGGATGACCGTCTCATTCCCTTCGTTCGTCGCGTCCTGGAGCGGGCTGACGGTCAGCGTCGCGCTCGCCTGGCCATCGAGAATTGTCACGCTGCCCGGCGTCGCGATGGCCGCGTAGTCCGTACCGCTTGCGGCCGTCCCGCTGCGCGTGAAATTCACCGTGAGCGTGCCGGCGAGCGCGCCTTGCCGCGTGATGGTGAAAGTGCCGGTGTCTCCGCTTTCCGCTGCCGTTGGATCCGTGGCGACGATGCTCACGGTCGGGAAGTCGTCGTCCGCGATCGTCAGCGTGTGCGTGTCGAGCGTCCCGAGTTGGATGCCCACCGGATTCAGGAGCTTCACGATTACGGTCTCGCCCGATTCCACGATCGTGTCCTGCGTGATCGAGAGCGGGATCGATTTTATCGTCTCGCCCGGGGCGAAGATGAGCGTCCCCGCGCTGAAGGTAAAATCGGTTCCATCCGTCGCAGTGCCGCCGTTCAGCGCATAGTCCACAGACATCGCGCCGGTGGCCGGAGCGCTGAGGCTCACGGGAATGCTGACGTTTCCCGCACTTTCGCTCACCGTGCTCGTGGCTGCAGCGAAGCCGGCGAAGGGAAGTGCAGCCGCCGAGTCATTGTCCACGATTGTGTAGGTGAACTGCGAAATCGCGCCCATCGTCGCGCCGCTTGGATTGCGCAGCACGATTGTGAGATTGTCGTCCGGCTCGACCGTCGAGTCGTCGGTCACCGCGAGCGTGATGTTCTTCGTCTGCTCGCCGACGTTGAAAGTAAGCACGCCGCCGCCGAGCGTGTAATCGACGCCGGAGCCGAAGGCATTCGAGATCGAAGAATCGCGCGTGATGAACTCCGCGCCCGCATTTGCCACGCTGCCGCAGTAGAGGCTGCGCACGCGGAAGCCGCCGCTCTCGCGCACCATCACGCCGGCCTGCGCGTTTGCATTGCCGCCGCTCTGCGTGAGCACGCGGCCCACGAGCGTAAAGTCGCCCGTGACCGGCGCCGCGACGAAATGGCATTCGTCCTCACCGCCGCCGATCTGCGCGCCGGACGCCGTGACGGTGTAGATCCCGCCCGCCACGCTGTCCGAACCCGGCGTATTCACATAGCCGACCGTCCGCCCGGCGAACGCGGGCGAGCCGGTGAGCGACACGTTATCAAAGATCGCGGTGGTCACGAGGTTGTCGTTGCGCGCGCTCACGGCGAGGCCCGCGAGCACGTCGCTCGAGAGCGCCAACGTCTTCGGCGTGCCGACCGCGACCCAGGTCGCGCCGTCGGGCGAATGCGCGGCGGTGAACACATTCCCCGCGCGCTGCAACCGCACCCAGAGCGGACGCAGCAGCGCCGCGGTGTTCGTCACGGCGGTCGAGCTGCCGTTCAAAGTGCCGCGATATTGGAAGGCGCGGCCATTGCCCGGCGTCGCGACGGTCATCGCCTGCATCGAACCGGCGACATTCGTCGCGCGGATCATTACGCCGGCTTTCGCCCAGACAGCCGTGTTCCCCTGCGAGACGACCCGTGCGGTGATCGTGCAATTTGCCGAACTCGTGACCGGGAACCATGTGTAGCGGAATTCATCGACGGTGTTCCAAATATCCGCGCCCGAGCCGGTGACAGTGTAAGTACCGCCGCTCTCCGAGGAATTCCCCACTGCGGCGACCGCGCCGATGTCCGCCGTGGTCGTGGTTGCTCCCACCGTGCCGCCGCCGCTGAGTCCAGTGATCGTCACGTTATCGAAAACCACGGTCGAGAGCGAGCCATCGGCCCCGGCGCAGACGCACAGACCGGCGAGGTAGCTTGTGGCGGTGAAGCTCGCGAGCGCCTGCGTGGTGCCGAGCTGCACCCACGTCTGGCCGTCGTTCGAGCAGTAGGAGGCGAAGCTCGTGCCCGTCTTCACCATCCGCACCCAGTAGGGCAGCGGCTGCGTGTTGTTCGTCGCCGAGGACGAGCTGCGCGTGCCGCTATCGACCGCGTATTCCACCGTCACCGGCGCGGTGGCTGGACTCGCGAGTGTGACCGGCACGTTCACCGTAGCCACGCCCTCCGAGCCCGCCGCGCTGCCGCTGGCAAAGGCGACGGTCTGCGCGCTCGTTTCATTGTCCGCGATATACATCACCGCGCCGGGCCCATGCGCATAGCTGCCCGCCGCGAAGTCAAAGGTGATCGTTTCCGTGCCCTCGAAAATCGTGTCGTTGATGACCGAAACCGGCACATCCGCGCCCAGCGAACCCGCGGGAATCGTGACCGTGCCGCTCAGCGCCGTGTAGTCCGCGTCGGGCGTCGCGGTGCCGCCGATCGTGTAATTCACGGTCAGCGTCGCCGTGGTGCTGCCCGTGCGCGAGACATAAAATTTCACCGGGCTTGTCGTCGCGCCTTCGGTGAATGTAGAGCTGCCGCCGGTGCCCACCTGCGTGTCCACATCGACCGTCGGCTGGTCGTCGTCGCGCAGCCACATCGTCGCGGCGGAGGTGCTGGGAAAGGTGGAATACGCAGCGCTCGGCGTGAGGGTGAGCGTGATCGTTTCCAGCTCCTCGATTGCCGTGTCGTTGGTCGGCGTGACCACGACATCCTTCGTCACCGTCGCGCCGTTGTTCAGCGTGATCGTCGTGCCGGTGTTCGTATTGCCGGTGCCCGTGATCGTGTAGTCCGTCCCGACGGTCGCGGTGCCGCTCAGCGCGAAATTCACCGCGAGCGTGCCGGTGTCCGTGCCACCGCGCACCGTGATGCGGAAGGTCCCAGGGGTGCCGGGCTCGGCGGCGCTCGAGATGTTCACCACGTCGATGTAGGGCACGTCGGTCGCCGCGTCGGTGATCGTGACTGTTGCGGAATTCGGCGTGCCGGGAACGTAGTTCGTCGAACCCGCAGCGAGCGTCAGCACCGCGGTTTCCGGTCCTTCGCCGATCGTGTCGTAGCGCGGCACGATCGTAACACTCGCCGACGCGGCACCGGCGGGAATCACCACCGAACCCGGCAGCGCCTCGTAGTCCACACCATGCAGCGCGGCCACACCGGAGTTCGGCGTCCCTGCCATCGCGTAGTAAACGGTCAGTGCGCTCGACGTATCGCCAGACCGCGTGATGAGGAAAGTCCCGGTGTCCGCGACCGCGCCCGGAATGCTGAGGTCCACTTCCTTCGCGTTCGGGTCCGCCGCCACTACCGTCACCGTCTGCACGTCGTCATCGATGATGCTCGCCGTCGCCGTCGTCGCGAGCGGGTCGATGAGATATGCCGCATTCGTGCTCGTCGTGAGGATCACCGTCTCGAGCGGCTCGGAAGTGCTGTCGTTCACCGGCGTCACGTTCACCGGCGCCGAAGTCGCGCCATTCGGAATCACCACGCTGCCGCTCAGCGCCGTGAAGTCCGCGCCGGAGATGGCTGTGCCGCTCACCGCGTAGTTCACGGTGAGGCTGCCGCTCGTCGTGCTGCGGGTGAAGGTGAAGACCACTGGCTGACCCGAGTTTTCCACCGTCGTGGATGTCGTCGCGGCGATCGAAACTTTCGGCAGCGCGGTGTCGTCGTCATCGATCACCACGGTCGCAGTCGATTGCGTTCCCACGAGGTAGCCGTTGCCCGGCCCGAGTTGGAGGATCACCGTCTCCGGACCTTCGGCAGCCGTGTCCACCACCGGCGTCACCACCACATTGAGCGTCGCCGAGCCGGCGGGAACCGTGAAGGTGCTGAACCCCTGGCTGCCCGCGACGTAGTCCGGCGTGAAGGTGTAGTCGGTTCCTTTCGGGGCGCTGCCCAGCGCGGTGTTCACATTCACGAGCAACGCCTGACTCGTGTCGCCCGTTCGCGTGATCGTGAAACGTCCCGGCGTCACCGGCGCGGCCTCGCCCGCGTTCGGCACCGTCGCGGCGATCGTCACCACCGGCGTCGGCGTCGCCTCGAAGTCCGCGCCACCGGAACTCGGGCCCACGGTCACGCTGTTGTTGAAGAGTTCGCCGAACGTATAGCCGTAAAGGAGCGGCGTCATCGTGTAGGTGTTCGCCGCGAGATTCGGGATCGTGTAGTAGCCGTCCGCGTCGGTGACTACGCCGTTCGCGCCATTCGCCGTGATCACCACGTCCTGCAACCCTTGGCCGAGCAGCGTCACGCGACCGCTGATCGTGAAGCGCCCGTTCCCGTTGCCCACCGTGATCAGCTTCGTGCGCGTGGTCGTGCCGCCCTTCATGTCGCTCGCCGTGCAGCTCACGATGTAGGTTCCCTGGGTGGTGAAGGTGCGCGTGATCACCGCCGAATTTCCTGGCACGACCTTCACGCTGGTGTCGCCGAAGTTTTGCCAGGAATACGCGAGCGCATCGCCATCCGGATCGCTCGCCGTGGCGGTGAAAGTCACGGTCGCGCCGGTCGGCACCACATCCGCGGAAGCCGCGAGCGTCAGCACGGGATCATGGTTGCCGGGAAATTGCCCGAAGTTCACCACGACATCCGCGTAACGCGGCGAATCATTCACCGCGACCGTGGTGATGTGAATGCCGCTCTCGCGATCCGAGAAGGTGAGGCCGAGCGAGATGGGCGCGTCTTCCTTCAAGAAAGGCGAGCCCGGCGTCACGTCGATGCGCTGCAAATTGCCACCGCTACCATTCGGATAGCGCCAGCCGAGCAGCACGCCGTTCTTCACCCACGGATTCGTGTCGTAAAGCGAACGCACTTCCGCCCAGTAGGTCTTCTGCGCGTCCTTCACGATCGTCAACGCATAGTCGCGGTTCGGCACCAACACGCCCTGATCGAACGCGTAGAGGCGATATTGTCCGCTCTGCGAAATCGCACGGTTGAAATTCGCGGGCAGCCATTTGATCTGCGACTTGGCCTGCGCGTTGTAGTGGCCCGCGGCGTAGGGACCGCCGCCCATGATGTCGTAGCTATCGCCATATTCCTGGTTCGTCCCCGCGCCGATTGCGCTGGTCCCCGCGGTGTCCCAGAAGTTCGAATGCGCGAGCCCGAAGCAGTGCCCGATCTCGTGCGCCCAGAGCGAGACGCCATCGCTGCGCGCCCACACGCTGCTGCCGCCGCCGAGCCCGCCGTAGCTGCCGGGTCCGCCGTTGTGCCGCACCACGATGCAGTCGTAGTCGTTCGAGTCGAAGCCGAGTTTGCGCGCTTCCTCGCGAGCGTGGGCGTGCTCGGTACCTTCGCCGTCGATGTCGCCGCCGTTGCTTGTGTCGCGATTCACGTACCACGCCTCGTTGTGCGGCAGCTTCACCGGCGGCGTCACCACGCCCACCAGCGAGATGCGGCCGAAGGAAGCCTTGGCGTAAAAATCGCCCACGTCGCGCAGCGTGGCGGAGAGTGCAGCCTCGGTGCTCGGGACCGCGTTCTGGTCCGCGTAGGTCATCGGGATCGCGAGCACCTTCACATTGCCCAGCGCCGGCGTGGGCGCGGAGGGCAGGATGCCCGTGAAGCCAAACGCGCCACCACTCACGCCCTCGCCCATAATCAGCGTGTGATTGAACGGATCGATGTGCATTGCGCCGCAGAAACTCACGATCTCCGTCGCCGTCTCGACCGCCGGTGTCTGCTCGCTCACGGCTTCCGTCGAGGCGAGCGCCGTCGTCTTGCCCGAGATCGGGCAGATTGTCACTGCCGGCTTGTTCGGGTTTGGAATTTCGCCGACCTCGAGCGTCCGCGAAGGCTGCTCATTCACCGCAAAGTCTGTCTCCAGCGCCACGCCATTCAGCGAAGCGCCCGCCGTCCACGTCACCTTCGCCGCGCGCTCGCCATAAACGTAAGCGCGATACGTTTTCCCATCCGCAAATTCCGCCACGCGATGCGTCAACGACTGCGCCGGCCGCGGATCGCCCGGCAGCGGGACGCCCTGCATCACGCGAATCGCCGCCACGCCGTTCACCCGTGTCTCCAGCCGCTGCACGATCTGTTCGGGAAGCTGCTGCCGCACCACCATCGGCACGGCTTCTTCGAGCGCGCGACGGGGATCCTCGACGATCACCTTCCGAAATTCCGCTCTGCGCGCCTCGGCCAGCCGGCGGCCTTCCGCCGCGAGTCGTGGGCGCTCGGCCTCGTCCGCAGCGAGATACGTCGTCGCCCAACCATAAAAAGCCGCGCTCGCTTCCCCGCGTACCGCCGTCGCGAGCTGCCGCACCCGCTCCACGGGAGGCAGTGCCGCACCGGAAGCTGTAGGCGCGGGGCTTTCACTTCTCGACACCCGTGGGGGGGCCACCGCCGGTGGCGGTGGAGTCGAAACCGGGGCCGGCGGTGCGGTGGGCTCCGGTCGCAGCAGCGCTACGACAAGGCAGACGAGTGCGGCGCACGATGGCGCCACGATGAGGAGCGATTTTCGGGGGGACATACGGAGAACGTTCGGACGTCCAGGGGCGGAACGGTCGAGTGGCGCCCACGATGAATTTTCCCAGGCGAAGTGTCTAGGACGGGAATGCTTCCTCCAGCGGTGATTTTAGACCAAGCCGATTCGCCCGGGCCGCCCCGAATCGCAGCACCCGGGCATGCGTTTATCGCTCGATCGACCGAGCATCGGCGCGCCGTTTTTCTCGCGCGTGCGGTGCGCGTCAGTTCTTCGGGAAGAAAGGCGCAAGGACGTTACGGGAAATGCGCAGCGAGTTTTTGCGGCCTTCGAGCGTGCGGCCAAAGGTATCGTCCTCTACCTCCACGCAGACCGCACCGTCGTAGCCCACTTCGATGAGCGTGCCGATGAAGTGCGCCCAATTCACTTCGCCGAATCCCGGGATGCGCGGCAGGTAGTATTCCGTGGGCAGCGCGAAGACGCCGACCTCGGCGAGCTTGTCGCGATGCAGCCACATGTCTTTGGCATGCACGTGGTGCAGCCGCGGGGCGAATTCGCGCAGCGCGCGCATCCAGTCGAGTTGCTGGAAGACAAAATGCGAAGGGTCGAAGTTGAGCCCGAAATGCGCGCTCGGGATGTCGGCAAACATTCGGCGCCAGATCGGCGGCGTGGTCGCGAGATTCTTGCCGCCGGGCCATTCATCGCGGGAGAAAAGCATCGGGCAATTCTCGATCCCGATGCGAACATCGCGTTCCTCGGCGAAGGCGATGAGCGGCCGCCACGTTTCGAGAAAGCGTGGCCAGTTGTCGTCCACCGTCCGGTGCCAGTCCCGCCCGACGAAGGTGTTCACATTCTTCAGGCCGAGCAGCGCCGCCGCGTGGATGACGTGCCCGAGATGCTCCACCGC
>JBAVML010000116.1:0-3020 GCA_049690035.1 Chthoniobacteraceae bacterium
CCCTTGGACCGCACGCGATCGACGACATGGCGGTAGGCTTTCTTGAACGTCTCCGGCCCTTCAAACTGTGGCGGCTTCGTGCCGGGGATTACCTTGTTCCCACCGTAGAGCACGCCGCTCCACGGAAACCACGAGCCGTTCATCTCGTTCGCAAACGACACGATGACCGGATAATCGAACGCCCGCGCGTGCTCGGCCCACATGTCGATGTAGGCGTCGTGTTCGCCGGCGATGATCGAGGTCAGCGAATACTTGTCCGGTCCGCGCCCTTCGGCGTAAGGCCGATCCCACGGCGACCAGAAGATCAACGGGATCGAGCCGTGCCGCGCGATGAGGCGCACATTTTCATCGGGAAAAGTCTGCTCCCCCCAATAGCTCGAACTGGCCACGATCGCCTGGTGCTTGCCCACCATCGTCTCGAACTGCTCGATGCCCTCGATCGTCACCGAGTCCTCCCGGTCGCCCCAGTCCATGTAGGCGCCCTGATAAATGCCGTGTTCTGGAATGGCGAGCCGCGGATGTTGCAGGCCGCCGCGCGGATCCATTGGCAGCGGCACGGCGCCGCGGTCGCAGGCCGCGAGCAGGAGGAAGGCTGCTGCCATGCCGCGGTGCCTCATGCGCGGCTCGGCACCGCGCCCGTGCGCTCCAGTTTTCCCCACCCCACGAGTGCGCCTTTGAGCGCGCGGACGATCGACTTCCAAATGACCCACGAAAGCAGCGGCCGATAGATGAAGCGCATCGGCACGATGATCAGCGCCTTCGATGCGGGCTCGCCTTCGATCCGGCAGGCGAGCAGCGCGAGAAAAATATCCATGACCAAAAACGCCGCGAAATAATACCAGATCGCCGCCGCGTGTCCGAAGATCAGCGAATAGAGGAGCACCGCATCGACCAGCGGCGCGATGGCGACGAGCAGGATTTGGAAGAACCAAATCCCCGGCAAGCTGAACCAGCCGAGCGCGCCGAAACGGGTGTTGAAGACGAGATCGCGATGTTTCCACAGGCACTGCATGGTGCCGAACGCCCAACGGAAGCGCTGCTTGGCGAGCGAGGCGAAAGTCTCCGGCGCTTCGGTCCAGGCGATGGCGTCGGGCGCGTATTCGATGCGGTAGCCGAGCCGGTGCAGGACGAGCGTGAGGTCGGTGTCCTCCGCGAGGGTGTCGTGCGAAAAGCCGCCGGCCACGTCGATCGCAGTCTTGCGCAGCGCGCTCACCGCGCCGGGCACCACGGTGATGCAGTTCCACTCGGTGTAGGCGCGCCGGTCGAGATTGAAGCCGCAGATGTATTCGAGCGACTGGCACCGCGCGATGAAGGTCCGAAGGTTTCCAACCCGGGCATGCCCGCTGACAGCGCCGACCAGCGGCTTCGCCAGCGGCTGCACGATCGCGCCGAGGGTGGTGTGCTCGAACATCGTATCGGCATCGAGGAAGACGATGATACCATGTTGCGCCTGATCCAGCGCGCGGGTGAGTGCGCTCGATTTTCCGCCGTTGGGCTGCCGGATCAGGCGGACGCGCGGTTCGCTGGCGGCGACGCGGGCCACTTCACCCGAAGTGTCATCCTTCGATCCATCGTCCACCACGATGACCTCGAACTCTCCCGCGTAATCCGTTTCGAGGACCGAGTGCAGCGTTTTCGCGATGACCTTTTCCTCATTGTAAGCGGCGATGATCACGCTCAGCGGCGGCGAGAACTGATCGGGTGTCGCCTTCAGCGTCTGCGCGGCGCCGTGGTGGCGATGCGCGAGCCACGCCACGAGCATGGTGCGCAGAAAAACCAGGCCGGTGGCGAAGATCATGAACGCCCAAAAGAATTCAATGACTGCATGCCACAGGCGGAAGCCCGTGCCCGCCACGATCCGTTCGAGCGGCTGCTTCCCGCTCACCGCCGGCATCAGCTCGTCGCGCGGGATTTCCAGCAGATCGCTGAGCGAGACGATGCGATCGCCGCGCGCGCGCAGGTAGTCGATGATCCGGGGCAGCGCCTCGACCGTTTGCGAGCGGTCGCCGCCGGCATCGTGCAGCAGCACGATATTTCCTTCCGAGCGCAGGTCTTTCACGCGCTGAAGAATGACGTCCGCGCCGGGGCGGGCCCAATCCTGCGGGTCCACTTTTTCCAGCACCACGGTGTAGCCGAGCTCCTCCTGCGCAAACTTCAGCGGCGCGAGTTCCGCGATGTCCGTCGGCGTCGAATCGGAGTTGTAGGGCGGACGGAAGAGGGTCGTCGAATGGCCGGTGATGCTCTCGATCAGGCGCTGGGTCGCGTTCAACTCGAGCCGCATCATCTCCGGCGACATCGTAGCGAGATTGCCGTGGGAAAAGGTGTGGTTCCCGATCTCGTGACCTTCGCTGAGAATGCGCTCGAGCAGTCCGGGATTGGCTTCGCAGTTGCGGCCCGTCACGAAGAACGCGGCCTTCACCCCGCGGCCGCGCAGGATCTCGAGAATCTTCGGCGTCCACTTGGGATCGGGGCCGTCGTCGAAGGTGATCGCCACGTCATGCGGGCCGCCGGCGCCCTCGTGGTAAAGGATGGGGTAGGTCGGAAAATCGATGTAGGTCGCGCGGAGGCTGCCGTCCGGATCGACGTCCACGATGCGAGTTCCATCGTCGCGCGCGTCATCCACGCTCACGATCTCACCGCGGCCCACGTGGGTGATGGTCTGGCCCGCCCGGAGCGAGCCGAGAATTCTCCGCGCGGCCGGACTCGGAGCGGCCTTCCAATCCAGGACATCCCAGAGCTGCGGATCCTCCGTGCCGAGTCGGCTCACGCCGATCCCGCCGAGACCACCGGCGCGCAGGACGCGCAGCTGATTATAGAAAGAAACCGCATCCAAAAACGTGACCGAATGCTCACCGCCCGGTTCCGAGTAATCGTATTCACCGTTGTAGGTCGGCGCCTCCACCTTCACCACGTGGCCATCGCGATCCACGCCGGCGTAGCTCGCGCGGCTCATCGCGTCTTTGAAGCTGATCGTTTCCGTCTTTTTGGTCGTCGTATTCCAGTCGTAGGCGTATCCGCCG
>JBAVML010000117.1:0-23363 GCA_049690035.1 Chthoniobacteraceae bacterium
TCCCCGGAGTGAGCAGGACCACGGTCGGATCTTCGGGCGTCGGGCAATTAGCCGGTGCCACGTAGCGCAGCAGATTGAGCAACTCCTGCGCGTAGTCATCCACGGGCCGGACCTTATTGCTCGTGAACAGCTTGGAGAATACGCGCTTCATCACGTGACGATTCTCCAGGACATAACTTACTCCCGAGGGACAGCGCCCATTGTCCTCGAGGACGAGATAGTTGCCGTCGCGGTCGCGGATTAGATCGCTGCCGCAAATGTGAATATAGACGTCTTTGGGGACATCAAACCCGACGAATTCCTTCCGGAAGTGCTTTCCGCTGAGCACCACTTCTTCCGGGATGATCCCTTCCTTGATGATTCGTTGCTCGTGATACAGGTCCTTGAGAAAAAGGTTTAGCGCCTTGATCCGCTGGATGAGTCCGCGCTCGACATGTTCCCACTCCCGACGCGGGATAATCCGCGGGATGAGATCGAAGGGGAAGATGCGCTCGGTTCCCTGGTTGTCGTTGTAAACAGTGAAGGTGACGCCTTGGTTAAGGAAGGTGTCTGTGGCGAGCGCCTGCTTACGCTCGACTTCGCCGTCGGCCATCTCGTTGAAGCGATCAAGGACCGACTGATAGTGTGGTCGCACGACGCCGGGTGCGCTGAACATTTCGTCGTAGAAATCCCCGACGTCGTAGTTTTCGAAGGTGTGTCCCATGTTAAGCCCTAAGTCCGGCTAAGTGCCGATCAGTTGTGGTTCGTAGTCGTGCGACTGGCTCGTCGAACCGAATTTTCGGTAGACGAATTTGCACGCGGTCACATTTTCTTTCGTAATCCCTGCCGCGCGGTCAAGCCCCGCTTTCAGCAAATGTTTCAGCGATTGATGCAAGAGCGCGGTGCCGAAGCCTCGATTTCCATACTCGGAAAGGACGCACGGGCCGGAAATGAGGTTGCTTTCGCCATCGATCTCCGTCGAAAGCACGGAGGCTGCGATGATTCGCACCCCGTGGGTGATGACGATCGCGGGCATGCTTTCACGCTGAAAAGCGAGGTCGAGCTGCAGTTCAAGCCGGTCGCGGAAAAGATTCAGCACATCGCTCCACGCGCTATCCAGAGTGAACGAGGTCATCACTGTGGCGATGATCGCTTTGGATTCTTCTCGAGCAGCCTCGCGAAAAGAAAAGTTAGCTGGAAGCGGGTTTTCGAGCGGCGGGAGTTTGGTCAGGTCCCATGTAAAGCGCTTCCAGCGCACTAATTTCATGAAGGCGCAGTGTAAAAAAGACCGTCGGCGAAAGCAACGGCGATTTCGTCGGGACGCGGTAATCGATCTTTTGCAAACCGATCAGCCGGGGATTCCCGCCAGCATTTGAGCGTTGGTGGGGAATTTGCGGAGGAAGAAGAGTAGGCGTTCCATGGCTTCCATCGGCTTGTGGCCGGCGAGGCCGCGGCGGATGACATTGATTTTGTGCAGAGAATCGGCGGGGATGAGCAGTTCCTCGCGGCGGGTGCCGGAGAGGAAAATATCGACCGCCGGGTAGATCCGCTGGTCGCTGATTTTGCGATCGAGCATGAGTTCCATGTTGCCGGTGCCTTTGAACTCCTGGAAAATCAGTTCGTCCATGCGGCTGCCGGTGTCGATGAGCGCGGTGGCGATGATGGTGAGCGAGCCGGCTTCCTCAGTATTACGCGCGGCGGCGAAAAGTTTGCGCGGAATCTCCAGCGCGCGCGAATCAATGCCGCCCGACATGGTGCGTCCGCCGCCGCCGGTCGCATTGTTGAAGGCGCGACCAACGCGGGTGATCGAGTCCAGCAGGATGAAGACATCCTTTCCCGCTTCGACGAGTCGTTTCGCCCGCTCGATGGCGAGTTGCGCGATGCGCGTGTGCGATTTCACGTCACTGTCGTTGGAGCTGGCCATGATTTCCGCGCTCGGCACGGTGCGCTTGATTTCGGTCACTTCCTCGGGGCGCTCATCGACAAGGAGAATGATGAGCTTGATGTCGGGATGATTCTTTACCACCGCCTCGGCGATGTGCTGGAGCAGCGTGGTCTTGCCGGTGCGCGGCGGCGCGACGATGAGCCCACGCTGGCCTTTGCCGATCGGCGTCATCAGGTCGATGACTCGGGTGGTGTAGCGCTCCGGCACGGTCTCCATGGAGATCATCTCCATGGGGCTGAGCACGGTCAGTTCATCGAAGCTCGGCAGCGCCGCCGCCTTTTGCGGCGTTTCTCCGTTGATCTCGGTCAGGCGGAAAAGCTGCGCGCCGCGATTGCCTCGGCGGGTTTCACCTTTCACCCACTGACCATCGCGGAGGCCGTAGCTGCGGCACAGTTCGGGAGTCACGAAGACGTCGGCAGGGTGTTGGGAAAAGCCGCGTTTCGGGTCACGGAGGAAGCCGAAACCTTTGCCGGAAACCTCGACGATTCCCTCCGCCTCTCCGATTTCCTCAGGTGTCGGAGGGAGTTCAATGCGGGGAGTCTGTTCGCCCTGCGATGGCTGTTCACCGCGCGGTGTGTGTTCGCCACGGTGCGGACGTTCGTTCCGGTGCGGTTGCTCGATGCGAGGCTGCAGGTCAAAGCGCGCGGCGGCTTCGTGGGCGGGAAGCGCAATTGGCACAACCGGGTTGGGATTACCGCTTAAGCGCGCCTGCTCTTCCATCTGCTTGGCCACATGGAGTGGGATATAGACGGGGCGGGGACGGACGACGGGGACGGTGGGATCGACGGGCGTCACCGGTGCCGGAGCGGGTGGTGACGCCGTCCCGGTCGCTGCCGGCTGCGCCGAGGCGGGCTCACGGGTGCGGCCAGCGGATGGACGCCACTCCTCCACTTGGGGTACGGACGAAGTGACCGGTTGCGGGGCCGGTGCGGGCGCAGGTGGAGGAGTGGGTGTCTCGGGCTCGGAAGGCGCCTCCTCCGCCGCGGGCAAATCCGGCTGCTCCGATTCGGCGGCAACCTTTTTCGCGGGTTTTTTCGGAGCAGATGCCTTCTTCGCGGCTGGCTTCACGGATTTTGTCGCCGCCGTTTTGGACGGCTTGCTCGTCGTCGTTTTGGCCGCGGCTGCCTTGGTTTTTGCGGTGGGAGCTTTTCGCTTCGCGGGTTTCTTCGCGGGAGCGGAATCTTCCTGGAGTAAAGATTGTTCAGTGGACTCAGTCATATTGGGTGTGAAAATGGGATGCGTATCCGTGGTGGCGCCTGCATTTGGAGTTGGCAAAAGGCTCGGCTTTCAGCCGGAAATCGAGTGGCGCGCGCCTTCGGCTGTGCCGTCCGAGCACCGATCCGGCAGTGCGGAAGGATTTCGGAATCGCTGCCGCCCTTTACGGAAAGAGACGGAGGCTACTTTTGATGGCACTGGAAAGAGCTGGTCGCGCTTTCGAGGCATGTGACTTGGGACCACTTGTGGTGACCCACCTTGGATCAGGTATGTGTATGGTTGAACGGAATTGGGGATGCGCCGTGAGGTGCTATTGCGAGGGAGACTCCTGCCGAAAAGTCAGGACAACCGGTGACGCGATCTAACGATGTTTAACCTGCTAAATCTTTCCCCACCCGTCAACATCCTTTTTTGCCAGACCCTGCTTTAGCACAGCCGGCGAGCGCGCCGCGTGGTGATTGACCGCCCCGCCCGCACTGTCCTAGCGTTCACGCCCCACATGAAAATTGCACGCGCCTTGATTTCCGTCTCCGACAAGACCGGGCTGGTCGAATTTGCCCGCGGTCTCGTCGCGCACGGCGTTGAGATCATCTCCACCGGTGGCACCGCTGCCCTCCTCACGAAGAACGACGTCCCCAACATCGAAATCTCCGCCTTCACCGGCTTCCCCGAGATGATGGACGGCCGCGTGAAGACGCTTCATCCGAAGGTCCACGGCGGCTTGCTCTACGTGCGCGACAATCCGGAGCACAAGGCGCAGGCCGAGGCGCATGGGATCAAGCCCATTGATATGGTCGTGGTGAATCTCTACCCGTTTGAAGAAACCGTCGCCAAGGCGGACACCACACTCGAGCAGGCGATCGAGCAGATCGATATCGGCGGCCCTTCGATGCTCCGCAGTGCCGCAAAGAACTATCGTTCGGTGACCGTGATCGTGGATCCATCGGACTACACCGACGTGCTGGAAAACATGGGAGCGAACGAAGGCGGCACGACGCTGAAACTGCGCGAGCGTTTGGGCATCAAGGTTTTCGTCACCACGTCGAAATACGACTCGGCGATCGCGAATTACCTCAATCAGGAGCAGGAGGCGACATCCTCATTCTCCCTCTCTCTCCCAGTCGTTGCCCGGCTGCGTTACGGCGAAAATCCGCATCAGACCGCCGCCCTCTACGGGCACTTCGACGAGCACTTCCAAAAATTCCACGGCAAGGAGCTCTCCTATAACAACATCCTCGACATCACCGCAGCTTCGGAGCTGATCGAGGAATTTTCCGAGCCGACGGTCGCCATCCTCAAGCACACGAATCCGTGCGGCATCGGCAGCGATCCAGACCTGCGCGCGGCATGGGACAAAGCATTTGCGACCGACAAGCAGGCGCCGTTCGGCGGCATCATCATCACCAATCGCCCGCTCACGCTCACGCTCGCCAAGGCGATCAGCGAAATCTTCAGCGAGGTGATCATTGCACCGGAATTCGAGGCCGACGCACGGGCGCTGCTGCAAAAGAAAAAGAACCTCCGGCTGATGAAGAAGCTGCCGCGACCGCTGCCCAAGTCCGATGAGGATGAAATGCTCGTGCGGTCCGTCGCGGGCGGCGTGTTGGTGCAGAGCCGTGACGATGCGCCGGATCTCGATCTCGAGGAAAAGGTCGTCACTGCCCGAAAGCCGACGAAGGGGGAACTGGCCGCGATGCTCTTCGCCTGGCGCACGGTGAAGCACGTGAAATCCAACGCCATCGTCTATGCCGCTGCGGACCGCACGCTTGGCATCGGCGCCGGGCAGATGTCGCGCGTCGATGCCTCCCGCATCGCGATTTGGAAAGCGGGCGACGCCGGCCTTTCACTCCAAGGCAGCGCCGTCGGCAGCGACGCTTTTTTTCCCTTCCCGGATGGGTTGATCGCGGCGGCGGAGGCGGGCGCGACCTGTGCCATTCAGCCCGGTGGTTCCGTGAAAGATCCGGAGGTCATCGCCGCCGCCGACGAGCGCAAAATGACGATGATCTGCACCGGGCTACGGCACTTTAAACACTGAGCCGCCTGCTTCCAAACTTTCCCATGAACCTCGGCGTTAACATCGATCACGTCGCCACGCTCCGACAGGTGCGCTACGCGGGCACGCCCGACTCGCACAACGTGGAACCAGACCTCGCCGTGGCGGCGGCCGTCTGCGAACGCGCCGGAGCGCATGGCATCACCATTCATCTCCGCGCCGACCGGCGGCACATCCAGGACCGCGACGTCCTGCGCTTGCGCGAGACGATCAATACCAAGCTCAACCTCGAAATGGGAACGGCGCCCGACATCGTCGATCTCGCGCTCAAGGTGCTGCCCGAAGAAGTCTGCCTCGTGCCCGAAAACCGCGCGGAGATCACGACCGAGGGCGGGCTCGATGCGACGGGGCAATTCGAGCACCTCAAGCCGATCGTCCATCGCTTGCAACTCGCCGGCATTCGCGTGAGCCTTTTCATCGAGCCGATCCCGGATCAGATCGAATCCGCCGCGAAGCTCCACGCGCAGATCGTTGAGTTGCACACGGGCGCCTTTGCCAACGCGCAGGGGCGCGACCAGCACGGCGAACTCATGCGGCTCAAGGGTGCGTCCGATCACGCACACGGCTTCAACCTCCAGGTCAATGCGGGCCACGGCATCAACTACAAGAACATCGAACTGATCCGCACCCTGCCGCACCTCGCCGAGCTGAACATTGGTCACAGCATCGTGTCCCGCGGCGTCATCGTCGGACTCGGGCAGGCCGTCGAGGAGATGCTCGCGCAGATGAACCCCGGCAAGTGAAAGTCATCGGCACCGGGATCGACATCGTGGAATCGGCGCGCCTCGCCGAGTCGATCAAACGCCACGGTGAACGATTTCTCGCGCGCCTTTTCACCGAAGGCGAACGGCACTATTGCGCCGCGATGAAGAAGCCGGAAACCTTTTACGCCGCCCGCTTTGCCGCCAAAGAAGCCGTCTCGAAGGCCTTTGGCACCGGCATCGGCGCGCAGCTCGGCTGGCTCGATATCGATGTGCGCAGGAAGGCCAGCGGCGAGCCTTTCGTAGTGCTTTCCGGCGAAGGCGCCGCGACCGCGCGCCGTCTCGGCATCACCGAGATCCTTCTTTCGCTGAGCCACTCCGATCACTACGCCGTGGCCCACGCCCTCGCGCTGGGCGACGGCGTCTGACCGCGTTACTTCGGCTCGTCGTTGCGGGCTATTTCGGCGTTCAGCTTGCCGACGTGCCAGTCATAGAAGAGCGCATTCCGATGATCGCCATGCACCGGCTTAGTCAGCATCGCGCTGAATCCCGCCGGTTGGACTGCGACCGTGGAGCCGATAAATGCTTGCTGATCGGCGTCCTTGATCGCCCAGGTGCGCGAAAGATTCATCGGCACCTCTTTTGCCTGATCGGTGTCGTCGATCCACGTCGAAAGCGTCGCCTTTTTCACCGGTTCCAGGTTATTATCCGGGTCTCCAAAGGGAGGCTTCCCGAGCGCCGCGATCTGCCGCGGGTTCAGCACATAAACCGGTTTGTCGAGCCGCTTGGCTTCGCGCTGATAGGCCGGGCAGATGAGGACATTTGCGCTCGCCGATGGGGTGGCTGCGCCGGGCGTTTCGTTGAACCCGAGATACTTCGCCAGCCGCTTGTAAAGCGACGCGTCGTCCGGCACGCCTTGCGCGCCGAGGGTCGGATACTGCGAAATGGAAAGGGGGCCAGGCAGCAACCCGTCGTTGTCGGTCGTGTAGCTGTTGATCGCCACCCCGATCTGCCGCAGGTTCGAGGCGCACTTGGTCGAGTTTGCGCCATCCTGCACTTTGCCGAGCACCGGGAGCAGTAGAGCGGCGAGGACAGCGATGATCGAGATCACCACCAGCAGCTCGATCAGGGTGAATGCAGATGGTCGGGGAGAAGGGGAGCGCATAATGGGGAGGTGGAGTGGTTTCGGGCGAATAGAGCATGGTTCGAGGCTGGTGCGAAAGCCTTCTGTCTTCATGAACCAAAATCGCCAGCGTGCGCGGGCAAATTTTCGCTGGCGTGGCCCGGGCAGTTGCACTAGTCAATCCGTCTCGCATTCGCGAAACGCGCGCTTAGCTCAGTGGTAGAGCGCTTGCTTCACACGCAAGAAGTCACAGGTTCGAACCCTGTAGCGCGCACCATTTATCCCCTCATGAAATTCCTTCCGCTGTTCCTCCTCGCAGTGTTCGCCGCGCAGGCGGATGAAATGCCCGCGACGTTGATGACCACGCGCGGGGCGCTGCTCGTCGAAGAAGCCTTTGCCCGGCCGCTTCCACCCTTCGACGGGAAGTCGAACGGCTTTGCCAGCGGCTTCAACGCCTGGCGCTACAACACGGCTCAGCGCGGAGGAACGTGGACGGTCGAAAACGGCACTTTCAAGGGCGTGGAGAATCCCGCGGTTCATCATCCCGCCACGGCTTCGCGTGGATTTGTTTTCAAGGACGCCGTCATCCAATGCGAAGTGCGCATGCACGATGTTCCGCTCGAAGGCCGCGCTAGTCGCTACTTCATGATCCGCACGACGGATACGAAGGACTACGTGTGCAGCGTCTTCCTCAACGAGAAAGGCTGGCGCATCCAAAAGGACGACAACGACCACGGTGGGCCCGACAAAGCGGTGCCGCTCGGGCAGGTCACCATCCCAATTCCGCTGGGAGCGTGGCGGCCGGTGGTCTTCGAGATTCTCGGTGATGAAATGGTGGCCACGGTCAACGGCCAAAGCCTCACCGGGCAGCATCCGCTGATCGCCTCGGAAAAGCACAGCGTCATGTTCGTCGCCGGCGTGGAAGGAAGCGTGCGCAATCTGAAAATCTGGGCGGCGCAGCCTCATCCGGAGTGGCCGAAGACGAGGCAGTCGATTCTCGCCGGGCAGGCCGGGTTCTCTCGGGCATCAAAGCAGCCCTAAGCTTCGAGACACCGCCTAAGGATCACCGCCCGCGCCGCTTGTCTGAATGCCTCATTGCAACTTCCATCTGCGGGTGTTAGTTGAACTCGTAAACCCCACACGCCCATGACCCTCGCTTCGATCGGCAATCTTTTCGGGCTCGACACGCTCATCATTATCCTGGTGGTCGCGCTCCTGTTCGGCGGGAAAAAGCTGCCGGAACTGGCCAAAAGCCTTGGCGCATCGATCCGCGAATTCAAGAAGGGCAAAGACGCTCCCGATCACCTCGACGACAAACCACTATGAACATCGCCACCTTCGGTAATTTTTTCGGTCCAGACACGCTGATCATCTTCCTGGTGATTCTCCTCCTCTTCGGGGCCAAGAAGCTGCCTGAACTCGCCCGCGGCATGGGCCAGGCAGTCCGCGAGTTCAGCAAGGCAAAGGACGAGATCGAACGTGAAGTGACGCGCCCGCCGGCGCCGCCCGAGGAACCCAGGGCCCTCTACCAGCCTAAAACCGACGTCGCTGCGGATACGGTTCACCACGACGAGCATCACGCGGCTACTCCGGAAGCCGATCATCCGCAGTTCCCCGAGCGCCAGTCCGACAAAGACGCGGCGTAAGCCTTCGCGCGGATTTTCAAAAGGGGCTCGCCTAAATTCGGCGAGCCCTTTTCATTTCGCCCTCCGATGAAGCTTCCTCCACTCGTCGTCGCCCTCACGTGGCTTGTCGCGTCTTTCTCCGCTTCGGCGGGGCCGCAAGAAATCATCGTCTGCCATTACAACGTGCGGAACTACGTCGAAGCGAAGCCGGCGGGACCCGGTCAAAAGTACGGGACGCACGCGAAACCACAGTCGGAGATCGACGCGCTGATCAAGGTGATCCAAGAAATCAACCCGGACATTCTCGGCGTCTGCGAGATGGGATCGCCGGCACAGTTCCTGGATTTCAAGCAGCGGCTCGCGGCGGCGGGACTCGGCTACACGGATTCGGAGTACGTCCAGGCGGCCGACGAGGACCGGCACCTCGCGCTGGTGAGCCGCTTCCCGATCGTCTCCCGGCAGTCGCTGAAGGAAGTGCCTTATGACCTGAACGGGCACGTCGAAAAGGTGAAGCGCGGCTTTCTCGATGTGACCGTGCAGGTCAACCCCGCCTACCAATTGAGGCTGGTCGGCGCGCATCTCAAATCCAAGCTGCCGACCCCCGAGGGCGAAGCCCTGATCCGCCGCCACGAAGCGCAGGAACTGCGCAAGCACCTCGACCAGATCCTAACCAACGCACCCGAGACGAACCTCGTCTGCTACGGTGATTTCAATGACTCGAAGGATCAGCCGATGTTTCGCGAAATCAGCGGCGTCCGCGGCACGCCGACCTACATGGATGACCTCCCGGCCAAGGATTCGCAGGGCGACCGCTGGACTCACTATTGGAACGTGGCCGATGAATATTCGCGGATCGATTACCTGTTCGCCAGTCCCGGCCTCGTTCGAGAGGTGGTGAAGGACAAGAGCCGAGTGTTTCGTGGCGAGGCCTGGAGCAGGGCGAGCGACCATCGCGCGGTTTACACCTCGATCGTCCCCATCGATCGCAAATGATCCTCCGCTGGCCAGCGTGGCTGCTTGCGTCGGGGCTGGTTATGGCCGCCTCGGCGGGGACCGTGGCCGAGGATTGGGAGGCGATCACCGCGCTCGATCGCGGGCCGCAGGTTCAGGCGCGCAGTCTCGAAGAGGCTCGCAGCGTCGCCGCCGGGCATCTGGACAGGCAGGAAAAAGCATTGCGCACCTTCCTTGCGGCCCATCCGCAGGACGAACACGCATTCGAAGCGCGCCTCCGCCTCGTGCGGTTGCTCGACATTCGCGGCGGATTCCAGGGATCTGAAAAGGCGCGGGTGGAGGCAGCGCAAATGCTGGCCGCGCTCGAGAAGACCGCGACGCCGGAGCAGCAGGCCGAGATTGAATTTGCCAAGGTGACGCGGCTGATGCGCGGGGCGCAAAAGGCCCCGACGGCCGCGCGCACGCAGTTGCTTTCCGCGGCGCGAAAATTCCAGGTCGAACATCCCGGCGACCGTCGCGTGGCGGCCCTCCTCGCTGAAGTGGCGACGCTTTTCGACGGACAGCCCCGGATCAAAACGGCGCTGCTCACCGACGCGAATGCGCTGGCTACTGATCCGGGGTTGAAGGTGCGGATCGCCGATGATCTGCGCCGTGTTGATCTGCTCGGCACGCCGATCGCGCTCAAATTCACCTCGGTGCAGGGGAAGGAGTTCAATGTCGAAGAGTTCCGTGGCCAACTCGTGATGGTCGTCTTCTTCGCGGACTTTTCGCCGCCTTCGACCGAGGCGCTCGGCCGGGTTCAGAAAGCAATTACCGAATTGCCGAAGGGAAGCGTCGCTGCGGTCGGCATCAATCTTGATCCGAAGCGTGAGGCGCTCGACGCGGCCATCAAAGCCTCGGGGCTCACCTGGCCGGTGGCCTTTGACGGAAAGAGCTGGAGCGGGGAACTCGTGCGCTCCTTCGGCATCAACGCGCTCCCCACCGTCTGGCTGCTCGACAAGCAGGGAAAGCTCCGTTCGCTCAACGCGCTGGAAGGCACGGCGGAACAGGCGCGGCAGCTTCTGAACGAAAAGTAAAAACGCCGCCGGTTCGCGGACGCGGTCTTCGCTGCGGGGACGACTAAGTCGCATCTCCCGTCGAATCTAAGAGCTGTCGAGCTTGCCCACTCCGCGGCGATCTTCGACGAGGAAATCGAAAGGTCACAAAATCGGGTTCGGCGAAGAACTCGAACCGTCGTGTCCCGATATCGGCATTATGTCCGCCGGACGCGCGCACACGCGGGTCACGGGCGGGACTAAAGTGAAGCAGCGCGGGTGACGTGGGCGAGCTTCGCCTCGAGCTTTTCCACCAAGTGTTCCGCGGCCTCGCGAGCGCGCCGCTCCTCCATCAGAGCCTCTTCGAGTTCGCGCACGCGCTGTTGGAGATTAAAGCGAATGCTCGTCCGCACCGGCTCCGTAGCCGCACCCTCGGTCTTCACCGGCTGAAGCTCGGGAATATCGCGGACCACAGCCACCGTACCGTCGCGGCAATTCGTGACCGTGGTGCTCTGGTTGATTTCCCCCGCTTCGAGAAACTCCCGGACGGCGCCGATCGTGGTCGGTCCGTAAAATTGGTCCGGCGTCACCTCGACGAGATAATCCATCTCGAGGCCCGGCAGCATCGGCGCCTTCATCCACGTCTGTTCGTCCACGGAAACCTTGTCCAGCGGCGACACCTGGGCATCGACCGCCCACTGTTTGAGTTGATCAAAGCTGATGGGGCCGAAGACGCTTCCGTCGTCGTTCTTCATCAGGAACCAGTTCTGGTTTTCGTCCATGGCAGTCAGTTGTTTTCTTCTTTTTTGACGGGCGCCTCTGCACCCTTGGGGGTCGGTATGGTCAAGGTTTGGCCGATCTGCAATTTGCGCTCGTCCACATCCTTGTTCGCCTTTTTCAGGTCGCTCACAGGCAGGTTGTAGTGCTTCGCGATGGAGGTCAACGTTTCCCCCTTGATAACCACATGGCGTTTGCCGTCGGCGGGCTCGGCCTTCGGCGCATCCAGCGAAAATTCTGCCGCCGGGGCAGTCGCGGAGGGAACCGCGGGTGCCGCCACCGGGGCCGCGGTTCCGCCGGCCAGAGGGACATCACCGGCTTTTTCCAGCGCGATGCGCAGCTTGGCGATTTGCTCGGTCAGGGCATCGATCTGTTTCGACTGCTTTTCCACCAATGCGCGCAGGCCACGCACCTCCTCGATGGCCGCGGAATCCTGTGCCCATGCGCCTGGCGCGATCAGGAAGACCGCGGTGACGACATTCGCTACACCGAAAAATCGACTCATGCGGAAAGTGTTCGCATGTTCGCCAGAGCAACGCAAGAACTCGCCCGCCGACGTGAACATTTCCCTGATTGCACGTGCGGTCGCCTTGCGTTTTCAGGGTTCACCCATAAACTCTGTTTCATGCCTGACAGGACGCAACGCCCAGTCGGCCCCGCACCATGGGGCCCGCAGCAAGGCGACGGCGGAGGGCCCAAATCGCCCGACGTCTCCAAGCCCGACACGAAGGATCTACTCCAGCGCATGCGCCGGGTGGACCCGAATCAATCGAAACGTTACCGCCAGCGGACTGGCGAGTGATGGAACTCCCGCCTGCCCCAAGCGCCGGGGCGACTGCATCGACTCCGGAAGACTTCGCAGCACTCCTGCGAGGACGCGGCCTCTATCCTCAAGTCCCGACAACCACCGGAACGCACGGCTCTGCGCTACTTCCGACGCCGACCCAGGCGACAACGATTCTCGCGTTCAAGTTCGCCGACGGCGTGCTGGTGGCCGGCGACCGGCGCGCGACCGCTGGCAACGTGGTGGTCTATGAACGCGCGGATAAGGTTCTCGAGATCGACAAATATTCGCTGATGGCGATCGCCGGTGTACCGGCCACCGCTTGGGAAATGGCCCGTGTGCTCGAACACTCGTTTCAATTTTACCGCCGCAGCCAGCTCCAGGAAATGAGCCTCGACGGCAAGGTCCGAGCGCTCTCGAAGCTGCTACGCGACAATCTCGGCTTCGTGATGCAGGGCGTCGGCGTGGTCGTGCCGATCTTCGCGACGCACGATCTCGAGGCCGACGTGTCGCGCTTGTATTTCTACGATGCGATGGGAGCGCAATTCGAGGTCGCCGACTTCGCCGCCACCGGCTCGGGCTCGCCCGCGGTGCGCAGCGTCCTGCATTACGAAAATACCTGGGGGCCAAAGCCGCTCGCGAAACGCAAGGAGGAGGACGCCGTGCTGCTCGCGCTCCGCGCCCTCGACACCGCGGCGGAATCCGACACTGCGACCGGCGGCGTCGATCGGCGCGGACGCGTCTATCCCATCGTGAAAATCATCTCTCGCGCCGGCATCACGACGCTGCCGGAGAAGTTACTCGCGCGGCTCTTCAAGAAACACGTGGCATGATCGAAGAACCCTACCGCTGGGTCGAAGCCATCGCGAACCGGCGCGAATACATCGAGCACCAACTCGCGGGCGGCAGCCCGATCGCCGCGCTGTCGTACGACGGCGGCATCCTGCTTTTCACCCTCGGCCGCGAGCGGCAGAAAATCTTTGAAATCTACGACCGCATCGCCATGGGTGGCATCGGCCATCCCGGCGACATCGAGCGCCTGCGCATGGCGGCGATCGAGGTGACGAGCACCGAAGGATTCGCCCGCGCGGCACAGGACGTTTCGCTGCGGCGGCTCGCGAACTACTCGCTGAGCCCGGTGCTGAAAGCCGCCTTCGAGCAAATCTACGGCGCCCCCTTCCTCGCCCGCTTGCTCTTCGCCGAGCTCAGCCGCGGCACCGGCCCGAACTTCTTCCTCCGGCTCGACTACGACGGCTCGATCCGCACGAATGGCGGCAGCTTCGGACGGGCGTTTGAGAACTTCGGCGTCGTCTCGGGAACCAGCGCTTCGACCGCGAAGATGGAGGAGTTTCTTCGCGCGAACCTTCCCGAAAAACTGGGCCTCGACGCCGCGCTTAAACTCGCGTTGGACGCCTGGGTCGTCGGCCACCTCAGCCTCGGCGAGGACACCGGATCAGGCCTTTCTTCCGCCGAAGACATCGCGAAGCACCGCGTCGAGCAACTCGCCTCCGCCTCCATCGAGGCGGCCGTCCTTGAGCGGGACAGCCCGCTCCCAATGACCTGGCGCGCACTCGCCGACGCGGAGATTCGTCCGCTCTTCACCTCCGACTCGTGAAGGCTCAAGCAAAACGCGGCAGAACGTTTGGCTTCTGGCGGAGACTGTGCAAAGCTCTAGCCATGAGAAATACCATGCCCTGCGTGGGTCTCATCGTGTTAGGCGGCTGCCTGACGTTTATCGTCGCGCCCGACGAGCAACCTTACTTCGAGAGCCAGCCGACCCGCCCGATCTTCCCCGTCGTGGTGCTCGATCCCGGACACGGTGGACGTGACGACGGCGCGCGCGGAAACGGGCTTGTCGAAAAAGAACTCACCCTCGACGTCGTAACGCGCACGGAAAAGCTGCTGAAACAATACGGATTTCAGACCGTCTTGACGCGCTCAGACGACGCCTACGTCGGCCTCGCGGAGCGCGCGGCCATCGCCAATCGCATCGACAACTGCATCTTCGTCAGCGTCCACTTCAACCACGCCTACAGCGGCAGTGGCATCGAGACCTTCTACGCTTCGGAGAAGGTGCCGCCGGAAACCGCGTGGACGTGGGTCGGATTCTTCAACAAACCGAAACCTGTCACGGGCGACAACGGGGAGACGCTCGCCGGCTTCATCCAAGCGTCGATGATTACCCGCACGGAGGCCACGAATCGCGGCATCCGCGGACGCCCGCTCTACGTCGTGCGACACACGCGCAGCCCGGCAGCGCTCGTTGAGTGCGGCTTCATCAGCAACCCCTTTGAAGCGCGATTGATCGCCAACGCGGAGTACCGCGATCGGCTCGCCAAGGCACTCGCCGAGGGCATCATGAGTTACACCAAGTCGCGCCCGCGCCCGCCAGCGGCGCCTCCAGCGCTGGCGCAAGTTACTCGTTGAATGATCCCGGACGCGCCGCGTCTGAGCTCCTGACGAAATGAAAAGATCCCTCCTGGTCCTGGCTCTCGCCCTCATCCTCAGCGTCCCGTGTCGGGCAGACGACCGGCTGCGCGATGTGCAGTCGGCGCTCAAGACGCAGGGATTCTACTACGGTGAAGTCAACGGCAAGGAATCGACCGAGACGAGCGCCGCCATCCGGCGCTACCAAATCCGCAATGGCCTCGAGGTCACGGGCACACTCACTGACGAGACGGTCAAGGCCATCGGCGGCGGCAGCGCACCCGGCGCCCGTCCGGCGGAAGAAACGCCTCCTCCGTCACCGAAGGCGCAGCCCACGGCCCCGGCACGCCAGAATCCCCGAAAGAATCAGGCGCTGGAAAACAGCGACAAGAATTTCCTGCGCCGCGAAGAAGCGAAACAGCGCGCCGCTGAGCCGGTGACGCCACTGGAGGATGATCCATCCGTCGTGCCCGCTCCGCGCCCGCTGGAGGTGCCGTCCGCCGAGTTGTCCGTTCTTTTCGCCGACACACCCTACGCAAATGCGCCCGCTGAGGTGCAGGAGTCCACGCTTCGCCGCGTCCAATCCATTCTCACCAGCCGCGGCTTTTACCGTGATCCGATCGACGGCGAACCGGGCCCCGCCACCGAGGAAGCGATCCTCGCCTACCAGCGCAGTTCACGGCTCCGCCTCACCGGACGGCTCGATCTCGAAACCCTCAACACGATGCGCCTCATGCCAGGCCGTGCTTCGGTCCCGTTGAAAGGCTTCGTTCCCGATCGGAGCCCCGCGACCGGCCAGCGGGTTTACCGTGGCGTCTGGATTCGCTGATCGCTATTCGTCCGCGAATTTCACGGACTGAAGTTCCATCCAGACCTTTCCCACAAAAACTTCGGACTGGATCTTGAGCAGCAGCCGATCCTTGTCATCGGACAACCAGATGCTGGCATTCTTGAACTTTGAATGCGGCTCGAGGGCGAGCTTCTTGGTGATGTGTTGGAGCGATAGTCCCAGCTTGATGGCTTTGTAGCTCTGCCCCCCCACCTTGATTGTCTCTAGACCGATGACATCGATCCGCGCGAGGTAGGCAGTCCTCGCGGGAAAGACCACCAGCGAGTAGCTATCTCCCACGCGCAATGCCTGGCTGCGCACCAGTAGTAGCGCGGTGTGCAGGTCGGCGAGATGGGGAAACTTGAAGCGTTTCGGCTTGGAAGGCGTCTCCCCTGGCGGCTCGGTTTCCTGCAGGCGCACCACCTCCTCGGGCGTGAAATCGGCCTTCGTCTTTTCCGTCTCCTTTCGATATCGCTCCGTCTGTTGCAGGCAGATCGGCTGCAGCGTGGCGCTCGCGCAGCGCGCCGTGTATTGGGCATCCATTTGCCACAGCGCCCGCACCGCGCCCGTCGTCTTGGCGGTCAACTTGAGTTGCAGCTGGCCTTTCTTTTGCCGCGAGAAATCGATCTCCGCCTGTGCCGCGGGAACGGCACCCCAGCCAAAGCGGTACGTCGCAGTCTGCGGCCGGGGCAAAGGAAACGTCCCCATCGTCAGCGGTGTGAAATCATCGCGCCAATCCCCAGCCATGGCCGCCGCCGACAGCGCCACCGACACCACGGCGATCGGCAACTTCACGACGAACCCAGTCGCACCCGCTCCAGCGCCTTGGCAGGAATCCATCCCCGGCCTTGCCCCGGCAGCGCGCAATAAATCCAGTCGCCCCGAACACTCAGCACGCGCACCTCACTTCCCGCCACCAGGACGGAGCTGGCGGCGGAACTCTCTGCCGGAGCGGCG
The DNA here is from genome assembly GCA_049690035.1 of Chthoniobacteraceae bacterium. Lineage (GTDB taxonomy): Bacteria > Verrucomicrobiota > Verrucomicrobiia > Chthoniobacterales > Chthoniobacteraceae > Chthoniobacter. The sequence continues at coordinate 16,401 of JBAVML010000117.1, forward strand.
CGGGCCTCCACACTCTTTGCCGTAATGATCGCGAGCGCCCGATCCTGCTCGATGTGCCACAAGGCCACAGCCGCATAACTCGCGACCGACAGCCCGGCCACGGCTGCACACCACAGAGCCAACTTCGACCTGCGCGCCGCAAGACACAGCGCCGTGATCGCAAAGATCGCGACCCACCCGGCGAACGCACCGACGATCGTCAAAACGTGCGCCCATCGTTGCGGAAAGACGGCATCCATCCACGAACGCGGCCACGGCACCGCGCCGGTGAAATTGCGCAGGAAACTTAAGTTGGCCTGTGCCTCGGGGTGGCTGCCGTCGAGCGCCAGCGCCCGCCGGTAGTCGAGCATCGCCTCACCAGGCTCGCCAAGTCGGTGGTTGGTATTGCCCAGATTGTAGAAAAGGTTCGCGCTCCACTCCCCCGCGGTGACGAGCTTTTCATATGCGTCCTTTGCCTCGGGATACTTTGCCTGATCGTAAAGCTGGTTCGCCCCGTCTAGGTCCGCAGCACGCATCGGCAGCACGCACAGACAGGACGCGAGGAGCAGCAGCAAACTACGCACGCGCAGGACTCCTCTCGAATTTTTCCAGCGTCGCCAAAACATCCCGTCGCTCCTCCGCCGAAAGACGTTCGCTGCCCTCATTCATGCCCGCATAGAGCAGTTCTGCTCGTGCACTGAAAATGCGTTCGATTCCGTCAATCGTCGCCACGTCCAGCTTCCGCGAGCCGCACGCGACGGCCGCGTCAACACTGCCCGCAGCGTGACCCGTCGCCAGCGCCGTCTCCCACTGGATGACCTGCGCCGCAGTTTCCAAAAACTCCTGATCCCCCAGCTCGCGTCCGCGCAACCTGGCCAGCAACTCCGCTTTCTGCCGCTTCGCCGCCGCCATTCGCTTCGCGTCCTCACCCTTGCGCCGCATCCGCACCACCAGGAAGGCTAGCAAACCCGTCAGGGGCAGCGCCTGCGCGAGCAGGAATCCCCGGCGCTCATAGAGCGGTTGAAAGGATTGCAGGCCGCCGCCGGCGTCGTAGCGGATCCCGACAATGTCGCTCGCCGGAGCCGGCGACGGCGTGGCCGGCGGGTCGGACTTTTCCTCCACCGGGTCCACTGCGACCGGCGGCGGCGGAACGGTTCCTTCCACGTTCAACGCCTCCGGCTCGCTGCTCAGCACGACATACTTTTCCGTGGAGGGATCGAAATACGAAAACTCGAACACCGGCATCGCCGTCTTCTTCGCCTCCGGGATTACCGCCATGCTGAACGTTTTTGTCCCAGTGGTGCTGAGGTCGTCGTCCGACTTAAAATCCGCCGCCGCCGGATAGCTGCGCCAGCCTGTTGCATCGCGCAGCGCCGGCGCCTCGATACGGTCGAAATTCCCGCGCCCCCGCACCGCGAGCTTCATCGTCACCGGATCGCCGAGCTTAACGCGATTCGGCGAACCGCTTGCGTTAAACGTGAACTGGCCAACCGCGCCCGAAAAGCCCTCCGGCCGTCCCGCCGCGGGCAGCGGCTTCACCTCCAATTCCACCGCATCGGCCCGCGCCTTGTAGCGCTGGTTCACGGCAAAAAATGGGTCACCGAAAACATCGTCGAAGAACGAGCGCGGCCGATTGCGCTGCGCGCGCGGCACCTGCGCGATGTAGGGGACTTCGACCGGACCGAGCGTGATTTTCCCCGCCTTGCCCGGTGTGATCGCGGTGCGGAAAACATAATCGACTGTCTCCCGCCCATTCTTATTCCCGCGCTCCTGACGAGGCTCCGGGAGTTTCTGTTTGGTGAAACCTTCACCGGAAATCTCCGGCATCGCTTCGGGCTGCCAATGGATGCGCGCATCGACCGCGAGGCGGATCTCCACCGGCACCATCTCGCCGAGGTAGGCCGTTTTCTTGGGAAGCACCACATCGAGAAACCCGCGCGCCGGGTCGGCATCGGCACGGTGCGGCTCGCCTCCCTGTTCGACCGTGAGCCCCACGGGTTGCGTTTGCAGAATCCGGCCATCGACCGGGATGCGCAGCGCCGGTACCGTGAAGTTCCCTGCACGGGTCGCCTCCACCTGGTAAAGATACGTCACGCTCGATTCGCTCACGATGCTGCCATTCTCGATCCGCACGATCGAGTTCTGCGAAGGGCCGAGATAGTCGATGCGTAGACCATCGACACTCACGGTCGGCGCCTGGCTCCCTGAGCGCGCGCCGTTGATTTTGATCTGCAACTGCACCGGCTCCCCCACACCCGTCACGTTTTGGGAGAATTGGGCGCTGGCCGAGACTTCCGCCGCCTCGACGACGCCAGCGAAGAAGACGCCGCACGCCGCGGCGAGTGCGAGCAGCAGGGAAGTCCAGACGTTGGTTCGCGTCGGCATTTTCACCAATCGCGTAAGACTCGCCTGGCGCGCTTGCGTTCATTCGGATCGAGCAGCCGCACCTTCTCGTCTTCGTTCTTTAGCGAATCGAGCAGCTGCTTCGCCTGTCGCTCGGTCATCTTTCCTTCCGACGCCGCGAGTTCGTCCGCCGCAGCTTCCGCCTCGGCGTCCTTTTGATCCGCCGGCTGTGACGGATTCGCTTTGAGTTCACCTGACGGTTTCGTCGCGGGCTGCTCGGGGGACTCGCCGTCCTCCTGCCGCTTCTCGCCGGTTTTTTCGCCATCCTTGGATTCCTGTTTTTCGTTCTTGGCCGAGGACTTCTGCGGGTTGCCCTCGTCTTTCTGCTGCTGTTGATCGTCCTTCTTTTCGTCGGCGCCGTCCGTGGATTCGGACTTCTGTTTGTCCTGTTTTTCATCCTGCCCAGATTGAGGCTGTTTGGACGACGACTTCTGTTGCTCGCGAATCAGGGACAGCACCGCGCGGATTTGCGGGTCCTCGGGGAATCGCCGCACGCCCTCGGTGAGCTTGGCTTTGGCGCTCTCCTCCTTGCCGTAGATATAATCCTGCGCGCCGCCATGGAGATAATCCGCCGCGGTCTGCGCGTGCAGGCACAGGGGAAGAATTAGGAGACTACTTCTGATCAGGTTTTTGAACACCGTTGATTTCCTCCAAGCGTTTGATGAAGTCTGAATAGACCTCGGTGGTCTCATCCACCTTCAGTTGGTCCTGCATAATTTGGAGAGCCCGAAGGTAGTCGCGATTCGCGACTGCTTCATCTGCCTTTTCCTTTGCCTTCTTGGCCGCCTCGCTCGCCTCACGTTTCTTCGGCTTGTCTTCGTTTGGCTTCTTTTCCTCCTGCTTTAACCGTTCGATCAACTCCTCCGTCACCTTCTTATTGAACCGTGCGTTCGCATCTTCTGGCGCGAGATTCAGCGATTGCCCGTAATGGCCGACCGCATCCTGCAAAGTCTTGACGTCCTTCTTCGCGCTGCCGCGCTGAAAGAGGGTATTGCCGAGGTTGTATTCCGCTTTCGCCCGCAGCTTGGTGTCGTCTGTCGTCAGAGCCAGACTGAACGCCCTCAGTGCGGTTTCGAGGTCTTTGTTCTTGTAGGCTGCGGCGCCCAAATTGAACGCCAGCTCCCGGGACTTTGGATTCTTCTCCGAGAGACGCTGCCACGCCTGCTGCGCGTCCTCGTATTTTCCCTGCTCGTAGAGGCTCGAAGGAGAAGACCCCGCTGCCTCACCCGCGAGGCCGAGACTCCCCAGCACGGCGAGCAGTATTGCGACGCGGTTCACGGAAGATCGCGAGCCACGCCGGCGCTCACTGATCATCATCGACAACGCGAGAAGCGCGATCCCGGCCCCGAGCGGCCATTGGTAGCGCTCGATCGGGTGGCGGGAAACTTTCGCGTCAATGTCTTGTTCGCTCATTTTCGAAAGGCCTTCGCGGACGATCCGGGTCATCTCGGCCGGGCCGCTTTGGAGATGAACGTAGAAGCCTCCCGTCGTTTCCGCAATTTTGCGCAGCCGGCCCTCGTCGAGCCGCGACTTCACAAACTGCCCGCCTTCGTCTTTCAAAAAATCACTCCCGCCGCCTCGGCCCGGCACGGGAATCAGCGAGCCGTCCGCCGAGCCCACGCCGACGCCGAAGATCTTCACCGATTCTTTCTGCGTTTCCGCCGCCTTGATGCCGTCGGCGTCCAGTTCTTCACCGTCGGTGAAAATGATCAACGCCCGGTGATCGCTCTCACCTTTCCCAAAAGCCTCGACCGCCACGCGGATCGCCTCGGCGAGATTGGTTCCGCCCAGCGGGATGATCTCCGTGTCGAGCTCATTGAGGGAATTGAGCACCGCGCTGAAATCCGCAGTGAGCGGCGCTTGCAAAAACGCGCCGCCGGCAAACGCGATCAGTCCCACGCGGTCCCCCCCCAGTTGCGAAATGAGATCCTGCGCCGCGAACTTCGCCCGCGTGAGGCGATTCGGCGCGAGGTCGGTCGCGAGCATGCTCTTGGAGACATCGATGGCGATTAGCACATCGCGGCCTTTGCGCTTGCTCTCCTCCCACGTGTAGCCGAGGCGCGGCTGCGCGAGACTCATGACGACCGCAGCCATCCCGAGCAGGAGCAGGGCGAAGCGCAGCCGGCGTTTCCCGACGCTCACCGTTCCCGCCAGGCGGCTCTGCAAACGCGCGGCGACCAGCTTGGCCAGCAGCCTGGTGCGCAGCGCTTCGTTGTAAGCGAACGCAACCACCAGCAGCGGAAAGAGTGCGAACGCCCAGAACCACAGAGGTTGGCCGAACGTCATGGCAGCCTCCTTCCCACCGACTGCGCAAGCACGACCTGTAGAGCCAGCAACCCAAAGCCCGACGCGAGCAGCCACGGATAAAGATCGCGATACTGCTTGTACTGACTGAGTTCGACGGTCGATTTCTCCAGCTTGTCGATCTGCTCGAAAATCTGATTCAGCGTCTTCGTGTCCGTCGCCCGGTAGAACTGCGCGCCCGAAACGTCCGCGATCTTCTTCAACGTCTCCTCGTCCACTTCCACCTTCACGTTGCGATATATCGTCCGGCCAAACATGTCCTGCATCGGCATCGGGGCAAAGCCGCGGGTGCCCGCACCGATCGTGTAGATCTTGATCCCAAGCGCCTTGGCGGCTTCCGCCGCGGTCGCCGGCGTGATCTTGCCCGCGTTGTTGTCGCCGTCCGTGAGCAGCACGACGATCTTGCTCTTCGCCTCCTTGTCCTTGAGCCGGTTCGCTGCCGAGGCGATGGCGGAGCCGATGGCGGTCCCATCTTCCACGAGGCCGATCTTCACGCGATCGAGATTTTGCAGCAGCCAGTCGTGGTCGAGCGTGAGCGGGCTGACGAGGTACGGCCGGCCGGCGAAACAGAGGATGCCGAGGCGATCATTCGGCCGGCCTTCGATGAACTTCTGCGTGACTTCCTTCACCGCCGCGAGGCGGTTCACCCGCTGCCCGCCGATCGTGAAATCCTCCGCGAGCATTGAGCGCGACACATCGAGCGCGAGCATGATGTCGATGCCGCTCGCCTCCACATGACTGATCACCTGCCCGCTCTGCGGCCGCGCCATGGCCAAGATGAGGAGAGCGAGCGAGAGGAGCAGCAGCGAGGTCAGCCAGCCGCCGACCCGCGAGCGGCGGATTTTACCGAGCGCCCGGAGCGGCTTCAGCGAGGAGAAGATGACCGCGGGCGCCGCGCCGCGGGCGCCTTGCAGCAGCGCGAGCGGCGGCAGCAGCACCAGCAGCAGCAGGAGCCAGGGGTTGGCAAACGTCAGCGAACCTTCACGCCACCAACTCATGCGTTTCCTCCCCGCACAAACGCGAACGCACTGTCGAGCAACCGGAGGCTGTCTCCCGCGTCGGCGTGGATGCGCGCAAACTTGATCAAGTCGCAATGTTCAAGAAACCCGGCCAGCAGCTTGCGGTCGGAATCGCTGAACTTGGGTGATCCTGAGATCTCCGCGAGAAATTCGGGCGAAGTCTGCTGCGTCGCGTGCAGCCGGTAGGCGGCACCGACGTAGGTTCGCAGCACCTCCGAAACCGCGAAGCTGAAGGCGTACGGATCGAGCGACTTCACCTCGCCGCGCAAGCGCTCCAATCCACGCAAGGCAATCGACCGCGGAGTCGGCGGAGGAGGCGCGGGCCGGCTCTTGATCCAGCGGCGGATCAAGAGCGCCGCACCGATCAGGAGGAGCAGGGCGATCACCACTGCGGTCACGACCATCCACGTCGGATAGGGAAACACCCACACCGGCGGCGCGATGTCCTTGATCATTTCCGCCTCCGGTTCGCTGCCCGGCGCGGGAGTGCTCTGCGTAAGCGCGGCCAGGATCATCGAATCTGCAGGCGACGCTCCCGCGTCTTGAAAAAGCTGCGCAACGCGGGCACGTAGTCTTCGTCGGTCTTGAGCGAGATCGCATCGACCCGCTTGCGGCGGAAATCGCGCAACCGCTCCGCCGTCCGCTGCTCAACGGCGCTGAGGTAGCCGAGCCGCGTCCGGCGGTCGGAGGTGTTGATCTCCACCTGTTCTCCGGTCTCCGCGTCTTCCAGCGTCACTCTGCCGACGTCGGGCAATTCCTCTTCGCGCGGATCGACGATCGGGATCGCGATCAAGTCGTGCCGCCGTCCCGTCACCGAGAGTTGTTTCGAAAAGTCCGGCGCCTGAAAATCCGAGATGAGAAAGACCACCGAGCGCCGATGCAGCACGCGATTGAGGTAATCGAGCGCGTCGCCGGGATCCGTGCCGCGTCCCTTCGGTGCGAAAAAAAAAATTTCCCGAATGAGCCGCAAAGTGTGCACGCGGCCCTTCTTCGGCGCGATGAAAAGCTCGACGTGATCGGAGAAAAGGATGAGCCCGACCTTGTCGTTGTTGCGAATCGCGCTGAAGGCGAAGAGACACGCCACCTCCGCCGCGAGCTCGCGCTTGCTCAGCTCCACGCTTCCGAATTCCCCCGAGGCGCTGACATCGACCACGAGCATCACGGTGAGTTCGCGCTCCTCGGTGAACTTCTTCACAAACGCATCGCCGTGCACTTCGCCGAACTTCGCCGTCACGTTCCAGTCGATCGTCCGCACCTC
>JBAVML010000118.1:0-5497 GCA_049690035.1 Chthoniobacteraceae bacterium
TCCGTCGGCATCGGTGACGTCACCGTCTTGCTTGTTGTCGGTGGATGGAGAATGATGGCAAAGGGCTCGGTGGAAATCTTGAGACCCGTCAGGTCCGCGACATACTTCACGGCCTCGATCAGCGGCACATTGGCGAGATTGAGCGTGACCCCGACGTAGCCGAATTCCGGCTCTTTCAAAACGATGTTCACTCCCTTGTGCTCCGGATCGAGTTCGACGCTCTTTTTCTTCAGAAAATCGATCGCTTCGTGGATGGATGCAGAACGGAACTCGACTTTCGGCAGGATAATCTTTCCCGCTTTCTCCATCACCGTCTGGGAGGGCACTGCGTCGCCCGCGTTCGGTTTGCCGCCGGCCTTCTGCGCAAGGACTTCGGTTGGCGGTGTTTCACTCTCTACTTTGCCGCCCGCGGTCATGAAGCTCTTGGCATTGCCCGCATTCACCGCCTTCGCGGGATCCACAAACCTCGCAGTCACGAAGACAATAAGTCGGCGCGTGATGTGCATGGTTTTAGGCTTCTTTGCTCCTTTCTCCTCGACGACCATCGCGTCATCGCGCGTACCGCATTCCAGCACGACCGTCTGGCCGGCCTTCAACTCGACCGACGTGTCCATTTTTCGCGTCGAAAAAATCGGCTGCACGCGGTGACCGGCCGGCACCTGCTCCAGTTCATTCACGAGCGGTCGGGCGGAAAACTTCGTGGATGCGACCACCTCCGCACCCTGCCCTCCGGCGTCGAAGTCGCGGAAACCTTCGAACTCCACCACCTCCGGCGCGAGATCCAGAACGATCTCATCGGCCGCGTTGACCGTGGGAGTCACTGCGAGCGTCACGCCCGCATTCTTTGTTCCGAATGCCGTGGCCTTCCATGATCCCGGTTTCTTGTACGCGTCGTATTCCGTCGGGTAGCGAATCTCGCGAGTAATTTCGATTACCGCGCTCTGCGCCACTTTGGTGGTAACCCGCGGCGCGGAGAGCAGGTCCACGCCTCGCTGCTGATTGAGCGCCCGGATCATCGTTTGCATCGGTTTGTCGTCGAACACTCCGATTACCTTCCCCTGCATCGACACGGTATCGACGAGCGGCGATAATCGACGAATGGAGGTAACGCGCGGGCCGGGTCTGCCGTCCCAGGTGCCAGCTTCCGGGATCGGCGGCAGCCACGAGAACGCGGCGCCACGGGCCGCGCTCTCGGTGAGTTCCACGAACTTGGATTCAATCTCGATCTGCCGAACGTCAGCCTGGACCTCCGCGGTGACCGTCGGCTTCAGCGGTACTGGGCCTTTCTTTTCCTCGCCGGACAATTGCGCAACACCACACAAGCCGAGGAAAATCCCCACTGCCGCGACGGCGCCCGCGGTCATCCGCCGGCTCAGCGGGCGCCGATCGCGGGTCTCGTCCACGATCGCCCGCACGCGCGTTTCGAGCGTGGACGGCTGGGCCATGGCCAGCGCGTGCCGCGCGGCAAAACGGTTCGCTCCGAGTTCGCGAACCACATCGACCAGCTGTCGCGCATAGTCCGTGGCCGACGCGCCCGCCCGCAGCACGGAATCGTCGCACGCCTGCTCCTGCGCCACCCGCATCGCTCGGGCTGCGAGCCAGACCAGCGGATTCATCCAGTAGAGGGCGCTCGCCACATCGAGCAGCAACCGGCTAAGACAATCCCTGCGCACGATGTGCCCGAATTCATGGCGAAGCGCAGCGGACAATCGAACCTCATCCCAACTGAGTGCCGCCGTCGGCAGCAGCACCACCGGGCGCCACACTCCACTCGCCAGCGGCACGCAACACGACGCAGACTCCCGAACTTCGGGCCGAGTCCGATGTCCGACCGCGATCTCATCTATCAGCGCGCGCATCCGAGCATCGTTCACCTGCCGGCTGGCCCGGACCATGGAAGCGAGTCGCCACCGCACCGCCACACGTTGGATGAGCAGGAAAGCGACCCCGACGAGCCAGCCGACGACGCCAACTCCAGCCCAATCGACCACGACAGCCTGCGACTCAGACGAGTGAGCGTCACCAGCCGATGACCCCGCTTCACGCAACGCCGGAAGTGCGAGCCGCGCAACAATCGGCGGCAAGCCGGCCGCCACTCGATGCGGCGCCGTGTCGCGTTGCCAGACGTAGGCCCAACGCGGGCTCGCGAGCTTCGTGAAAGGGAGCAGAAGTAGTGTCAGCAGGGCCGCGAGCCAGACCGCATGACGGTTCGCCGCCGAGGCGTGGCGCCAGACCGCGCTGGCGAACGCGGCCAGCAGCAGCACGACCGCGCTCTTGAGAAAGATCTCGATGAGAAGAGGGAAATGTTCGTGGAGGTGCATGGGGGGACTATTTGTTTTTGGCTTTCTGAATGATGGCCTCGAGACGCGTCAGTTCGTCGGGCGAAAGCGCGCCATCCTTCGCATCCACCAACGCTGCTACGGCATTGGCGAGGGAGCCCTCGAAGAACGTTTGCACCACGCGTTTCAGCGCGGAACGGCTCGCTTTCTCGCGCGATTCGGTGGGGAGAAATACGTAGCGTGGACCGTCCTCGCGATGCCGCAGAGCGCCTTTCTCCTCAAGGATGCGCAGCATCGCGCGGACGGCGGAGTAGCTGGGCGGATCCGGCAGCGCGGCAGTGACATCGGCGGCGGTCGCTTCGCCGCGGGCGAAGATGACATCCATGATCTGCCGTTCCCGGCGGGTGAGCTGGTGATGCTTCACAGGCATGCTAAGTGTTTAGCATACGCGAGCGCGGACGAGCAAGACCTATTTGCTAAATCCTTAGCATACCCATTCGCAGGCTCGACGAAAAGACGGCTCTCGCCGAACGCCCGGCCACCCGCTAGACCGCCCACCACCCATCGACATTCCTCCCATGAAGAAACCTTTCGCTCCTCTGCTTTTTCTGCTGCTTCTCGCCGTCCTGCCGCTCTTCGCGGGCGAACCGATCGCGCTTTGGCCGGACGCCGTTCCTGGCGAGACAGGCACGTTGCCGCCGGAGCAGGACATGTCGAAACCCACGGACAAACCGGTGGGTGGAAAACCTCTCATCCGTCTGGGCAATGTCTCCAGGCCGACGATCACGGTCTTCCCCGCGCCGAAGGAAAAGAACACCGGCGCCGCTGTCGTCGTCTGTCCCGGAGGCGGCTACAGCATTCTCGCTCTCGATCTCGAAGGGTCCGAAGTGTGCGAATGGCTGAACTCGATCGGCGTCACCGGCGTGCTGCTGAAGTATCGAGTGCCGGGCCGGAAGGATCAGCCACCGCGCCTCGCGCCGTTGCAGGATGCGCAGCGGGCGATCGGGTTGGTGCGTTCGCGCGCGGCGGAATGGGGCATCGACCCGAACCGCATCGGCATCCTCGGCTTCTCCGCCGGCGGTCATCTCGCGGCGAATGCGAGCAACAACTACGAGCCGCGCGCTTATCCCGCTGTCGATGACGCGGACAAGGAAAGCTGCCGGCCGGATTTCGCCGTACTCGTTTACCCGGCCTACCTGACGCTGAAGGACAAAGGCGACGAACTCGCGCCGGAAATGAAAATCACCGCCCAGACCCCGCAGACCTTCATGGTCATGGCGCAGGACGATCCCATCCGCGTCGAGGGGCCGATCTACTACTCGCTGGCGCTGAAAAGGGAGAAGGTGCCATTTGAGCTGCACGTTTATCCCACTGGCGGCCACGGCTACGGCTTGCGGCCCAGCGAGCACAACGTCACCACCTGGCCAGCGCGGGTGGCCGAATGGATGAAAACGCGCGGGCTCCTCTCGGAGGGACGCGCTCCCGCTCGTCCCTGACTAAAATGGAGGGCGGAACCAAACGGTCCTGCCAGCGCTCGGAAGATTGGGACCGCAGAAGCGCGTCTCTCCGCACTAGGTCCCACTTCGCGAATGGTGGAGTGGAAATCGGTCCGCCATTTCTATGACCGTCGCTCGCTTCGGGGCGCAGTGAAGCTCGCGGTGGAGGTTGCCTTCGTCCTTGGAGAAGCGCGCTGGTCTTAGACCGCCGCTAAAGCGTAGGGAAAATTCGAGGCCTAGTGCGGCACGCCACAGGCGCAGGCGGCTCCGGACTTCGGCACGGCGGGGTCGTAGTTGAGGTTCGGCCCGAGCCACCTCTCGATTTCCTGCACGGTCATGCCCTTCCGCAGGTGATAGTCGAGCACCTGGTCGCGGTCGATCTTGCCGAGGCCGAAGTAGCGTGACTGCGGGTGGGCGAAGTAGAGACCGCTCACGCTGCTGCCGGGCCACATGGCAAAGGATTCGGTAATCTTGATGCCGGCGTTTTTCTCCACGTCGAGCAGCTTCCAGAGCGTGCCTTTTTCGGTGTGATCGGGACACGCGGGATAACCGGCGGCGGGACGGATACCGCGATATTTTTCCTCGATCAGTTCATCGGTCGTGAGGTTCTCGCTCCGGCCATAGCCCCACTCGTCGCGCACGCGCTTGTGCAGGCATTCGGCGAAAGCCTCGGCGAGCCGGTCGGCGAGCGCCTCGGCCATGATCGCGTTGTAGTCGTCGTGATCTGCTTGGAATTTTTCCACGAGCGCCTTCAGGCCGTGACCCGTGGTGACGGCGAAGCCGGCGACGTGATCGGCGAGTCCCGTCTCGCGCGGCGCCACGTAATCGGCCAGCGAACGATTCGGCTCGCCGTCCTTCTTCACCATTTGCTGGCGGAGAAAATGCAGATCGGTGAGCGGCGTGTGGCGCTCATGGTCGGTGTAAAGGATCACGTCGTCGCCGACCGCGTTGGCCGGGAAGAAACCGTAAACCGCGGACGCGGTGAGCTGCTTCTTCGCGATGATTTCGTCGAGCAGCGCCTGCGCGTCGGCGAAGAGTTTGGTCGCCTGCTCACCGTATTTTTCGTGCGTGAGGATCGAGGGATAAACGCCGCGCAATTCCCACGTGTGGAAAAACGGCGTCCAGTCGATGAACTCGCGCAAGGTCGCGAGCGGGAAGTCTTCGAGCGTGCGCACGCCGGTGAACTCAGGCTGCGCGATGTCTTCCGCGCGCCACTCGATCGGCGTGCGATTGGCGCGAGCCTGTTCGAGCGGGATGAGTTCCTGCCGCGTGCCAGAATGCGTCGCGCGCAGGCGGTCCTGCTCCTCGCGATTGCGGGTGCCGAAGGCAGCGCGCTGCTCTTCGCTGATCAGCGCGCTCACCACCGGCACCGCGCGGCTGGCGTCCAGCACATGCACGACGGGCTGGCTGTAATGCTGCGCGATCTTCACCGCGGTGTGCGCCTTGCTGGTCGTCGCGCCGCCGATGAGCAGCGGGAGTTTCATCCCGGTGCGCTCCATCTCGCGGGCGACGTGGACCATCTCGTCGAGGCTGGGTGTGATGAGACCACTGAGGCCGATCACGTCCACATTTTGCTCGCGCGCAGTGGCAAGGATCTTGTCGCACGAAACCATCACGCCGAGGTCGATGACCTCGTAGTTATTACACCCAAGCACCACGCCGACGATGTTCTTGCCGATGTCATGCACGTCGCCTTTCACGGTCGCCATGAGCACCTTGCCC
>JBAVML010000119.1:0-1654 GCA_049690035.1 Chthoniobacteraceae bacterium
GCATGATTTTGTGACCGAATGCACGATCATGGACAGCGTGCTGACCATCATGAAGGACGGCACGCTGAAGGTCGCGAAGGTCGCGGACAAAGTTTTCATGGGCCGCGAGATCATCCACATTTCCATCTGGCCGAAGGACGGCGACACGAACTTCTACACGATGGTTTATCAGGATGGAGAAAGCGGAAAGGCGCTGGTGAAGAAGTTCCAGATCGGCGGGCTCGCGCGCGACAAGCTCTATCCCTTGGCCAAGTCGGAGAAATCCCGCGTCATCTATTTGAAAATCAGCCCCACGGAGGAAGCCATTCCCAAGTCACTCCACGTCTCCCTCGATGGTCGCAGCGGCGCCCGCGTCCGCGAACTCGATTTCGACCTCTCGCGAGTTCCGGTGAGCAGCCGCTCATCGAAGGGCCTCACGATAACCAAGTGGGCGGTCAAGGACGTGACTGCTAAGAAGTGATCCTTGCCTGGAGAGCACCTGTGGTGGCCTCTACTCGCGATTTTCGTGAACGCATGGGCGCAGGCCTCCGGGACTGCGGCGGGTTGCAGCCGCACTACTCGAGGGAACGTCCGCGGCCAAAATTATTGCGCGGCTAGTCGACGTTGGCGGTCAACTCCACGATGACGTCTGCCCCGGCCATCACTTTGGTCCGCGAGATCACAGGAGATTTCGTTCCATCGGTTGGGTCGACCACCCGTCCCGCCGCGTGCGCGTTCTCCGGGCGGAGCGGGTTTGCGCGCGCCCGCTTGCGAATATGGCGCTCCGTGCGCAATTCGCCGCGTCTCGCCTCGCTCGCATCGCGCCGCGTCCGGCTTTGCCTAACGCCTTCGCCTCGCTCTCGCCGCCGCGCGAAACCTCCCGCTCCATTGCCCTTCCCTTCGCGCTTGGCGGAGTCGCGAGTCAGCCGCCGTCCTGCCACTCCTACCGCCTTGCCCTTTCCACATCGCCCGCCGCGCGCCTCCGGCGTTTAATGGCTCGCGATGCTCGCGCCTGTCACGGGCAAGGGCGCTCGCCGCAGTGCCCTCGCAACTCCCTTGGCTCTGGGGGAACCTGCTGCGCGCTGCGCTTGCCCGCTGGCGCGGATTTACCGCCGTAACTGAGTTGCGCGCGTGAGCGGAAAAAGGAAAATCGCGCCTGCTATGCTGGCGCTACGCAGACCAAAAAGCGCGGAAATTGCGGAAGGTGGAAATCGCCCGCGAAGCAAGTATCTAAGCCATTCTCCGGGACATTGAAGAATGGTGGAGCCTACGGGACTCGAACCCGCATTGGCCTGTTTTGAGGAAAAGTGCCAAATCCCTCTGAAACCCTGATGAATTCAGGGTTTGCGGTCGATCTATGCTCGGTTTCCATTTGCATCAATGCGCAATTCCGCGCATACTATTTGTCACGTTTTGTCACGGATGAAATCGATCCCAACTCCCCGCAAGCCGGCTGTCGTCAAGGTCGGCAACACCGCTGTTCGCATCTACGGCACGCCAGAAAGCGGCAAACCCCGCTACACGGTCGTGCATTACGAAGGGGGCAAACGTCTTCGGCGGACGTTCGTAAATCTGGATCAGGCGAAGCGGGAAGCCGAGCTGGTCGCGACGAAGTTGGAAAATGGGCAGCGAGCCGTGCTTGAATTGACGCCGCCCGATAGGGAGAGCTATGCGC
>JBAVML010000120.1:0-4707 GCA_049690035.1 Chthoniobacteraceae bacterium
TTCCATTAAGGCGATCCTGCGAGATCGCCAAGGACCATGAAACCCACCACTGCTTCTCGCGAACCTGCACCGGTCCCAACCGGCGCCAACCTCATCCTCGACGCCGCGGCCATCGACCGCGCGCTCAAGCGCATCGCGCACGAGATCATCGAGCGCAATCCCGATCTCACGAACGTCGCCCTCGCGGGCATCCCTTTACGCGGGATCGAGATCGCCCGTCGCCTTGCCGCGCATTTGGCGACCTTCGCGGGCGTCAATCCTTTCTGCGGCGTCATCGATGTCTCCATGCACCGCGATGATCTTCACACCCGCCGCATGCTCTGGCCGGTCCAGGCCACGCAACTTCCGCACGATCTTACCGGCGCCACGATCGTGCTGACCGACGACGTGCTCTTCTCCGGCCGTACCTGTCGCGCCGCGATGGATGCGATCTCCAGCTTTGGCCGCCCGGCTCGGATCCAATATGCGGCGCTGATCGACCGCGGTCACCGCGAGTTGCCGATCCGCGCGGATTACATCGGTAAGAATCTCCCGACCGCGCGCGGCGAACGCGTCTTCGTGCGCTTCGCCGCGGTGGATGGCGTCGAGGATTCCGTCTGGCTCGATCGCGGAGGGCCGCAGTCATGACCGCCGCGCTGCCCGCCGTCGCATGGACGCGCAAGGATCTCGTGGCGATCCAGGATCTGAGCGCCGGGGAAATCACCGCGATCCTCGACACCGCCGCTGCCTTCAAATCCGTCGGCACGCGCGAGATCAAGAAGGTGCCAGCCTTGCGCGGGCAGACGCTGGTCAATTTCTTCGTCGAAGCGAGCACCCGCACGCGCGTCTCTTTCGAACTCGCCGCCCACCGACTCAGCGCTGACGTGATCAACGTCTCTGCGGCGAGTTCCAGCCTCACGAAGGGCGAAACGCTGAAGGATACGGCCAAGGTCTTCGAGGCGAACCACGCCGACATCATCGTCCTCCGTCACAGCTCGGCCGGCGCGTCGCAATTCCTCGCCGAACGGCTGCATGCCAGCATCATCAACGCCGGCGACGGCGCGCACGAGCACCCCACACAGGCCCTGCTCGATACGTTCACCATTCGGGAAAAGAAGGGCGACATCGCCGGCCTGCACGTCGCCATCATCGGCGACATCCTCTTCAGCCGCGTCGCCCGATCGAACATCTACGCGCTGCTCAAACTCGGCGCGAAGGTCACGCTCGTCGGCCCGAGCACGCTGGTGCCGCGCGTCTTCGAGGAACTCGGCGTCACCGTCACGCACGACCTCGATTCCGTGCTGCCCGACGCCGACGTGGTGAATCTGCTGCGCATCCAGCATGAGCGGCAGCGCAAGGAATACTTCCCCTCGCTCGGCGAATACACGTCGCTCTTCGGCCTTACCAAAGCCCGCGCCGAACGCCTCAAGCCCGACGCGCTGATCATGCATCCCGGCCCGGTCAACCGCGGCGTGGAGATCGACAGCGACATCGCCGACAGCGGCCGCTCGGTCATTCTCGATCAAGTCACCAACGGCCTCGCCGTCCGCATGGCCGTGCTCTACCTCTGCGCCGGCGCGGAAAGACTCGCGACAAAGAAAATTTCGACCACCATGAAGTCATGAAACTCCGAGTTGTCCTTGAACCATCCGAAGAGGGCGGTTTTACCGCTATTGTTCCAAGTCTTCCGGGCTGCATCAGTGAGGGAGCGACGCGCGAGGAAGCGCTCAAAAACATCGAAGAAGCCATCGAGCTTTATCTTGAGCCGGTCGACGATGATGAGTCTTTTGCCGCGGAATCCGAGACTGTAGAAATCGCGGTGTAAGCGGTTTTCTCAGGTGAAAGAATTGTCTTGCCCAACTCATCGTCGCCGGTAGCGCGGCGCGGATATGAAAGTTCCGAGTCTTAACTACGATACATTGATCAAAGCTCTTCGCCGCGGAGGCTGGATCGTTGTCCGACAAAGAGGGAGCCACATCCGAATGCAAAAAAGAGTGCCCGATGGAGTGCTCAAAGTTACGGTCCCTGCTCACAGCCCGATTCTTCGGTCAACGCTCGCGCATCTTCTCAAACAGGCGCGTCTTACTGTCGAGCAGCTCGAAGAACTCTTGTGAAATCGCTGATCATAACCAACGGCCGCATCATCGACCCCGCCAACCGCCGGGACGAAGTCGGTGACCTTTTCATCGTGGACGGGCGCATCGCAGACCAATCCGCAATCGCCCATCGCCAACCCGCAATCCAGGAGATCGACGCCACCGGCCTCGTCGTTGCGCCCGGCCTGATCGACCTGCACGTCCACTTCCGCGAGCCGGGACAATCAGCGAAAGAGACCATCGCGACCGGCGCCAAAGCCGCGGCGGCCGGTGGCTTCACCAGCGTTGTCTGCATGCCGAACACGTCGCCCTCGATCGACAACCCAAGCGTGGTGACGTGGGTAAAGGACAAGGCGCGTGACGAAGCCTGCATCAACGTCTTCCCCACCGGCGCGATCACCAAGGGCATCGCCGGCGAGGAACTCGCGCCGATCGGCTCCATGGTCAAGGCCGGCATCGTCGCGCTCACCGACGACGGCCACTGCATTCAGAACCACGAGGTAATGCGCCGCGCGCTCGAGTATGCGCGCATGTTCGGACTCGTGGTCATGGACCATTGCCAGGACTACAATCTCGTGGGCAAAGGCGTGATGCACGAAGGCCGCGTCAGCACCGAGCTCGGCCTGCCCGGCTGGCCGGCGGCGGGCGAGGAAATCATCGTCCAACGCAACGGTCTGCTGGCGGAGCTCTGCGACACGCCGATCCACTGCCAGCATCTCAGCGCCGCGGGCAGCGTGCGCATTCTCCGCGAAGTGCGCTCGCGCGGCGTGAAGCTCAGCGGTGAAGTCTGCCCGCACCACATCGCGCTCTCCGACGAGTCGATCCGCGGCTTCGACACGAACTTCAAGATGAACCCGCCGCTGCGCACCCAGCGCGACATCGACGCGCTCATCGCCGGCATCGCCGATGGCACCATCACCGTCCTCGCCAGCGACCACGCGCCGCACTGCGGTTACGAAAAGGAAGTCGAGTTCGACCAAGCCCCCTTCGGCATCCTCGGCCTCGAGACCGAACTCGGCCTCTTCCTCGACATTCTCGTCCACAAGCAAAAAGCCATCTCCCTTGCCCGCTGCATCGAGATGCTCACCGTCGAACCCGCCCGCCTGCTCAACCTCGACCGCGGCACGCTCAGCGTCGGCGCCCCCGGCGACGTCACGCTGATCGACCCCGATCTCGAGTGGACCGTGGACAAGGAAGCCAGCTTCTCCCGCAGCCGGAACACGCCCTTCCACGGCTGGGAGCTGAAGGGCCGCGCCGTCCGCACCATCGTCGCCGGCCAGACCGTCTGGGCGCTGTAGCCGCGCGCGTTCGAGGCTGGAAAAAAAGAAACTGAGGGGTGTCGGGAATAAAGGTGCGGGCTCGCGTGTCTTTGAGGAGCCGGTCGCGAATTCACGCGGCCAGCCTCCTTAAAAAACACAAAAAAAACTCGTTCATGATTACACCACAGCATCCTCACTCGACCCGCCGCACCTTCATCCTCGGCGCCGTCATTGCCTCCCTCGCCTCGCTCGCTCCCATCGCCGCCACCCAGGCGCAGGCCCGCGGCTATGACGACGACGATCGCGATCGCGACGGCTCCCGCGGCGCGGTTTACACCGCCAGCAACGCCGTCGCCGGCAATCAAATCCTCGCCTACGTCCGCGACTCGCGCGGACGTCTCCAGCCCGCCGGCCAGTTTGCCACTGGTGGCACGGGCACCGGCACCGGGCTCGGCAATCAGGGCGGCCTCGAGCTTTCCGACGATGGCCGCTGGCTCCTCGCGGTGAATGCCGGGAGCAGCGAGCTCTCGCTCTTTGCCGTCACCGGCTTTGGGCTGCGCCTGGTCGATCGTGTGCCGTCCGGCGGCCAGCGGCCGATCAGCGTCACGATGGCGGGCGACCTCGTCTATGTGCTGAATGCCGGCGGCGCCGTCACCGGCGGCAGCGACAATATCACCGGCTTCCGCATCGGCCGGTATGGCAAGCTGACGCCGCTCGCCGGTTCCACGCGCCCACTCAGCGTGGCGAACGCCGGCCCGGCGCAGATCTCCTTCAACAATGACGGCGACCTGCTCGCGGTGACCGAAAAGGCCACGCAGACGATCTCCACCTTCACGCTGAAGGGCGATGGCACCACCGATGTGCAGCGCGCGTTCACGTCCAGCTCGCCCACGCCGTTCGGCTTCGCCTTCGGCTACCATGATCAGGTCATCGTCTCGGAAGCGGTCGGCGGTGCGGCCGGCGCCGGGGTGATGTCAGCGTATGATCTCGGGAGCAATGGCCTCGTGAGCGTCCTCGATCCCAGCGTGCCCACGAAGCAGTCCGCGCCGTGCTGGGTGGTGATCACCCGCGATGGCCGCTTTGCCTACACCTCGAATACCGGCAGCGCATCCATCACCGGCTATGCGGTGAACCGCGCCGGCAAACTCGGGCTCCTCAATGTCGATGGCGTCACCGCGACCACCGGCGCGGGCCCGATCGACCTCGCGCTCACGGCCGGCAGCCGCTTCCTCTACAGCCTCAATAGCCGCGACAATTCGCTCAGCGCCTTCGAGGTCCAGAGCAATGGCGGCCTCGTCCCCGTGGCCACCGTCACCGGTCTGCCCGCCGGTGCGAATGGCCTGATCGCCCGCTGATCCTGCAATGCTCGTCGG
>JBAVML010000121.1:0-3083 GCA_049690035.1 Chthoniobacteraceae bacterium
CCGGGCTCGGGGACGGTGGTGAGCTGGAGCGTCTTGCCGACGATGGCGAAGGTTCCGCCGACCGGGCTGCTGCCGAGCTGGAAGTTCGCGGCGGTGACGGTCGATGCGTTCGCCGCGGTCCAGTCGATCAGCGTGTAGGTCTGGCCCGGAGCGAGTCCACCGGCGTCGGCGAGGTTGACCACGACGGCTGCGCCCGCGTTTTTCACCACCGTGCCGTGGCCGAGGATGATCTGGTCGAAAGCACTGAGGCCGAGGTCGAAGTCGAGCACGCTGCCGGGATTCAGGTTGAGGTTGCTATTAAAAAGCAGACTGCCCGGAGTGTCCGTGCCCGGCGCCACGTGGCCGCCGGCGGCGATGCTAGAAAAGCCGACCGAGCCATTGCCGCCGAGCGTGCCGCCGATTTTCACGGTGATCACGTTGCCGCCGTTCGTGCCGGTATTATCCAAGCGAACCAATCCGCCGTTGATGGTGATGCTGCCGAGGGTCTTGCTGCCGCCGCTGAAAGCGAGGGTGCCGGCGCCGTTTTTCGTGATCGCGCCGCTCCCGCTCACGGTGCCCGAGAGCGTGAGCATCTGGCTGTCGATGGTGAAGGTGCTCCCTGAAGACGCGAGGACGACGGGCCGCGCGAGATTGAACGACGCGGTGGGACGCAGCGTGCCGCCTTGGAAGGTGAGTGTGCCGCCGGCGCCGCCGAGCTGGGCATCGCTCGAAACGTCGAGGGTGCTCCCGCCGGAAATGGTGAGCCCGCCGGCGAAGGGATTGGTGGCCGCAAGGGTCCACGTGCCGTTGCTGAGTTCGAGCGAGCCGTTGCTGATCGGCTGGAGAAACGTGGTACGCGCGGTGGTGCTGGAGAAGACGTGGGAGGTGCCGCCCAGATTCACCGCGCCATTCAAAGTGAGGGCATCGGTGCCGCCGAAGGTGAACCGGGCGCCATCCGCCTGGCTGAAGACGACGGCATTCCCGATCTGCCGCGCGCCGCCGCTGGTGCTGAGCTGGCTCCCGCCCGTGACGGTGAGCGTGCCGCTGCCCAGCGCCGCATCGTGGCCGAGGGCGAGCGTGCCGGCGGCGAGCGTGGTGCCGCCGGTGTAGTTGTTGGCGTTGTTGAAGAGCACCGTGGCATTGCCATACGAATCGCTGCCGAGGGTGGAGCCGGCGTGGCCGACGATGACGGAGCGCGCGCCAGTGAAAAGGTTCGCGGTGCCGGAAAAGGTCAGCTTCGGCGTGCCGAGCGTGGTGTTTCCGCCGCCTCCGCCCACGCGGTAGATGCCATCGCTGCCCGCGCCGAGCGTCGCGGCGGAGTAGATGATGTCGCCGCTGGTTCCGAGGAAAAGTTTCCCGTTGCCGATCGTGGCCATGTTCAGCGGAGAACTCAGGTTCACCGTGTAGGAAAGGGTGCCGCCGGTGGTCTTGGCCGGATCGGATTCGATGACGTTGGCGGGATTGATCGCCGCGCTGTAGAGCACGAGCGCGCTGCCGGGCTGCAGCGCGACCTTTTTACCCGCGGCCAGATTGGATTCGGCCTTCAGCGCCAGCACCGCGCCGTCTTTCAAGGTGACGTTGCCCGTGCCGAGCGCCTGGCCCGCGCCGGAGACGTTCACGGTGACCGCGCCGAGCACTGTGCCGCCGCTGTAGGTATTCGTGCCGGAGACGGTGTAGCGGCTCTGGAGAAAGGTGCCCCAGCTTTCATCGGCCTCGAGGCGCAGCTCCCCACTGCCGCTGATCCCGCCGGTGAAGCCGGTGGCGCCGTAGCGAGTCTTGATCGTCCCACCGGCCGCGCCGAGGACGACGGGTTGGTCGAGGCCCACGTCCATCGCGGTGAGGGGATACGAGGCGAGCCGCAGCGTCCCTCCATTGATCTGCACGACACTCGAAGCCGCGCCGAGCGAACCGGAATCGCGCGCCTCGAGGATGCCCTGGGTGATGGTGGTCCCGCCTTGAAAGGTATTGGAGGTGGAGGCGAGGCGGATGGTGCCGGGTCCGATTTTCTGGATGCCGCCGACGCCGGAGATGGCGCCATAGACCGTGGTGCCGAAGGCATCGGGAAAGACGGAGTCCACCGTGTTGGTGTCATTCCAGGTCTGCACGGCGGCGAGCACGACGTCGGGGTAAATTTGCACGCTGCCGCCGCTCGCATTGCTCAGGCCGGACTGGAGGGTGAGCACCGTCGGCGTCGAGGGCGCGTTGATGTAGGCCTTGCCGTTGTCGAGAGCGGTGGAATTCCAGGTCAGGGACCGGATGTTCCAATTCGCATCCATGTTCGTGAAGCCGCGCGATTTGATCGGGTCGCCGACTTGGGAGAAGACGAGGTCGGCCGTGCCGTTGTTTGCCGGGACGGTGCCGCCCCAGTTCGAGGGCTCGGTCCAATAGACATTCGCCATGGTCCGCCACGTCTGCGCCGAGAGAGCTCCGCCGCTGAGCAGGAAGGCCACGGTGGCGGCGGGGAGGGATGCGCGGGCGATGCGGTGACGGAAGGAGCGATTCATGAGCGAGCGGGCCGGAAGCAACTACGCTTTACGCTCCGCGTCAATGCACCCGAGCACTCCCTCCGCCATGCCCCTGATCACGGGCGGGCGTTCGAGAAGAAAGGCGGCGCGCGGTTCGGTGATCCCGTCGATAACGAACCGCACGCCGCGGTGTTTGTGCTGCAAAAAAACTAAGCGACGCCGCCGAAGGACTCGGCGTTTTCGCTGTGCAGATTGCCGCTCTTGCCGAAGACCTCGGCGACGCTCTGCACCGCGGCCGGTTCGCTCGTGCCGAGCACGTCCTGTCCGTCGCCGGTGTCGGCGCGGTGGCTGAATTTCACTCCGACCAGTTTGCTCACGCCGTGTTCTTCCATGGTCACGCCGTAGAGCGCGTCGGCGCGGGCGATGGTGCGCTTGTGATGCGAGATGACGATGAACTGCGACTGGCCGACGAACCGATCGAGGATCTTGATGAACCGGTTGATGTTCGATTCGTCGAGCGGCGCGTCCATTTCATCGAGGACGCAGAACGGGCTCGGCTTCACCATGTAGATCGAGAAGAGCAGCGCGACGGCGGTCATGGTGCGCTCGCCACCAGAGAGCAGGGTGATGGTCTGGAGT
>JBAVML010000122.1:0-1899 GCA_049690035.1 Chthoniobacteraceae bacterium
TCTCCACTCAATGCTCCCCTTTCTTATTTGGTCCTTCGTCGGCTTCGGCCTGTGGCTCGTCGCTTCATCTTTCTTTGAATGGTTGCTCCATCGCTACGTGATGCATCGCCCGGTGAAATGGTTTCGCTATCCCTTTCAAGCGCACGCGGTCGTCCATCATCACACCTTCAAAGCGGATCACACCTACCACCTGATCCACGAGGCCGATAAAGAGACCATCCCGATGGCTTGGTGGAATGGGCCCGCGCTCATCGTGATCTTCACCCTGCCCATGGTCCCGGTGTCATGGCTCACCGGCATCTGGGGTCTGACGCTCGGGGCGGCGATGGGGATGACCACTTACTACTGCGTTTACGAGTATCTGCATTGGTGCATGCATCTGCCGAAGGCGCGCCAGTTCGAGCGCTTCGGTTTGTTTCGGCGCATCAATGGGCACCACATCCTGCACCACCGCTACATGCACAAGAATTTCAACGTGATCCTGCCGATCGCTGACTTCTGTCTCGGCACGCTGCTCGTGCGCTCGAAGGTGCGCTTTGCGCAGGCGCAGGGACCATCGGTGCCAAATCTGCAGCCGATGCAACGCCACGGCAGTGCCCCGGAGTTGGTCACGGACGAATCGGTGGACTCGATGCCCGAGACCGAAGCCGCGTAGGTTTCGCGCTCGCGAGTCGCTGCGGACCGCGGCGGTCGACTAAACCGCGTCGACCGTGGGAACCTCGACCGCCGGCGTGCGGCGGATGCGGATGCGGCTGCTTTTGCCGCTGCCGTAATACTTCACGCCGGTCCAAAATCCCAGGTCCGGCTGACGGTGCGCAAATTCGAGGATCGCTCCGTCCGCATTCGCGGTGAAAGTCTTGCGGGTGGCGTCGTTGAGCACTTTGCCCAAGCCTTTCGTTCCCATCTTTTTCAGATCGTCCCGCAGCTCCACATGTAGTCGTCGGTGAGAAGGTAGAGCCATAGGGGCGAACCATACGCCGGAAAAGCCGTTCCGTCCCGAACCCTTTCCGCAAATCTACCGTGGCAAGAGCGCGGACGCGCTGAGCCTAGAAAATCTCACCGTAGTGGCTGCGGGCGACTTCCTCGCACTTGGCGAAGATTTCGGCGGGCGATTCCAAGTGTTTGATGTCCTCGTGGAGTTGAAGACAGGCCGCGATGTCGAGCGCCTGGACGGCGCGTTTGACCCGTGGCACGAGGGCGGCCCCGGTGCTGAGCTCATCGACACCGAGGCCGAGGAGCAGCGGCGTAAGCGCGATGTCGCCCGCCATTTCTCCGCAGACGCCGACCCACAGATTGTGCGCGTGCGCGGCCTGCACGGTCATGCGGATGAGGCGGATGATCGCGGGGTGCGTGGGCTCGTAGAGGTGGGCGATATGCTCGTTGAGGCGATCGACCGCAATCGTGTACTGGATGAGATCGTTGGTCCCGATGCTGAAGAAATTCACCTCCCGGGCGATGATGTCCGCCGAGATGGCGGCGCTGGGAATCTCGATCATCGCGCCCACTTCCATCTTCTCGTCGAAAGGAATGCCTTCCGCGCGCAGCTCGGCGCGGCATTCATCGGCGATGACGTTCGCGCGGCGGACTTCTTCCACGCCGGAGATCATCGGGTACATCATCTTTACGTTGCCGACGGCGCTGGCGCGGAGGATAGCGCGGAGCTGCGTCTTGAAGATATCGACGCGCTCCAGGCAGAAGCGGATGGCCCGCCAGCCGAGGAAAGGATTGAGCTCCTCGGGCATGTGGAGCGCGCTCATGAATTTGTCGCCGCCGAGATCGAGCGTGCGGATGATGACGCTGTGCGGCTGCACACTCTCCGCGACTTTGCGATAGGCCTGGTATTGATCCTCCTCGTTCGGGAGCTCGGTTTTGTTCAGGTAGAAAAACTCGGTGCGATAA
>JBAVML010000123.1:0-5834 GCA_049690035.1 Chthoniobacteraceae bacterium
CGAGAAACCTCACCGGCTTCTCGTAGATCGCGAGCACGATGCAACCGGCTTCGCTCACGATGCTGTGCTGCGTGCCTGGCGGGCTGATGATCAGGCTGCCCGCCTCGGTCGTGCCATTGTTGTCCCGCTGCGAACCGGCGAGGACGAAGATGTGCTCGTAGCCGGTGTGCTCATGTGGCGGCACCTTGCCTGCTTCGCGGAAACGAATCAGCGCCGCAGTCGGGCCGTTCTTTCCATCGCCGTAGAGCCGGTGAATGTCCACGCCATCGCGAAACGGCTGCCACGGAATCTCGTCCTGCCACGTGGCGATGTTGAACAAATCCTTCAGC
This sequence comes from Chthoniobacteraceae bacterium, assembly GCA_049690035.1. Classification (GTDB taxonomy): domain Bacteria; phylum Verrucomicrobiota; class Verrucomicrobiia; order Chthoniobacterales; family Chthoniobacteraceae; genus Chthoniobacter. Next base: position 330 of record JBAVML010000123.1, read on the forward strand.
GTGATGCGAGGGTAGGGCGTGGCGGAGTCGGGCTGGGGAGATGGATGCGGGTCCAAGGCGGTCGCCAGCGTGCCGGGAAAATTCGCGCTGACGAGCGAATTTCCCGCCGACCGCGATCCTCGCACTGAAGCGCCTTCCCGGTCGCCGCGCGGCCCTGCCTCCGTCACGCGATCGCCTTGATAAATGCCTCCGAGGTAGCCACGGCACCGAAGACACCGCCCTGCATCTTCACCATCTTCAACGCCGCGAGGTGATTGCCGTAATCCGTCGCGCCCGTGCAGTCCTCGAGCAGCAGGCATTCGTAGCCGCGGTCATTGGCCTCGCGCATCGTGGTGTGAACGCAAACGTCCGTGGTGATGCCCGCGAGCACGATGTTCTGGATGCCGCGCCGGCGCAGCAGCATGTCGAGATCGGTGGCGTAAAAGGAGCCCTTGCCCGGCTTGTCGATCACCGGTTCGTCGGGTCGCGGCGCGAGTTCGGGGATGATATCCCAGCCGGGTTCGCCTCGCGTGAGGATGCGCCCGCACGGGCCGGCATCGCCGATCCCCGCGCCGATGCGCTGACTGCGCCAGCGCTTGTTGGCCGGCAGATCGGAGAGATCGGGCCGGTGCCCTTCGCGAGTGTGAAAGATGTGGTAGCCGAGCGGACGCGCTGCAGCGAAGACGTTTTTGATCGGCTCGATCGGCGCGCGGGTGAGCGAAAGATCGTAGCCCATTTTATCCACGTATCCTCCCGGTCCGCAGAAATCCGTCTGCATGTCGATGACCAGGAAGACCGTGTTCTCCGGCCGAAGGTCGCCATTGTACGGCCAGGGGTAAGGATCGGCCTCTACTGTTCGCTTAGTCATTAGTTAGATACCGGGAAAGCGCCGGGCGCCACCTGTATTCCCCAACCAAGGAATCGCCCAGGCGGCGCCGCGGCGCGGCACCCGGAAAGTCAGTGGGACTTAGAAGAAAACCGAAATACCGCCATATACTTGGTGGATGTGGTCGGTCGGTTTTCCCGGCGCGTTGAATTGGTTCATGCCCACGAGATTGTTGTCCACGAAGTCCATGTATTTGTATCCGGCGTGAATGTTCCAGAAGCCGTAGCCCTTCGGCATGAACTTCAGCGGGAGCGAGGCTTTCACGCCCAACTCATATAGTCCGACGGTGGACTTACCGTCGTACCATTCGCCGTAGAACTCATCGCTCGGGAGCAGGATCCGGCAGGGAAACTCGACCTTCAGATCGGCGAGCGGCTTGACCGTAAAGCCCGGCGCGACGCCGATTTCGAAGTAATAACCTTCGCCTGGCGGCGTTTTGCTGCCCGTGAAGGGCGACGGCCCGAACACCGCATACGGCACCTGCGCCGCGGTCGCTTTGCCATCGAGTTCCTGCCAATAAAGAAAGTAAGGATTGAGTGCGAATGGCCCGAGCCACTTGCTGTCGTCGATGGATAGCTTCGTTTCGAGATGATGCGAAGTGCTGATGTCCAGGATTTGCTCCACGAACGAAGTGTAGGTCACGCTGAGCGTGGCTACTTTGGCGAAGCCGATCGAGACGCCGAGGATCGGGTCGATCTCGGTGTAGTGCGTCTTGGGATCGCTGCCGAACGGCGCGTGTTCGGAGACGCCTTCAGTGCCGAAGTCGTTCCAAACGCCGCCGACGAACTTGAAGCTGCTGATGAATCCGTCGCCCTCGTGGAGCGTGAGGAAGGCGAGGAGCAGCGGCTGAATCGTGAGACCTTCGTCCCGAACGATCTGTCCACGCGGAGTCACGTAACTGTTCGAGAATTCGACGTTGACGAGCAAGTTCACCTTCGCGCCGCCGAGCGTCTCGGGTTCGGTGACGGATTTCGAGAGCATCTCCTTCGCCTCGTGGCCCGCGAGGGCGGGTGTGGTCGCAAAGGCGGCGAGAGCCAGCGCGGTGAGCAACGGACGCGGGCGATACTTGGAAGGCAATTTCATGCGGTGTGGTGGTGGTGTCAGTGGTTGGTTGGTGTGGCTAAGATTCACACGCGTCGCCGTTAGCTGCCGCTGTGCCAGACGGGGAGCAGCGGCGTAAGCGACTGCTGCACTGGGGGATGAAGCGCTTTGGTGTCGCCCGCTTTCGCGCCTGCCCTCGTGCTGCGTGTTGCACCGTGCAACGCCCGCGACACTTCGCCTCCTACGACTCCGCCGCGTGCGGAAAGCGCCGGTAGATTCGGCTGCGGTTCACGCCGAGCAACCGCGCGGCCTCGGCCACGTTGCCTCCCGTTTGCTCGAGCGCGCGCTGGATGAGCACCTGCTCGGCTTCCTCCAGATTCAGCGGCAAGCCACTCGCTGCCGGACTCGCCGCGCGCGCCTCCAGAGGCACCGTTGCGACCGCACCTTCGCCGAGTTGCAGATGCCGCCGTTCGATCGACTTGCCGCCGCTCGCGATCAGCGCGCGTTCGATCAGGTTCTTCAGCTCCCGCACGTTGCCGGGAAAGGAATACGCGGTCAGGGCCGCTCCGGCGTCCGTCGAAAGCGCGGGTGCCGTCCGGCCCATCTCCACGGAGAACATTTCCAGAAAGTGCGCAGCCAGCGGAGCCACATCTTCGGGTCGTTCGCGCAGCGGCGGCGTGCGCACCACGTAGCGCGCGAGGCGGAAATACAAATCCTGCCGAAACGCGCCGGTCGCGATCTTCGCCGCGAGATCCGCGTTGGTCGCGCTGAGCACGCGCACGTCCACACGCTTCGATTGCGCCGCTCCGACCGGCGTGATCTCGCCATCTTCGAGCACGCGCAGCAGCTTCGCCTGGAGCGTCGCGGGCATGTCGCCGATCTCATCGAGGAAAAGCGTGCCGCTGTCCGCGAGCTCGAACCAGCCCTTGCGATCCGCCGTCGCGCCGGTGAACGAACCCTTCACGTGGCCGAAAAGCATCGACTCCGCGAGTTCGGCGGGAATGGCGACGCAATTTACCGGGATGAACGGACCGGAGGCGCGCGTGCTGCCGTGGTGGATGGCGCGCGCCACGAGTTCCTTGCCGGTGCCGCTTTCGCCGGTGATGAGCACGCTCGTGTTTGCGAATTCATGCAGTCGCTCGATGTCTTCGAGCGTCTTGCGGATCAGTCGGCTGCGACCAATCAAGGCCGCGAGTCCCCAGCGCTGCGCTTCCCGGGCGGTCAGCGTCGAGAGCCGCGCGTCGGCGCGTTCCCGCGCGTCTTCGGCGGAGCGACGGCGGGCGACCTCGGCTTCGAGTTCCGCGTTGTTGCGCTGCAGCTCGCGCGTGAGCCGGCTGATTTTCAAATGTGTCTCCACGCGACTCACCACTTCCTCGGCCTGGAACGGCTTGAGAATGTAATCTACGCCGCCGACGCGGAAGCCGTTGAGCACGCTCGCCGTCTCGTTTTTCGCGGTGATGAAAAGCACGGGAATCTCTCGCGTCGCGTCCTCGGCTTTCAGTTCCCGGCAGATCGCGAAGCCGTCGCGCCCCGGCATCACCACATCGAGCAGGATCAAGTCAGGAAGCGCCTTCGCGGCGATCTTCAAGCCCGCTTCACCGCCCGGCGCGGCGAGGATTTCGTAGCCGCGCGGTTCGAGCGCCGCGGTGAGCAGGTCGATGTTCGCGGGGGTGTCATCGACGATTAGGATCTTTTCGCGGCTCATGGTGAACGCGGAGCACCCTCGTGAAGGACGGGAATCTGCGCGATGATTTTTTGGATCATTGCCATGTCGTAGCTGGCGAGAAATTCACGCAGGTGTGCGGCGAGCCGCTGGCCCGGCGGTCCCGTCTCCTCCACTTCCTTGAGGCAGGTTTTCAGCACTGTGGCGCTGTGCAGCTCCGCCGCCATCATCAGCCGCGTCACCAGATCCTCCGGCAGTACGATGCGCCCGAGATCCAGCACTGGCGCCGCTTCCGAGGCGACGGCGGCGCGGTATTCGAAGTTCACTTCCAACAAGTCTTCCAGGCAAGCGTAGAGCCGTTCGCTGCGAAATGGCTTGGCGATGAAATCGTCGCAGCCCGCGCGCAGGTAGAGCTCGCGCTCATGCTCCAGCGCCGAGGCGGAGGTGGCCACGACCTTCACCCCGCTCGCGCCGTAGTCGCGTACGATCCGGCGCGTGGCTTCGAGCCCATCGATCTCCGGCAGACGCATGTCCATGAAGACGATGTCGGGCCGCGAAGCCGAAACTGCTTCGAGCGCCTGACGCCCATTCTCCGCGAGCACGATCTCGCAGCCGATCGCGGCGAGGAGCGTCGAGAGCACTTCGCGATTCTCGCGAATATCGTCCACCACCAGCGCGCGCACTTCGCTGCCGGCGGCGAGGCGCTCGATCTCCCGCGGAGCGTCAGGTAGTGCGCGCGTCGCGCCGGCCGGGAGAGGGATGGTGAAAGAGAACGTTGAACCTTCACCGGGTGCGGATCGAACAGTGAGCTCGCCTCCCATCAACTCCACCTGCCGCCGCGCGATCGTGAGCCCGAGCCCCGTGCCGCCACGGCCGCGGGCGCCGACTCCTTGCTGGAATGGTTTGAACACTGCCTGCTGCGCTTCCGGCGGAATGCCGATGCCGGTGTCGCTGACCTGAAATGTCCACGCGTCATCCGCGCGGTTCAGGCGGAGGACGACGCGGCCGCGTTCGGTGAATTTCACCGCGTTGCCGAGCAGGTTGATCAAGACCTGACGCAACTTTCCGCTGTCTCCGCGCACCGGCTGCCGGCGCACGCCGTCGAGCCCTTCGACGCGCAGGCCGAGCTGCTTTTCCTCGCACGGATGTTGGAAAAGCGCGGTCAGTTCCTGCACCAGCGCGGCGAGATCGAAGTCGGCGCTTTCCAGTTCCATGCGCCCGGCGTCGATCTTCGAGAGGTCGAGAATCTCGTTGATCAGCCGCAGCAGATGTTCGGAGCTGTTCAGGATCGTAGTGAGCGCGTCGCGATGAAACGGATGCAGCGCGCCGTCGCGCAGAAGAATTTGCGCGTAGCCGAGCACCGCGTTCATCGGCGTGCGGATCTCATGGCTCATGTTGGCGAGGAACTCGGACTTGGCACGATTGGCCGCCTCGGCCGCCGCCTCCGCGCTTTTGCGAATGTCGATCTCCGCGAGCAACGTTTTATTGGCCAGCGCGATCTCCGCGGCCCGCCGGTAGTAGCTCCAGAGGTAGGCCGCGAGCAGCATCGTGATCACCAGCCCGACCGCGAGGACCGACCATGATTGCCAATAAAAACGCGCGCCGCCGAAGTTTGCGGTCGGCTGGAAATCCAAGGTCCAGCGACGGCCGGCGATCTCAAATCCCGTGGACCAGCCATTCGCGCTCGCCGTTGCGGCGCGCCCGTAGATGACGTCGCGCTCCGCATCGTCAGTGATGGTGACTGTGATGCCTTTCGCGCTGGCCGCGCGCAGCGAGGCCTCGACCAGATCGCCAATCCTGAAGACGGCCACCGCAAAGCCCGTGAGCTGCGCGCGGCGCTCCTCGAGTGTTTCCACTGAGCCGCGGTAGAGCGGCTGGAGGACGAGGAATCCGCGCTGCGAGCCGGTCTCCTGCGCGAGCCGCACCGGCGCGGTCG
>JBAVML010000124.1:0-9271 GCA_049690035.1 Chthoniobacteraceae bacterium
GCCATCGCCGACGACGTCTGCTGGGTGCAGGGCATGGCCACCGACGTGTTCAATCACGGCCCCGCGAAGCTCTTCATGAACACCGGCTTCCAGGCGCCCGGCCGGCCGGCGCTCGGCGCGTGGGCGACCTACGGTTTGGGAAGTGAGTCGCGCGATCTGCCCGGGTTCGTTGTCCTGCAAAGCGGTCCGCGTGGCCCGCGTGCCGGCAGCTCGCTGTGGAGCAGCGGTTTTCTTCCCACGTCGTTTCAAGGGGTGCCCTTCCGCAGCAGCGGCGATCCCATTCTCAATCTGCGCAGCCCGGACGGCATCTCGCCGGAGCGCGAGCGCGATTTCTACGAAACCGTCGCCGCGCTGAACCGCGCGCGCCTCGATGAAGTCGGCGACTCGGAAATCATGACGCGCATTAACGCCTACGAAATGGCCTGCCGCATGCAGACCAGCGCGCCCGAGCTCATGGAGCTGCAAAAGGAAACGCCCGAAACGCTCGCCCTCTACGGCGCCGAGCCGGGCAAGCCGTCCTTCGCCAACAACTGCCTGCTCGCCCGCCGACTCATCGAGCGCGGCGTGCGTTTTGTGCAGCTCTATCACACCGACTGGGATCACCACGGCGACAAGGTGAACAACCTCAGCGACTCCATCGAGCTGCGCTGCCGCGAAACCGATCGGGCCTCCGCCGCGCTCGTCCTCGACTTAAAGCGACGCGGGCTTTTGGAAAACACGCTCGTCATCTGGGGCGGCGAATTTGGCCGCACGCCGATGGGCGAAAATCGCGCGACGATCGGCCGCGATCATCACATCGACGCCTTTACCATGTGGCTCGCCGGCGGTGGCGTGAAGCCCGGCACGATCTTCGGCGCGACGGATGAACTCGGCTTCGGCGTCGTGGAGAACAAGGTCCACGTCCACGACTTGCACGCCACGATACTACACCTCCTCGGCTTCGATCACCTGAAGCTCACCTACCGATTCCAGGGTCGCGACTTCCGGCTCACCGACGTGCATGGCGAGGTGGTGAAGGGGATTCTGGCTTAGCGCCAGTGTGCGTCGCGGAGTGCGGGAAAATCGCGCCGCCACGCGTGCACGACTTCCGCATCCACGGTGGCCATCAGCACCTGCTCACGTTCGCCTGCGTCGGCGATGATGATCCCGTGCGGGTCCACGACGACGCTGCGGCCCGCGTAGGAATATCCCGGCTCCGCGCCGATACGATTCACGCCCACGACGTAGGCTTGGTTTTCGATCGCGCGCGCCTGCAGTAGCGTGAGCCAGTGCTGCTGCCGCTTCACCGGCCACAGCGCCATCACGACGAAAAGATTCGTGCCGCCGAGAGCTGCCGTGCGGAAGATTTCCGGAAAGCGCAGGTCGTAGCAGACGAATGGCGCGACGGTGAAGCCGCCCCAACGAAACGAGACGATCTCCGTGCCCGCCTCGTGGCCCTGCGCTTCGCCGCCGAGACTGAACGGATGGGTCTTTGTGTAGCGCGCGAGCAGGGCACCTTCCGGAGAAAAGACGACGGCTTCATTGCGCCCCATCTCTCCTGCTCCCGTGCTGACCACACCGCCGGCGATGAACACGCCATGTTTCCGCGCCAGCCGGGCGAGAAAGGCCTCATCTTCCCGCGCCGCGCTCTGCCTCGTCACGGCGAGATTCATCGAGAAGCCGCTGGCAAACATCTCCGGGAGCACGACCAGCGAGTCCGGTGCCGGCGGTGTCGCGGCGAGCAGCGCCTCCACTTTGCGGAAATTCGCCGTCTTGTCTTCCCACGCGATGTCGAACTGGATGATGGAGAGATTCGTCATGTGCTCAGCTCAGTTCCGGGCGGTCCGGGTCGATCGTTTTTCCTGATGGGAGCAGCTTGCGGATCACGGGCCCGAGCAGGCGGAGCATCAGCGGCAGCAGACCCAGCGCGACCTGCGCCAGCAGCCACAACGCGCCGATGGAGATGGCCCACGGAATGTGTTCGATTAAGGCCGCATCGCGAACCCGCGACGGACCTTTCACCCGCGGCGGATCTTCATCCAAATAGACCACGTCCACCTCCTCGCCGATCTCGCGCGGCGGGACGTAAAACTCGGCCGTCTCGAGCAATGCCTCGCGTCGTTGATCGTGCGCGTCGGTGAACTCCACCCGATAGAGGTCCGTCTCCGGGGGCATTCCCGACCACCTTCCCGCCAGCAGCCAGCGTGGCAGGCACTGCGTCACGGGCTGCGGAAGATACTCGAAGAACTGCTTCAACGGACCGCGCTCCACCGCCAGCAGCTTGGCCTTCACGGTCGGCGCGTTTCCCCACTGACCCATCTCCTTGATTCCCTCGCGGGCGGTCAGCGCGAGCGCGGCGAACGTCACGAGCGTGATCGCGCCGCGCACAAAACGGAGCGAATCGTTTGGCCGCGCCACGTCGATGGTCAGACTCTGCTTTTCGCGCAGGTAGGTCGCCAGATCTGTCCGCCGCGAAAGCTCGCGCTGCGCGTCGGTCACCGGCCCGGCATATTGCGCTGGCAGATCCGGCCCACTGCGCCACACCACGCCGAAAACGGCACCTTCGTATATCGCCAGGCCGAGCCCGCGCTCGGGGAGCCAGATCGTCGTCTCCAGCAGCAGCGCCTCGTCCGTGACGGGCAGGGCGGTCGTCTCCGACGGATCGGGAAAGGGCGTGTCCACGGCGTCATAGGATGTCCACAGCCACGGTCCTTGTGGCTGAATGGTGCGCAATGCTTCGTCCAGCGGCAGGTCCATGAGCGGGCGGCCATTCCAGTTGACCGCATCGCCATCGATCGAAAGCTGGCGCAGTCGATCCGAACCATCGTGCGCGAAGTAGAGCTCCAGTTCCCACTCATCCTCGGTCACATTGAGATTGTCCGGCCCGTAAGCCTCTACCTTCACAGCCGCTGCCTGCAGCGCCGCCTCTACCTGTACCCGCGTCATGCCCGGCCGGCAGCCACACCACGCGTCGAGCTTCGCGAGATCAAAGGAAGTGGGAGCAGGCATGGGTGGAAAGTGTGTCGTTGAGCGTGCCGCTTGGCAATCCGCCAGCATCGTGAGGTGGCCCGGAATGCAAAACGCCCCGACCTAAGTCGGGGCGTTCGCTGAATATCTAACTAAGTCGGACGCGCGAGGCGTCCGGCTGGCTTAGTAGCGCCGGGAGGCACCACCGCGGTCGCCACCACCGCCGCCGCCGCCGAAGCTGCGCGGGCCACCGCCGGTGCGGTCTTCACGGGGACGAGCTTCATTCACGGTGAGGGCGCGGCCCTGCACGTTTTTGCCGTGGAAGAGACTAATCGCCTTCTGGCCTTCATCGGCCGAGGACATGGTGACGAAGGCAAAGCCGCGGGACTTACCCGTGAACTTATCCTGCATGAGGGCAACTTCATTGACCGTTCCCGCTTCGCGGAAGGTGTCTTGAAGGTCGATTTCGGTGGTGTCGAAGGACAAATTACCTACGTAGAGTTTACTGGACATGACTATTCTTTCTTTACTGCAAGGACGGAGCTTTCGGTGGCTGTTTCCGGTAATCGGATCTCAAAACTGCCACTGAAGTCCGCAGAACGAATCCGCGTCACTGAACAACTAGCAATCTACCAAACCCAGAGGGGTTCCAAACTTGTGTGAGCGCACAGGACACGCGATCGAAGGACCGCACAAGGGTTATCTTGCGGGATCGCCATTTAGTTTTTTGGAAGCTGGGAAGTATCGGCTGAGTAAGTAAGTGTCGCCGCAATTCCTGATCAGGGTTGCACAAGCCGGGGTGAGCAGGCTGGCTCGCGGTGTGCGACTAAGGATCAGGGAAATATGAAACTTATTCAGGGAAAATATGCAGTATCATTGGCGGCGGGCCTTGCGCTCGCCGTTTCAGCATTAGGCGGCGACTCACGGGAGCCCGCGAAGCTTGTGGACTTGTCTCTCGCTAACTTCTTCAGCGAAGGCTGGAGCCAGCCGTGGGAAAAGCGTTCGCATCCCAATGGAGCGCCGGACCTCACGCTGCTGCGGGTCCAGACGAACCAGCTCCTGCGTTCGCTGCGCACGGACTACTTCACCGAGCGCCCGCTGGAGAGCAGCGGCGAGCGCCGCGTGCAGTTCGTAAATCAGCTTCTCGAATATCCGCTCAACCGCCGTTTGATGCTGGCGGTCTTTGGCAGTTATCAATGGATCGACCTGCGCGATGGCGCGGATGAATGCGGTGGAAGCTGGGGCGGCTTCGCGCGCTTCCAACTGGTGGACACGGAGCGTGCCTCGTATGTCCTCAATCTTCGCGCAGCCGCGCCGAATGACGGGCTCGGCGACAAGAAGACCACGCTCAGCTTCTCTCTCGCCGGGTGGCACGATCTCACGCCGCTCGGGCTCGATCGCATGGGTCTCTACTGGCACGTGCAGGAGGAGACCTTCCTCGGCCCTCGGGCGCCGGGGGCGAAGGGCAACGACCTGACCTACGCCGTCTCGCTCGCCAAGACTTGGACCTCGCCCGAGGCGGCGCTCGGCAATCTGAGCACCTTCGTCGAAGCCTACGCGAAGACCGATCTCGACGGGCGCAAGGCCGGGCGCAGCGTGGTGACGGTGACGCCTGGATTGCGCTGCACCTTCGCGCACCGTCACATCTTGATGGCTGGTCTGGATCTTCCGGTGAGCAGCCCGCGGCCCTACGAGCAACTGCTGCGGATCACTTACATCTTCCCCTTTTGAGCGCGCAGCTCAGAGTCATTCCGGATGCCGGGCGGTGAAGCATCACGGCGAACGGCCGCCGCGCCGCCAGCGAGGCCCTTCGTCGCCGTAGCTGCCCGTCGTATCGAACCGCAGCCCCGCTACTTCCGGTAGGCCTCGATCTTTACAATTTCGGTGCGGCGATCGCCGTGCTCGGTGGGGACATCGACCGTCTCGCCGACCTTATGGGCGAGGAGCGCTTGGGCGAGTGCGCTTTGGTAACTGACGATGCCCTTGTCCGGGTCGCCATCCCAGGCGCCGAGGATGGTGTAAACGTCGAGACGTCCATCCGTCGTTTCACGCAGAGTTACGATGGTGCCGATCGAAACTTGCGTGGTGTCGGGGTTCGCAAAGTCGGTTCCGCGGGCGAGGGCGAGGTCGCGCTCGGTTTCCGAGCGGCGGCGGCCGAGCACGCGCTGCATTTCCTTCGCGGCCTTGAATTCAAAGTTCTCCCGCAAATCGCCGTAGCTGCGGGCGATGCTGATCTCCTTCACGTTCTCAGGAATTTTTTTGTTCACGAGTTCGTCGTAGTCCGCCTTGCGCTTCTCCAAGCTCTCCCACGAGACGACCAGCGTTTCCTGCTTCGCATCGCTGTCACCGGACACGAGCGCCTGCATTTCCGGGTAGAGCCGGATGATGCGACCGAGGAGCGAGCGTTTGTTCAGTTCCTCGAAAACCGGCGTGAGCATGAGCTTGCGCATGGCGTCGCGCAGTTCCTCGTGCGTGGCAGTGGCGATGAGATCGGGGAGCAGCTCCTTGTCGTTGAGCATCAGGTCGTGCAGCCGTCGGTCCCGTTTCGTTTCGATGAATTGATCGCGTTCGAGGGCGCCGATCGTCGCGCTGAGCAGGCGGGGATTCATCAAGTCCGCGAAGATCCCGTCGCGCTCGCGGCAGAGCCAGCAGAGAACTTCGGAGGTGATCGAATGCTCGCGGATGGCGCGATCGAGATGGTTGAGGAGTGCATCGAGCTGCCCTTTATCTTCGAGCAAGCGGGCCGCTTCCGCCGCCACCCGGGTGCTGCCGCGCTGGACGAGGACGAGGGCCTTCGCCGGCCAGTCGTCCCCAAACGCCACCGGCATTTCGCCGAGGACGCGCTTTTGTTTTGCCGCAGGAAGATCGCCGATCAGATCGGGCAGGCGCTTTTCTTCATCGCGGAGGAATTGCGCGATGGTCGGCGCGTCGGCCAGCCGCTCGATGCTCGGCGCTTTTTCGAGAATCTCGTCGCGGCTGACGAGGAATTCGAGCGCTTGCGCCGGATTGAGCCGTTGATTCTTGCGCGCCTGATCTTCGGCTACGTTTAGGATGGGGCGAAGCGGTGAGAGGTCAGTGAAATCGGCGAGATTCTTGAGGATTTGGTCGAGACCGTTGAGCTGATCCTTGAGCTGCCGTGCGTTGGTGAAGGCGGTGAGATATTCGTCGGTGCGGGACACGGGCGTGTCGCGGAGTTCGAATGGCTCGCTCTTTTTTGCCGGAATGGAAAAGTGGCCGTCCTTCTTCAACGCACGCTTCGCGCCTTCCCACCAGCGCTTGAATTCCGCCTCGCTATAAACGTCCGGCACGAGGGTCTGCGTGATCTGATCCTGCGTGGCCTTCCCGCCGAAGCTGGTCAACAACGAGCGCACAAACGCGACGGGATCCTCCTTGGCGCGAGCTTTGACTCCGGGCAAATCCGCCGCTTTTTGCGCAAGGATATGATCCGCTTCGATCGGCTGGAGCGATTCCGCAGCATATTGGAGCTGCATCGTGTGGCCCTTCTTCGTGCGGAAGTGAATCGTCATTTGATTGACGAGAAAATTCACGGCATCGACCTGGCCAAATCCCCAGCTCTTGTGAGTGACGAAGGTGCCTGGGGAAAGCTTTTCGAGAATGGTGCCGGCGGCGGCGGAGAGTTTGCCGGCCTCGACGGCTTTCTGGATTTCGGGATTCATGCGGGTTGGGAACCTAGGAACGGCGCTCCTCGTGTCCAAGACATATTTCAAAATTGCCACTACCGATGGCGCGAAAGTGGCGGTTCGCATCCACCACGGGCGCGGCGGTTTCCGTTCTGGAGCGAGCCCAAGATCGGTGGGGTGTTTCGCCGGTGGCCCTAGCACGGCGCCTGCTTGGAATGGAGGGACGATCAATCCACCAATCACTTGCGGCCACTCTGGCGAGCTCTCTCTCTGCCCGGGTGGTTCCCTCCATTCATGACCGCTGCCATGCACCCTTTTCCTGCGACGATGCTGGAGAATGAGGCGAGCTTTCGCCTGCTTTTCCACCAGCATCCGCTGCCGATGTGGGTCGTGGACAATCAGACGCTTGCCTTCCTCGCGGTGAATGATGCCGCCGTGAATCTCTACGGGTATTCGCGGGAGGAATTCCTCGCGCTGACGATGGATCAGATCGCCGATCCGGACGAGAGCGCGGTGGAGCCGGACCGCCGGGGCGAGACGCCCGGGCCGGCGCCGACCACGCCATGGCGGCATCGGCGCAAGGGCGGCGAGATCCTCCGGGTGGAGAGCACCTGGCATGAGATTCCGTTCGGTGGCCACGAGGCGGTGCTGGTGCTGACGATTGACCGGACGGAGCAATTTCGCGTCGAGGAGCACAATCGTGAACAAGCGCGCCTGCTCGATCTCGCGGCCGACGCGATCATCGTGCGCGACTTGAAGCATCGCGTCGTTTTCTGGAATCGCGGAGCGGAGCGGCTTTACGGCTGGACGCGCCGGGAGGTATCCGGTCAAAGCGTGATGGAATTGTTCGCCCACGAATCCGAGCCGTATCTCATTGCGCAGGTCGCGCTGCTCGAGACCGGTGAGTGGAGCGGTCACTTCACCCACTCGGCGAAGGATGGGCGCGACGTGGTGGTCAACAGCCGCTGGACACTCGTACGCGATGACGATGGCCGGCCGGATTCCGTCCTCCAGATCGATACCGACATGACCGAGACGAAAAAACTCGAGTCGCAGTTCCTCCGCGCCCAGCGCCTGGAGAGCATCGGCACGCTGGCGAGCGGCATCGCGCACGACCTGAATAATATTCTGTCCCCGATCCTCATGTCGGTCTCGCTGCTCCGCCGGATCGTGAAGGACAAGGATGGCGAGAAGATGTTGAACATCGTGGAGAACAGCGCGGAGCGCGGTGCAGGTATCGTCAAGCAGGTGCTCACCTTCGCGCGCGGCGTGGAAGGCGAACGGGTGCTGCTGCAGCCGAAGCATCTCGTCAGCGAGCTTTCGAAGATCATGGCGCAGACGTTCCCGCGGAACATCGACATTCAGACCAATCTTCCGACCGAATTGTGGACGATCAGCGGCGACGCCACGCAGCTTCATCAAGTCCTCCTCAACCTCTGCGTCAACGCCCGCGACGCGATGCCGGAAGGTGGCACGCTCGATGTCGCGGCGGAGAATGTCACCGTGGACGAGCAACTTGCCCGAATGAACCCTGGCGCCCAGCTCGGCGAGCACGTGATGCTGCGGGTGGGCGACACCGGCATGGGGATGTCCGCGGAGACGATGGATAAGATCTTCGACCCATTCTTCACGACCAAGGAAGTGGGGAAGGGGACCGGCCTCGGTCTGGCGACGGTCATCGGCATCGTCAAGGGTCACGGCGGTTTCTTAAGCCTCCAGAGCGAGATCGGCGTCGGGACCACCTTCCGCGTTTATATCCCCGCATCCGCCGACGCGGCGGCGACGGTCGATCGCAAGGTGGAGACCGCTCCCGCGCGCGGTAAGGGAGAGCGCGTCTTGGTGGTGGATGACGAACCTCCCATCCGCGAGGCGCTCGTCGGCACGCTGGAGTCGTGCGGTTACCGCGCCTACACGGCGGAGGATGGCTCCGATGCGCTCGCGCTCTATTTTCAGCGAAAAGATGAGATCGACGTCGTCATCACCGATCTCGCCATGGCGCAGATGGACGGCGTCGCGCTGGTGCGCTCGCTGCGGAAGGTGAATCCCAAGGTGCGCATCATCGTCTCGAGCGGTCATGTCACCAAGGAGGCGCAGGTGGTCCTCAGCGGCCTGGGCGTGACCACATTCCTCGACAAACCGTACAGTGCGGAAAAGCTGCTGCGCGCACTGCGCACGGTGATCGAAGCACCAGCGGCGGCGGCCCGCTAAGGCGACGCTTCCTTCAGAACGGGCTGCGCGAGGTAGAATGGATCGGCGACTCCCTGTCGGTAGGCCGCGAGCGCTTCGGGCGTCGAGTTGACCCGCAGGTTGCTGTACTTGCCGGCGTCGGCACCTTCGCTGTTTTGCCAGCGCTCGTGCCAGAAGACGCACGCCTTCAGTCGCGGAAATTTTGCGTCCTTCATCACGCGAAATCCTTCGCGAATCCAATCGGGCTTGCTGCCGAGATGCGGCAGGTCGGCGACGCCCCACTCGCAGACCATGATCGGCTTCTTCGGATCGAGCAGCGTCAGTTCCGTGTACGGCCAGTCGAAGAGCGGAAAGAACGGCGCCCATTCCTCGTCGCTGGGAAACTGCGACCCGTAGAGGCTGAAGCCGAGCCAGTCGCAATACTCCGGACCCGGATAGTAGTTCGCCGCGAGATTCCACTCTTCCTGAGGCATCGAGTAATTCATCAAGTGCAGCAC
>JBAVML010000125.1:0-4602 GCA_049690035.1 Chthoniobacteraceae bacterium
ATCACGATCAGCGTCCTCTCGGGAACGAACGCCGCGGACTTCTCCCTGATTAACACGCCGGGCATCATCGCCCCCGGTGGCGAGTCGACGTTCGACGTGAGCTTTCACCCGGCAGCCGCAGGCGCGCGCCTCGCGAAGCTGAGCTTGCGGAACAATGATGCGAACGAAGCGCTGTTCGACTTTGTGCTCGGCGGCAGGGGCATCGCGCCGCCGGGAACGCTCGGCATCGAGCCCGCAACGCTCGATCTCTCGGTGGCTGCCGGCGCGACCCTCGACACCGGTTTCGACATCGCCAATGCGGGCTCGGGCTCACTCACGTTTTCGATCGCCTCTTCGCTGGACCACTACAGCGCCCGCGACTCCGACTCGTTCGGCGGACCCAGCTATCAGTGGATCGACATCTCCAGCACCGGCACGGAAATCACTAACTGGACGAACATCGACGACGCAGCGACGGGTGAAATCCGGCTGGGTTTCGCGTTCCCATTTTACGGCACGAACATCGAGATCGTCCGCATCGCCACGAACGGCTTTCTCGCCACGCGCGACAACATCACCTTCGGCCAAAATGGTCCGCTGCCCAACTCCAGCGCGCCGGCCAACATGATCGCGCCGTTTTGGTCCGACCTCATCATCGACACCGGCGGCCATGTCTTCTGGCAAAATGTCGGCGGCAAATTCATCGTTCACTATGACAGCGTCAGCCTGCTCGGTGATCCATCCAGTCGCGTCACGTGCGAGGCCATCTTCACGCCCTCCGGCGAGATCACTTTCCAATACAAGACGCTCGCCAACGTCAGCGGCAACTGCACGGTTGGCATTCAAAATGGACGCTGCGACGACGCCGTGCTGATCGCTTACAACCAGCCGTATCTGCACCCCGGCCTGGCCGTCCGCATCGCTCCTCCGCACTCCGCGTCATGGCTCACCGTGTCTGCGGACACGAGCCTCGTCGCCCCGGGAACGTCTCTGCACCAAGCGGTGAAGATCGACACCACCGGACTCGCACCCGGTCGGTATCACGCGGATCTGACGATCAAATCAAACGCCGCGACCAGCGCAACCGCAGTCGTCCCGGTGAACCTGACCGTGACGCCCTGAACAGCCAGACGGGCGATCTAAAACAGGAAATAGCGCTGCGCCATCGGCAACACTTTCGCCGGCTCGCAGGTGAGGATGCGGCCGTCGGCCTTCACCGTGTAGGTCTCGGGATCGACTTCGATTTTCGGCAGCGTGTCGTTCCAGAGCAGGTCGCGTTTGCTCACCGTGCGAGTGCCTTTCACGGCGACGAGACGCTTGGCCAGATTGAGTTCGGATAACAGGCCGTACTGCAACGCAGCGCCGCTGACGAAGGTGACGGACGTGGAAAACTTCGCGCGCCCGTGCGCGGCGAACTGCGGCCGATACAGCATCGGTTGCGGCGTGGGAATCGATGCGCCGGGATCGCCCATGTTCGCCATCGCGATCAGGCCGCCCTTCAAAACGACCTCCGGCTTCACGCCGAAAAACGCAGGCTTCCAGACGACGAGATCGGCGAGTTTGCCCGGCTCGATCGAGCCGACTTCGTGCGCGATGCCGTGCGAGAGCGCGGGGTTGATCGTGTACTTCGCCACGTAGCGCAGCGCGCGGAAGTTGTCCGACGCCTGATGCACGGGCGCCTCCAGCTTGCCGAACTGCGTCTTCATCTTGTGCGCCGTCTGCCAGGTGCGCGTGATCACTTCGCCCACGCGGCCCATCGCCTGTGAGTCGCTCGACATCATCGAGAACGCGCCGAGATCGTGGAGCAAATCCTCGGCGGCGATCGTCTCCGGGCGGATGCGCGATTCGGCGAACGCGACGTCCTCGGGAATCTTCGAGTCAAGGTGATGGCAGACCATGAGCATGTCGAGATGCTCGTCGATCGTGTTGACCGTGAAAGGCCGCGTTGGGTTGGTCGAAGACGGCAGCACATTCGCCTCGCCGCAGACGCGGATGATATCCGGCGCGTGTCCGCCGCCCGCGCCTTCGCTGTGAAACGTGTGAATGGTCCGGCCCTTGAAGGCTCTGATCGTGTCTTCGACGAAGCCAGACTCGTTCAGCGTGTCAGTGTGGATGGCGACCTGCACATCGAGTTCGTCGGCCACGTCGAGGCAGGTGCTGATCGCCGCGGGCGTGGTGCCCCAGTCCTCGTGCAGCTTCAATCCGATGACCCCGGCGAGCACCTGCTCGCGCAGCGGCTCGTGTGTGGAGCAGTTGCCTTTGCCGAGGAAGCCGAGGTTCATCGGATACTCGTCCGCCGCCTCGAGCATGCGGTGGATATTCCATTTTCCCGGCGTGCAAGTCGTCGCGTAAGTGCCGTGCGCCGGGCCGGTGCCGCCGCCGATCATCGTGGTGACGCCGCTGGCCAGCGCGTGCTCGATCTGCTGCGGACAGATGAAATGAATGTGCGTGTCGATGCCGCCCGCGGTGACGATGCAACCTTCGCCCGCGATCACCTCCGTCGCGGCACCGATGACCATGCCCGGCGTGATGCCTTTTTGAATGCCGGGATTTCCCGCGTGCCCGATGCCGACGATGCGCCCGTGCTTCACCCCAATGTCCGCTTTGATCACGCCCTGCACGGCATCCAGGATCAGCGCGTTGGTGATGAGGAGATCGAGCGACTCCGCATCTTTCGCCGTGGACGATTGTCCCATCCCGTCGCGGATTACTTTGCCGCCGCCAAATTTCACCTCGTCTCCGTAGGCACCGGCCTCGGCCACGAGATCGCGTTCGACTTCGATGAAAAGCTCCGTGTCGGCGAGCCGCACCTGGTCGCCCACGGTGGGACCAAACATCTCAGCGTATTGGCGGCGGGAAAGTTTCAGCGGCATGGGCTTTTTCTTATCAAGGCGACCTACGCATCGAGCGGTCCGCTCACCAGCGCGTTGAAGCCATAGACCTCGCGCGTCCCCGTGAGCGCGACCACTTCGACTTCACGCGTGTCCCCAGGCTCGAACCGAACCGCCGTGCCCGCGGGAATGTTGAGCCGAAATCCGCGAGCCGCTGCGCGATCAAAGCGCAGCGCGGAATTCGTTTCGAAAAAATGATAGTGACTGCCGACTTGGATCGGGCGGTCGCCGGTATTCGCGACTTCGATCACCTTCATTTCCAGTCCCACGTTGGCGGCGAGGTCGGGCGCGTCTTTTGCCACGATGATTTCTCCGGGAATCATGTCTCAGCGGATTGGGTTGTGAACTGTTACCAGCTTCGTCCCGTCCGGAAATGTCCCCTCGACCTGCACCTCGTGGATCATCTCCGGCACGCCATCCATTACGTCGCCACGCTTGAGGATTGTGGTGCCGAAGCTCATCAGCTCGGCGACGGATTTTCCATCCCGCGCGCCTTCGAGAATCTCGTAGGAAATGATCGCGATCGACTCGGGGTAGTTGAGCTTCAGTCCGCGCTGCTGGCGTCGCCGTGCGAGGTCGGCGGCGACGACGATGAGCAGCTTTTCCTGGTCGCGAAGCGCGAGATGCATGGGCGGAGTTTAGATGGACAGCACGTGCCGAGGCGAACCGATTTTCACCGGCGCTTCAGACGGTGAGATACTTCTTCACAACGTCGTCGGTGAGAGCGGTGACGGGGCCCGCACAGACGACCGCGCCGCGATCCATGATGGCGAAGGTGTCGGCAAGTTCCTTACAGAAATCGAGGTACTGCTCGACGAGCAGGATCGCCATCTTCGACTCACCCTTGAGCTGTTGGAGAGCCGAGCCGATCTCGTCGGCGAGCTTGGTTCCGGTGGTCTGTTCTTTGCGCAATGCGTCGATGCAATCGGCAAATCGACTCAGCATGGCGGGGTGCTTTTCCACGCCGTCTTTCAACAAGACGAGGACCGTCTCGCTGGCTTCCTCAAAGAGCGGCGACTTGGGCGCATCTCCGCTTTCGCGCAGATTCTTCAGCGACTGATTGACCTGCGCGAGCAGTCCCGGTTCGTTGTGATGCCCGCCGCGGCGCAAAAGCTTAATGGCATCGCCGATCTGATCGATGATGTTGGGCTGAATTCCCTCGGTCGGTTCATCGAGGATGAGGATCTTCGGCTCGGTAAGGAGCGCCCGGCCGATGGCGAGTTGCTGCTGCTGCCCGCCGCTGAGCATGCCGCCTTTGCGCGGGAGAAATTCCTTCAGGATCGGGAAGAGACTGAAAACGCGATCCAGACTGCCGTTCATCTTTTTCCCGAGGGCGATTGCGCCGATATGCAGATTTTCTTCGACGGTGAGCTGCGGAAAAATGTCACGCCCTTGCGGCACGTAGCCGATGCCCGCAGCGGCGCGCGCTTCGCTGGAAAGTTTGGTGATCTCCTTCCCGGCGAGCATGATTTTGCCGGCGCTGGGCTTCATGACCCCGGTGATGCTGCGGAGTGTGGAGGTCTTGCCGACGCCATTGCGCCCCATCAGGCAGAAACACTGGTTGTCTGGCACATCGAATTCGACGCCGCGCAAAATGCGGCTGCCGCCGATGGAGAGTTCGAGAGCTTGGACGGTGAGCATGGGATTAGTGGCTGCGCTTTTTGCGACCGAGATAGACGTCGAGGACGCGCTCGTCGTTTTGCACTTCATCCACGCTGCCTTCGCAGAGCAC
>JBAVML010000126.1:0-5312 GCA_049690035.1 Chthoniobacteraceae bacterium
CGAGCATGATATTCGCAGCGAAGAGCTTCGGCAGCAGTCCCGCCTCGGTGCTCTCGATGATCTCCGGATGAAAGAGTCCGCGAGCAAAGGGAAAAAGCAGCAGCACGATCGCGACATTGACCATCGGCCCCGCGATGGCGACGACGAGTTCCTCCGAAGGTTTCTCGGGAATACGATCGAGCCGCGCGAGACCGCCAATGGGCAGCATCGTGATGTCCGGCGTGCGGATGCCGTAGCGCTTCGCCGCCAGCGCGTGCCCGAATTCGTGGAGCAGGACGCAGAAGAAGACGAGGGAGACGAAGGCCACGCCGTGAACGGCCGCGGGAAGCCCGCCGGTGGCATAGTTTCCCAACCCCAGGAAGGCGAGGAGCAAAAGGAAGGTGACGTGGATCCGGACATCGGTCCCGGCCACGCGGAAGAGTTTGAAAGACCAGCGCATGTGTTTACGGATAACAGCGACAGCCGATTCGCGAAAGCGTTCAGCCTCGGCTGTCTCCGCCGCTCACGCCGGCGCCGCGCCAAATGCCCGCATCCGCCGCAGCACCCGCTCGCGGCGGCGTTCGAGCTCCCGCGCGGGGAGCGATCGGCTCTGCGCGAGAGCCCGGCGCACTTTCACGACCGCCAGTTCGGCAATGCGCCGCACCCACTCGTGGCTCACCCCGAGCTTGCGCGCGAGTTTGCGAAAGGACACCTCGCCGGTCGGATGGAAGCCGTGCTTGAGCGAAAGGATCTCCAGCTCGCGGTCATCGAGATCATGCAGGCAGGCCATGATTTCGCTGACCAGTTCCTGCTCGCCGAGACGTTCGAGCGGATCGACCGCGTTTTCGTCGCGAAAGGTCTCGTGCAGCGGCGTCTCGTTTTCCTCGCTCACCGGCTCATCGAGCGAGACGAGATGCAGGCGATCACCTTGGAGCGCCGCGATCTGATCGGCAGAAAGACCGAGCCGGTCGCCGAGATCCTCATCCGTCGCCGTGCGGCCGAGCTGCGCGCTCAGCTCGTCATTGAGCCGCGTGAGTTTCCTCAGCCGCTGCGACCGCCAGACCGGAATACGCACAGCGCGGGCCTGGCTGGTGATTGCACGGTGAATGCGCTGCTTGATCCACACCGAAGCGTAGGTGGCGAACTTCGTGCCGAACTTCGGATTGTAGAGTTCCGCGGCGCGGATCAGGCCAATGTTGCCTTCGGAAATCATGTCCGCGAGCGGCAAGCCGAAGCCCGCATACTGATGAGCGATGCGCACGACCAGCCGGAGGTTTGCCTTTACGAGCTGTTCTTGCGCGGACACGTCCCCACCGGAAGCGCGAGCGCCGAGCGCCACCGCCTCTTCCTCGGAAAGAAGCGGCATGCTCGACACGTCGCGGAGATAGGCGTCGAGCGCGGTCCAGTCACCATTTTGAACAGTGGAAATGCGTTTCATAGTTTTGATGCGCTGAGAATAGCGCGCGGCCTATTCTTCCACTCATACTTGTTTTGGATCAAATGCTTCGCTTTTCACTAAGCCTGGATATCGTCAATTCATGGACTGGCTGAACTTTCACCACCTCCGCTACTTCTGGACCGTCGCCAAGGAAGGCAGCCTGCGCAAAGCCGCGGAAAGCCTTGCCATTTCCCAGCCCTCAATCAGCGCGCAGGTGCGCCAGCTCGAGGAGGCGTTGGGCGAAAAACTCTTCCGCCGCAGCGGCCGCGGCCTCGTGCTCACCGACGCGGGCCGGCTGGTCTTCGACTACGCGGATCAGATCTTCTCCATCGGCCGCGAACTGCTCAGCGCCGTGCGCCAGAAATCACCCGGCCGGCTCGCGGCATTCAACGTGGGCATCACCGATTCCGTGCCCAAGCTCGTCGCCCGCGAAATCCTCGCGCCCGTTTTTCACATTGCCGAGCCGTTCCGCACGGTCTGCCGCGAGGGCAAGATCGAGGATCTTCTGCCGCAGCTCGCGCAGCATCGGCTCGATCTCGTCATCGCCGACGAGCCCGCGTCGAGCAGCCTGAAATTCAAAACCTTCAACCACCTGCTCGGCGGGTGCGGCGTCTCCTTCTGCGCGCTGCCCGAGCTGGCGAAGCAGTTGCGCCGCCGCTTTCCCATGTCGCTGCACGGCGCGCCGGCGCTGCTTCCCACCGAGAACACCTCGCTGCGCCGCTCCGTCCAGCGATGGTTCGACGGGCATGGGGTCCATCCGCGCGTCCTGGCGGAGTTTGAAGATTCGGCGCTGATGCGGACCTTCGCCGTCGATGTGCAGGGTTTTTTTCCCGTCCATACCGTCGCCGTCGCCGAGACGGTCGCGCGCTACGGTTTCAAGGTCATCGGCGCGGCGGAGGATTGCCGCAATGACTTCTACGCGATCACCGCCGAGCGCCAGTTGAAGCACCCGGCCATCCTCGCCGTCACCGAGAACGCGCACCTCCGGCTCTTCGCCTAAGGTTGCCACGAAGCGAAGCGCGGATAAGCAGTAGTCACATGCAAATTCATCTCAGCCCCCGCCACCTCCGCCTCACCGCCGCCATTCACCAGCACGCCGCTTCCAAAGTGCTGCACCTCGAGGAACTCACCGACGACATCGTCGCGGCGCACATCGTCTTGATTCACGACGAAGCCGCCAAGCCATCGGATCGCCACACGGTGAAGGTCCACCTCGCCATTCCCGGTCCCGACATCCACGCGGAGGAATCGCACGCCGACCTCTACGCCGCGCTCGATCTCGTGATCGACAAGCTCGCCCGCCAACTGCGCAAACGGAAGACGCGCCTCACCGACAAGAGCCGCAGCAAGACGGCAAAGATCGTTCGCCGCCAGAAGCTCAACGCCGTCTGAGCGATTGCCCGCGCCTGCGGGCAGGAGTAAGGAACGCACGTGACTACCCCGCTGGAAACTCTGCTCGGTCGCGTCGGCCGGCGTGCTTTCGCGCAGTCAATCGCGCGGCATTTTCAGCGCAGCCTGCTCGCTGCCGCGGCGCTTGCGCTCGTCGCGATTCTCGCTTCGCGAATGCTCGGGCTGATTCCCGCGTCGGCTCTCACCCTCATGCTTTGGGGCCTCGCAGTTGTCACCCCGGTCGCAGCGTTCGCACTTGCGCGGCCGCCGGCGCGGGGAAAGATCGCCCACCTGATCGACGAGCGCACCACGAGCAAGGACCTCTTCCTGACCGCAACTCTCGCGAGCGAGGCACTGGCCGGGTTTCAGGAACTCGTCGTGACCCGTGCCATCGATCGCGCGGCCGAAATCAAACCGGCGCAAGTCGTCCCATTCCATTGGCAGCGTGGAACTCGCGACGCCTTTATCGCCGTCGCGCTCGTCGCGTCAGCCTTCGCGTGGCTGCCGCAGTTCGACCCCTTGAAAAAACAAGCCGCCCGCGAGCGTGTCGCGGAGCGTGAGCAGCGGCTGATCGAAACAAAGAAAGCTACCGAAGTCCGGCGCGAAGAGCTGGCGCAGAAAAAGGAGACCGACTCGGCGCAGGTCGAGACCGCGCTGACCCGGCTCGAGCAGACATTCAAACAAGCCAAGCCGACCGACCGGGAGGCGACGCTCAAGGAACTCGCCGATCAGCAAAAGGAGCTCGGTGAACTGTGGCGAAAAGCGAACAACACCGAACTGCGCACGGCGCTCGACCAGGCCGCGCAGAACTTTGGGCAGGTGGACCCGAAGAAGCTCGATGAATGGCGCAAGGAATTGCAGCAGGGCGACGCGAACACCGTGAAGAAGGAGCTAAGCGAGATCGCCGAGCAACTGCGCAAACTCGCCGCCCAACCCGACTCCTCCGAAAAGCGCGCGCAACAGGAACAACTCGCGAAGCGGCTCAGCGACGCGGCGCAGGCGCTGAAGCAGATGGCCAACGCGCCGCAGATCAACGCGACCCTGCAACGCGCGCTCGAACAGATGGATCTCTCCAAGCTTTCCGAGCTCTCCAAGGAAGGCGCCCAGGCCGCGGCGGATTCGCTCGAACTCAGCAAGGAGGAACTCGACCAGCTTGCCCAGGCACTGAAGGACGGACGCCAGCTCGAGGAAGCGCTCAAAAATCTGCAAATGGCGCGCCAGCTCGCCGAGCAAGGCGAGCTCGAGGGCAAGGAATGCCAGGCGTGCAAAGGCATGCTCGCCTACTCCGATCTCTTCACGAAAAAAATGGGCGGCCGCAGCCAGAGCCCCGGCCTCAGCGAGCAATCCGGCATGGGTCCGGGCCAAGGCACCGGCGCGAAGCGCCCCGAGGATGACAGCGTGGACAGCGCCTTCAAACCGGAGAAATCCAAAGGACAGCTCGCCGGCGGAAAACTCTTGCTCGAGTGGAAAACGAACGAAGTCGGCGAGACCGGCGCGCGCACCGAAGAATACCAGGCCGCGCTGCGGAGCGTGCAGCAGGGCGTCGCCGAGGCGATCCCGCAGGAGCAAGTGCCGCCCGGCTATCACGACACGATCAAGCGCTACTTCGATTCGCTGCCGACGAAAAAATGAGCCTCCGGCGCGGTTTGCTCGCGTTGGGAATCGTCTGCCTGCTCGTTGCGGCGTGGTGGGCGTCCACGCGGCGCGATGCGCTCGTCGTTTACTGCGCGCACGACTCCATCTACGCGGAGAAAATCCTGCGGGATTTCGAAAAGAACACCGGGATTCCGGTCGCCATGCGTTTCGACACCGAAGCTACGAAATCGCTCGGTCTCGTGGAACTGCTCGCTCTCGAGAAGGACGCGCCGCGCTGCGATGTTTTTTGGAACAACGAACTGCTCGGCATGCTCGACTTGCAGGAGCGCGGGATCCTCGATCCGTATCAAGGCAGCGGCTTCGCGCGGATTCCCGCCGCCTTCAAGGATCCCGCAGGACGCTGGGTCGGCTTCGCCGCCCGCCTCCGCGTTTACATCTTCAACACGCTCAGCACGCAAGTGGAAGGTCGCCCGGTGGACGCCGAATCGCCCTTCGAGCCCAACGCATCGACGACCTCCGCAGTCACTCACCCGCCGCCTGCGGACCCATCGATTTCCCCGAAGGCCGACCTCTCGCGCATGGCCATGGCCAAGCCGCTCTACGGCACGACGCTCACGCACTACAGCGTCCTCTGGAACGCGTGGGGCGGCCCGAAAGTCGAGGCGTGGCACCGCGATTGGCGGCGGCGCAACCTCCGCGAATTGAATGGCAACGCAGCCGTGAAGGACGCGGTGGCTGAGGGCGTCTGCGACTCGGGCTGGACGGACACCGATGATTTTTTCGAAGCGAAGGACGCCGGGAAACCGGTCGCGATGCTGCCCGTGCGGCTCGCAGACAACGGCACCATTTGCATCCCCAACACCGTCGCGATCATCCGGGGCGCGAGGCATCCGGAGCAGGCGCGCAAGCT
>JBAVML010000127.1:0-3765 GCA_049690035.1 Chthoniobacteraceae bacterium
GTCTGCCGGAACTGCTCGCTCAAGAGCCTCAAGAAGGAAGACCGCTATATCTACGTAGAAGCGCAGGAGTTTGAAAACAAGCGTTGCGAATCGCTCACGCCGCTCATGGAACTCGAGCGTAAGGAGCGTGTCACCCGGCTTACGGAGCTGGTCAAGGAACTCCCACGCAATCAGCAGGAGGTCGTCCGCCTGCGCTTTCACCATCACCACAGCTACCAGGAGATCAGCGACATCACCGGGCTTTCCGTGGGGAATGTCGGCTTTCTCCTTAATGCGGCGATGCGCAATCTCCGGGGCAAAATGGAACGCGACGACAAGGACGAGAAAATCATCTACCTCAAGAAGGGAGTGGCCTGACGTGCGCTCGCAGATTTCCGATCAAGATCTTACCGACTACGCGCTGAACGAGCTCGATGCCGAGCATCGGATCTATGTGGAGTCGATGCTCGCAGTCTCTGAAGAGTGTCGCAACGACGTTTACGAAATGATCGACGTGGCCATGTTGCTGGAAAAAGGTTTCGAGCGTGAAAGCGCCGCCGTGTCCGACGGGCTAACTGCGGAACAGCGTGAGAAGTTGATCTCGTTCAAGCCTCGGCCAGGTTACGTTGAAACCGCTGCAGCCATCTTTGCTGCTGCGGCCGCCGTGGCCTTTGCTATTTCGCATCCGGGCATCTGGCAGGTTCCCGGCGGCGCGCAGCAGGTCGCACGTGTTTCGACGCAGGTATCGAATTACGTCGTCGATGCCGTCACTCCCGACGACGGAATCGACTTCGTCGGGCAACTCGCCAACGTCACGCAACTCGCCGAAGATCCCGTGCTCAAGAAGTGGTTCAACTCCGAGTGGTTTTCGGGTGATCACGGTGGCCAGAGCGCGAGCTTGAGCGGTGGTGCCGCGTGGGACCCGATGCCCCGCGCCTCGTTCGATGTGATGCCTTGAGCCTGCTTCTGGGCTTCAGCCCGGTTTTTGTGACGCCGTTCGCCGCAGTTCTTGCCGAACGGCGTTGCCATTTTCAGCCCTGATCTTTTTCTTTTTCCTATGCCCACGAAAACCCCGTCCGCTCCATCCGGCGTGTCCGCGACCGAACCGCTCGACGATCGGGCCTCTGCCGTATTGCTCGTCGAGGCTTACGGGAAGATCACGGCTGAAATGGGTAAGTTCATCGTCGGTCAGCAGGACGTGATCGAGCAGCTCGTAATCGCCGTGCTCGCCGGCGGGCATTGCCTCCTCGAAGGCGTGCCCGGCTTGGCGAAGACCGCGATGGTCCGCTCGCTCTCGCGCACCATGGACCTGTCATTTCGGCGAATCCAGTTCACCCCGGATTTGATGCCTGCCGACATCACCGGCACGGACATCATTCAGGAAGATCCCACGACCGGCCATCGACGGTTCGTTTTCCAGAAAGGCCCGATCTTCACCCAGATGCTGCTCGCGGATGAAATCAACCGCACCCCGCCGAAAACGCAGGCCGCGCTTCTCGAGGCGATGCAAGAACACAGCGTCACCGTCGGCGGGCACACCCTGAAACTCGAGGAGCCGTTCTTCGTTCTCGCGACGCAAAACCCCATCGAGCAGGAGGGCACCTACCCGCTGCCCGAGGCGCAAAAGGATCGATTCATTTTCCTCGTGAAAGTCGATTACCCGGAGCGCGAGCACGAGCGGCAGATCGTCGCGCGCACCACCGGCGCATTCTCCGCCGATCTCCAGCCCGTCATCTCCGGCGCGGACATCATCGCTTTGCAGAAGGTCGTGCGCAAAGTCCCGGTGCCCGAGCACGTCATGGACTTCGTCCTCGACCTCGTGCGCTACACGCGCCCGAACAACCCCGACGCACCTGCTTTCATCAAGGACCTCATCGAGTGGGGCGCCGGACCGCGCGCCTGCCAAAACATCGTCCTCGCCTCGAAGGTACGGGCTGTTCTCCGCGGTCGCTTCCACGTCACTCTCGACGACATTGAAGCGCTCGCGCTCCCCGTGCTGCGCCATCGGATCGTCGCTACGTTCAACGCCGAGGCCGAAGGCATCAAGGTGGACGACATCATCGTGCGCATCTTGAAAACGGTGCCGCGGGGCGAATCGAAACGCGTGCTCTAAGCCCGACGCGCGCGCATGGCTCACGTCTCGGACTTTCTCTCCCCGTCCGACCTCCAGAAAATCAGCAGCCTGCAGGTCGTTGCCAAGCAGGTTGTGGAAGGCTTTTGCTCCGGCATGCACCGCTCGCCGCACAAGGGCTTCAGCGTTGAGTTCAAGCAACACCGCCAATACGTCCCCGGCGACGAAATCCGTCACATCGACTGGCGCGTCTTCGGCCGCAGCGATCGCTTTTACATCCGCGAGTACGAGGAAGAAACGAACCTCCGCGCGACCATCCTGCTCGATCTTAGCGGCTCGATGAACTACGGCGGCGCAAGCAGCGCGGGCGTGACAAAGTACCAGTACGCCACGCGCCTCGCTGCGTGCCTCGCGTATCTCATGGTCGGCCAGCAGGACAGCGTCGGCATGGTCACCTTCGACACGAAGATCCGGAAATACATCCCGCCGCGCTCGCGCGTCAGCCACCTCCGCGTGCTCATCGATGAACTCCAGCGCGCCCAGCCCGGCGGCGAAACTGAGATCGGCACCGTCTTTCACGACCTCGTCCCGAAGCTCCACCGCCGCGGCCTGCTCATCATTCTCTCCGACTGCTTCGGCGACGTGCCGTCTTTGTTGAAAGCCCTCGCGCACTTCCGCCACGCGCATCACGAGATCCTCATCTTCCAAATCTGGGATCGCGACGAACTCGAATTCCCGTTCAAGCAATGGACACAGTTCGAGTGCCTCGAACGCGCCGGCGTGAAGCACCTGCTCGACCCGATTCTTCTGCGCGAAGCCTACCTCGCGAACCTCGAAAACTTCCGCGACGAACTCGTGAAAGGCTGCCGCCGCCACAAGATCGACCTCGTTCCCTTCACCACGGACCAGCCCTACGCCGAAGCGCTCGCGGCCTACGTGAGCCGCCGGCGCGCTCGCGGATGAAACGATCGATGTTCAACGCAGAGGCGCAGAGGCGCAGAGGAACAAACAAAGGCGTTCGAAGCTCCGAGTTTTCCTCTGCGTCTCTGCGTCTCTGCGTTTCAACTTCCGAGCGGCGATGACCTTCCTCAATCTCGCCCTCCTCGGCGGCGTGCTCGCGCTCGCGATCCCGATCATCATCCATCTCTTTCACAAGAGCCGCTTCCAGATCGTCACCTGGGGCGCGATGCACCTGCTCGAAGCCGTGCTGCGCACCAATCAGCGCCGCATCCGCATCGAGCAATGGATCCTCCTCGCCATCCGCTGCGCCATTCCTGCGATCCTCGCGCTCTGCATGGCGCGCCCGGTTTGGCGTGGATTCCAGAAGCTCGTCGGCGACTCGAAAACCTCCACTGTCATCCTCCTCGACAACAGCTACTCCATGGCTGCCGGCCGTGCCGGCACCTCGAACTTCGCCATCGCCCGCGACGAAGCCGCGCGCCTGCTCAACGAACTCAAGCTCGGCTCTGACGCGCAGATCGTGCTCATGGGCGAAGGCGGCGCGCCGCTGCTCGACGAGCCCACCTACGACCTCGCCCGCCTTTCCCAGGCGCTCCTGAAGGTGGAGCCCGGCTTCGGCTCCGCCACGCTGCCGGCCGCCCTCGACTACTCGGCCAATGTCCTCGGCCGCATGCGCGAGTCGAGCCGTCAGGTCATCGTCATGACGGACTTCCAGCGCGTCAGCTTCGAGGCGACCGAGGACGCTCTCGTCGGTC
>JBAVML010000128.1:0-10764 GCA_049690035.1 Chthoniobacteraceae bacterium
GTTCGAGGCCGACCATGTCTTCGCCGGGCTTGAGCGAGTCGAATGCAGCGGCTTCCCGCTTGATGTCCTCCTCGTTGTAGTTCGCGGCTTTGATCGAGAGACCGATGCGGCGCTCAGCCTTATCGACCTTGATGACGCGGGCTTCGATCTCCTGGCCGATCTTGAGGAAGTCCTTGATCTTGTCGACCCGGTCTTCCGCGATCTGCGAGATGTGGACGAGACCGTCGATGTCGCCTTCCAGCGCGACGAACGCGCCGAAGCTGGCGATCTTCGAGACCTTGCCTTTGACCATGTCGCCGATCTTGTACTGCGCTTCGATCGCCTTCCACGGATCTTCGTCCATTTGTTTCATGCCGAGGCTGATCCGCTGGTTCTGCTTGTCGATATCGATGACGACCGCTTCGAGCTCGTCGCCCTTTTTGATCATCTCGGAAGGGTGGTTGATCTTGCGCGTCCACGACATGTCGGAGACGTGGATCATGCCGTCGATGCCTTCTTCCAGCTCCACGAACGCGCCATAGGCGGTCATGTTGCGGACGATGCCCTTCACCTGCTTGCCGATCTGGTAGCGGTGTTCGATTTCGTCCCAAGGATTCGGCTCGAGCTGGCGGACGCCGAGGGAGATTTTCTGCTCCTCTTTGTTGACGCCGAGCACGACGGCTTCGAGTTCCTGGCCGACCGTCAGCACGTCGCTCGGGCGAGTGATGCGCTTGGTCCAGCTGAGTTCGGAGACGTGGATGAGGCCTTCGACACCCTCTTCGATTTCCACGAAGGCGCCGTAAGGAACGAGGTTCGTGACCTTGCCCTTGACGTGCGAGCCCACGGGGAAACGGGCTTCCGTCTCTTCCCAAGGATTCTTCTGGTTCTGCTTGAGGCCGAGAGAGACACGCTCCTTTTCCTTGTTGATGTCGAGCACCACGACTTCGAGTTCCTGGCCCACCTTGACCATCTCGCTCGGGTGACCGAGGCGGCCCCAGCTCATGTCCGTGATGTGGAGGAGACCGTCCATGCCGTCGAGGTCGATGAACGCGCCGAAGTCGGTGAGGTTCTTGACCGTGCCCTTGACCTGGTCGCCGATCTTGATGGTTTCGAGGAAGCGCGAACGCTTGTCGGAACGCTCCTGCTCGATGAGTTCGCGGCGGCTGAGCACCACGTTCTTCCGATCGTCGTTGATCTTGACGATCTTGAAGTCGTAGGTGTTGCCGACGAATTGCTGGAGATCTTTCGGGGGAACGATGTCGATCTGGCTGCCGGGCAGGAATGCCTCGACGCCGATGTTGACCGTGAGGCCGCCTTTGACCACGGCTTTGACCTTGCCTTTGATGAGTCCGTCGCCTTGGAAGACCTTGACGATCTTCTCCCAGTTCTGGCGGTAAGCAGCGCGCTCCTTGGAAAGGATGACGGTGCCTTCGTCGTTTTCGAGACGCACGAGGAGCACCTCGACTTCGTCGCCGACTTCGAGGTCATCGACGTCGTCGAACTCGCTGGTCGGGATGGCGCCCTCGGATTTGTAACCAATATCGATCAGCACTTCGCGCGGGCGGATTTCGAGAATCCGGCCTTTGACGATGCTGCCCTCTTTGAAATCGCGAAGAGATTTCGCGATCAAGTCCTGCATTTGAATCATTACGTTAATTAACTACCCACGGGTTTCCGGTTTTCCATTTCGTCCCGGGACGCTCACACGAGCCTCCAATGGCGGGGGAAAGGGACGGGGAAGCTAGGCGGGGAAAGGCGGATGGCAAGCGGTTTGTTCCGGGTAGCCCGCGAGGGCGCGTGTGCTACCGGACGCTCAGCACTCCATCCGTCAGAATCTTCGCCCGCAGCCCGCCGCTCCCCTTCAGCCGCTCCTCCGCGCCAGGGGTGAAGGCCACGTTCATCCACTCGCACGGGGCGCTCTCCTGCGTACCGAAAAAGCGCACGCCCTGCACCTCGAACTCCCTGCCGATCAGCGACGGCAGGTCCACGCCGCTCGTGATGATGTTCCGCCGAAACACCGACGGTGGCCGATCCCACACGCCAAATTCCGCGCAAAGCTGCTCGTACACTTCGTTCGCGAAGAACGTAACCTGCCCCTTGTAGTTGTCCTTGAAATCGAAGAACCGGTCGCCCTTCAACCCACGTCCCGCCACGCAATTCACCTCCGCGCATTCCACCATCGGATGCTCGCCCGGAACCTGTCCGTGGTGGCCGAAGAAATTGTGCCCCGGCGAAATGTAGAGGTGCTTGATGCGGAATGGCGTGGCGTCTGACATCGTCCTCCAACTGTGCGCGACCCCGAGCCCATCGCCAACGTGAACTTCGCCGCCGTGCTCCTCGCCGGCGGCCGCTCGACGCGCATGGGCTTCGACAAAGCGACGCTCCTCATGGACGGCCAGCCGCTCTGGCAGCGCCAGCTCGACAAGCTACGCGCGCTCGCTCCGCGCGAACTCTTCATCTCCGGCCGCCGCGACGGCCCTTTCGCCGCTGCTGAAGTCGAGATCGTCGAGGACGCAGTCCCCGGCCTCGGCCCGCTCGGCGGCGTTGCTGCCGCGCTGCGGCGGGCGGAATCCCCGGTCGTCGTCGTGCTCGGGATCGACTTGCCTGCGATGACCGCCACGTACCTCGCCGGTCTGGTCCGCGACGGGCGTCCCGCCATTCCGAAGAATGGAAATCACTTCGAGCCGCTTGCTGCCCTTTATCCAAAGTCCGCGCTACCGATCGCCGAGACGCTACTGCGAGAAGACGACCGCTCCATGCAACACTTTGTCCGCACCATGATCGGCGCGGGGCTCGCGCGATCGCGCCGTCTTTCCGCCGCGGAGCTTTTCCTCTTTCAGAACATCAATGCGCCGGAAGACCTCGGGTGAAGGCGTCGCGTTGGCAACCAGCGCCTCTGCCCGCGGGCGCTTGCGCAAAATTCGCTAAGGCGCCGGTGCGAAGGCTGCGATGCCGCTCGCAGACTGCCCGAGGAAGAAGCCGGCCGCTGCATTCCGATCCTGGAGGATGACTCCGCTGATGCGGCTGGTCGCGTTGGTGATCGGGTGAAGGAAGCTTCCGGTGAAGCGTCCGGTGGCAGGGGTGATCGCGAGCACGAGTTTGGGAAGCTCGGGATCGAGGATCGTGATGACGTTGGTGGAAGAAAGAGTGGCCAGTTGCTGCATCGTATTTTGCAGGTCGCCACCGCTCAGTTGCAGTGCAGTGTTGCCCGGCATTGCGGCCACCGTGAGTGCGATCACGCCGGGTTTTGGGGGAACGTAGCGGGCGCCGATTACCTCGATTCCGGTCGCAAACGCCGCGGGAAAGTAGCGGTCCGTGAGACGTTCCGGCTTCGTCCAGCGCAGAGTCCCGTCGAGCGCTCCGGTAGCTGCATTGAAGATGGCTCGACCGGCGACCGAGCCGGTTCCGGAGAGCAGCGGCACGTAGATTGGCAGCACGCCATCCTTTGAGACCGTCGCGCTCGCGGTGAAGACGCGACCATCCGCGAGCGTGCCGCTGAGCGTCGCCACGCCGGCGGCGCTCACGACGAGCAAGGCGGCGCCGGGGCTCGTTGGGGCGGCGACCGACGTCTGGGTGGAATTCGGCGGAAGCGAAATGGTGTATCGACCGCCAGCGAAGTGTTTGCCCGGCGCCGGCAGCGCCTGATCCGCGGCGAGGGCGGCGACGAAGGTGCCGTCGGTCACCGTGCCGGTGATCTGCTTCGCGCCTTCGTTGAGATCGAGTGTCAGCGAGAGCGTGAGCGAAGGCAGCTGCGGACGCCTGATCACGACCTGGGCAGCTCCGGCTCGATCAAATTTTCCGTTGAATGCATAGGCCTTCCCGCCGAGCGCGATTCGCCCGCTGAATGCTCCCGTGACACCCATCGAGAGCTTCAGGAATCCCGACGATGCATGAGTGGGCTCCTCGGCTTGGACGAGTCCATTGTAGGCGCCCTTCAGCGAATAGAATGGATTGATACGGAAGTGCGCGGTGAGGGCGAAACCTTCGACCATGACGAATGATGCCGTGGCGCTCGACGACTCCATGCTCCCAGACCAGTGATCGAAAAGCCAACCGACGGCCGGCTTGGCCGTGAGCGAATAGCGCACGCCGAGCTCGCGCTGCGATGTTCCGAGAAAGCCGGCCGGCACTGCGCCCGTGCCTTCGATATCGACGACCAACGGTTTCAAAACGACGTAGCGGAAAGTTCGGGTGAGTTCTTTGATCGTCGAACCGGCGGCATCGACCGAGCGCACGCGGATGGTGTTTGGCCCCGGAGTGAGTCCCGTGACGAGCGCGCTCCACGCTGTTGTGCCGGTGGCATTGGTGATTGGGCCGACACCGCCGGCGTTCTCGAGACGATACTCCACCCGCGCCGCGGCGGGGCTGCCGCCACTCGTGCCCGAAATCGAGGCCTGAGCGACCGTGAGGCCCGCATTCGCCGCCGGGCTCAGGATGCTCAACGCTGGGCCGGGGGGAGGAGCGGTGAGCACCACCCAGTAGTGCTGGTACTCGCTATTTGCATCGAAGTAGTAGCCCACTCCGAGTGCCGTTTGTGCAGCGTAAAAGGCATCCTGCGCGAGGAGGTGTTTCTTGTGCGGCGCCGATCCCATCCAGCCGCTCCACGCCTCATCGGCCGTATGATCGCCGGCGGCCGCGGACTCGATGTTATTGCCGGCAGCGGACTGGTCGTAACCCGCCGGCAACGGATAGCCGGCCTGCCGCACGAGGTAGTTCGGCCCGTGACCGTCGGGATTCACGTGCGCGAAGTAGTGCCGCTTCGCCATATCCGCGGCCCGTGCACGGGCGACTTTGGAAAGGATCGGATCGACCTGCACCGACGGGCGCTGCTGGCCGGAAGCATTGGCCAGGAGTGTGGCGACTCGTTGTTCCTGCGAGTTGAGTTGCGCCTCCACAGCCGGCGCGCCGATCACCAAAAATGAGGCGACGAGCGTGCGAATGAGAGAAAGGCGAGACATGAGGTGGTAGGTGCCGCGGAGGACGGGCTTATAATTGCCAGATAGCCGCTTGCGTACCACCGCGGTCGCTCGGCCAGCGTTTTGCCTCGCTCGGGATCGCGTGTAGCATGGCGCCTCTTTTGCCCGACGTGTTTCCGATCCGTTATCCCGAAGACCTGCCGATTTGTACGCGGCGCGAGGAAATCCTCGCGGCGATCCGCGCGCATCAGGTCGT
Source organism: Chthoniobacteraceae bacterium (assembly GCA_049690035.1). Taxonomy (GTDB): domain Bacteria; phylum Verrucomicrobiota; class Verrucomicrobiia; order Chthoniobacterales; family Chthoniobacteraceae; genus Chthoniobacter. Next base: position 5,152 of record JBAVML010000128.1, read on the forward strand.
CGTTGTGGCGGGCGAAACGGGCTCGGGGAAAACGACGCAGCTTCCGAAAATGTGCCTCGATGCTGGCCTCGCCGAGCGTGGCAAGATCGGCTGCACGCAGCCGCGCCGGGTAGCGGCGCTCAGCGTCTCGCGCCGCGTGGCGGAGGAACTGGGCGTCACTTGGGGCCGCGAGGTCGGCTGCAAGATGCGCTTCAACGATGACACCGGGCGCGACACGCGGATCAAGTTCATGACCGATGGCATCCTGCTCGCCGAGATCCAGAGCGACCCGATGCTGCGCGCCTATACTGCGCTCATTCTCGACGAAGCCCACGAGCGCTCGCTCAACATCGATTTCCTCCTCGGCTACCTGCAAGGGCTCCTGCGCCGGCGCGGCGATCTGAAGTTAATCGTCACCTCCGCGACAATCGACACCGAGGCGTTTTCAAAAGCGTTCGGAGGCGCGCCGATCATCGATGTTTCTGGCCGCCTCTGGCCGGTGGAAATTCGTTACGCGCCAATCGACTCGCACCTTCGCCCCGAGGAAGCCGCGGACGAACTGAGCCACATCGAGGCTGCGGTCCGCGCCACCGAAGACGCACTGATCGAATCCGAGGCCGGCGACGTGCTCGTCTTTATGCCCACGGAACGCGACATCCGCGAGACGCGCGAACTCCTCGAGGGCAGCCTCGGCGCCGGCATCGAAGTGATTGGACTCTTCGGCCGCATGCCCGCCGCCGAGCAGCAGCGCATTTTCGCCTCGGGACCGCGCCGCCGCGTGATCGTGGCGACGAACATCGCGGAGACTTCGCTGACCTTGCCGCGGATTCGTTACGTCATCGACGCCGGGCTCTCGCGCATGAGTCGCTACAATCCGCGCACGCGGACGAAGCGGCTGCCGGTGGAAGAGATTTCGCAGAGCAGCGCGAACCAGCGCGCTGGCCGCGCCGGCCGCGTGCAGGACGGCATCTGCATCCGCCTGTACGACCAGGAGGATTTCGAAAAGCGCCCCCGCTTCACCCAGCCGGAAATCCAGCGCGCGAATCTCGCGGAAGTCGTCTTGCGCATGAAGGCCTTTCGCCTCGGCGAGATCGAGACGTTCCCATTCATCGATCCGCCTCAATCCGCCGCAATCCGCGCCGGCTACACGCTGCTCCACGAGCTCGGCGCGCTCAGCGACACGAACGACCTCACGCCGCTCGGTCATGAACTCGCGCGGTTGCCGATCGACCCCACGCTCGGCCGCATGCTGCTCCAGGCGCGGGGCGAGGGGGCGCTGCCGGAAATGCTTATCATCGCCGCGGGCCTGAGCGTGCCCGATCCGCGCGAGCGGCCGGAAGAGCAGAAGGAAGCCGCCGCGGCGGCGCATCGCGTATTCGCCGATCCCGACTCGGACTTTCTCACGCTGCTGAACATCTGGCGCGCGTCGCCCGAACCCGAAACCAAAGGCAGCGGCAACGCGCTGCGGCGATTCTGCAAAACCAACTTCCTTTCGCCCTCGCGCATGCGCGAGTGGCGCGACATCTACCGGCAACTCGAAGACGCGGTCGCCGAAGTGGTGCCGGGTAAACGAAAGCGTCCAACGTCCAACGAGGGAGAGGCCTCGTACGCGGCCATTCACCGCGCCGTGCTCACCGGGCTACTCGGACAGATCGCGCAGCGCAGCGAGTGCAATACCTACAAGGCTTCGGGTAATCGATTGGTCACGCTTTTTCCCGGATCGAATCTCTACAAACGCCGTGGAAAGCCGCGCAAAAACGCCGGTGCTGCGAAACCGGAGGAGAAGTTCAAGCAGCCGCAATGGCTCGTGGCGGGCGAGATCGTCGAGACGTCGCAGCTCTTCGCGCGCACGGCGGCGGGCATCAATCCCGAGTGGGTCATCGAACTCGGCCCGCACCTCTGCCAGTACCGCTACACCGAGCCGCACTGGAGCGCGAAAGCCGGCCGGGTGTTGGCGCTGGAACGCGTGCTCGTGCATGGGCTCGAGGTCAGCCGGAGGCTGGTGGATTACGGCCGCATCGAGCCGGCCGAGGCCACCGAGCTCTTTATCCGTGGTGCGCTGGTGGCGCGAGAGGCGAGGATTCAACTGCGCTTCTTCGCCGAGAATCAAAAGGTCTGCGACAAGATCGAGACTGCTCTTACGCGAGTGCGCAGCCGGCGCGCGCACGATCTCGAGGAATCGCTCTACCAATTTTACGGGGCGCGGATCGAGGGAGTTTCTTCGGTGCACGATCTCAATCGGTTCGTGCGCGATCGCATCGCCCGCGATCCCGATTTTCTCTGCGCGACCGAGATCGACCTGATCGGCGACCACGATGCGACCTACGATCGCGCGCTCTTTCCCGACCAAGTGTCGATGGGCAACACGGCGCTGCCCGTGACCTACGCCTATTCGCCGGGCGAGGACGCCGACGGCGTGACCGTGCGCGTGCCGCTGCCCGTCGCCGAGCATCTCACTTCCGGCCAGCTCCAGTGGATGGTTCCTGGCCTGCGCGAAGAGCAGATCGGCGTGTTGCTGCGCGCGCTGCCGAAGACCGTGCGCAAGACGCTGATGCCACTGGAGCCCAAGGTCGCCGAAGTCGCGCGCGAGTTTCAGCCGGGCCGGGCGGATTTTCTCACCGCGCTCGCTGCTTTCCTCACGAAGAAATATCGCGTCCGTGTGCGGGCTGCGGACTGGCCGGCGCAGAGCCTTCCCGCGCATTTGCAGCCGCGGGTGGAAGTTGTCGATCGTGGGAATAAAATGGTGGCGGTGGGCCGCGATCTCAGTGCGGTCCAGGCAGTGGTGGAGAGCCGCGATGTGCGCTCGGATGCATGGGAAAAGGCCGCGCGGATTTGGGAGCGCCGCGGATTGTCCGATTGGTCATTCGGCGATTTGCCGGAGTCGATCGTCGTCGATGAAGTCGGGGGCGCGCCGCTGCTCGCTCATCCCGGTTTGGAGGTGGATGGCGATGTGGTAAACGTCCGCCTCTTTCGCAAACGCGAGGAAGCTGAGAACGCTTCGCCCGCGGGTGTGCGCCGGCTGGCAGAACTCGTGATGGCCCGTGACCTCGCGAAGCTGTGGAAGGAACTCGGCAGCCTCGCTCGTCACCTCCCTTCGCCGGGGAAGCAGCAGACGAACTTCCACGACGCGCTGCAACGGATGAGCGCGAAGCTGCAAGGTCCGGCGCCGGTCTTCCTTCCCGCGGAGGCGCTGCAAAAGAGCGCCTACGAGCACCTGCTCACGCACACTCTCGCGCTTGCGCCCATCTTCCCGCTGGCGGCGTCCCGATTCGCCACGCTCGTGGAAAAGGCGCGACGTGATCTGCCGGCCTACACCTACCAACTCGGCGAGTGGACAAGGCAGATCCTCGGCCTCCGGCAGGCCGTGCTGGCGAGTCCGAAGCGATACGCGACGCTCGACCAGGACTTGCAGCGGATCGTGCCGCCCGATTTCCTCGCGCGGACCCCGCACGCGCAGTTGCCGCATCTGCTGCGCTATCTTCGTGCGATCCAGATTCGCGCCGAACGTGCGGCGATCAATCCGGCGAAAGACGCGGAAAAGGCGAAGCAGCTCGCACCCTTTCACCACTGGGAAAAGCACGTTCCCGTGACGCAGCGCGACGCATTCCGCTGGCTGCTGGAGGAGTTTCACGTCTCGCTCTTCGCGCAAGAGCTGGGCACAGCTCAACCCGTCTCCGCCCAGCGGCTCAAGACGCTCGGCGGACTCTGATTTTCACGACACCGCGAGCTCGCCGTGCAATGCGGCGACCTCGTCGCGCAACTGCACTGCCGCTTCTTTCCGCGAGCGCGGCGAGGCCACGCTGCCCGGCGAGCCGAACGCGATCTGCGTCTGGATTTGGCGCTTGCCGAGGAGATTGATCAGGTGCGGCAGCAGGGTCATGTCTCCCCAGTAGCAGACTTCGTCAGGCACGCTTCCATCCGCGATTTGATAGTGGATCGCGGCGGGCACCACCGCGCCGCGAGACGCCGCGGCGGAGCCCAGCAGCGACGAGCGAAAGGGAAGTACGGTCTGCCCACCTGAACTCGTCCCTTCCGCAAAGAGCACGACAACGGCGCCGCTTTTCAGCGCCTCCTCGATGGCTGCGTTGGTCGCGGCCACGTCCATCCGGCGCGAACGGTCCACGAAGACCGTGCCCGCCAGGCGGGCAAAAATTCCGAAGACCGGCCAGCTCGCGACTTCCTTTTTAGCGACGAAGACGCACGGCGTCAGCGCGCTCAACGCGACAATGTCCAAATAGCTAAGGTGATTGCTTACGATCATCCCGGAGCGCGGGACACTGCCGCGGCTGCTCAGCCGGAGGCCGATGAGGCAGGCATAGACGCGGCACCAGCGATGCAGCCACCGCGCGCGCCGCTGCCGTGGATCGCTTCCGCGGGAGAGCAACGCCAGACGCCCGTAGTCGAGCGCCGAAATTGCGAGGGCGAACGCGAAGGCAAAACCGCGGGTGGCGGATCGCACGAAGCCGACCGCCGAAGCCGCGCGCCGCGGCCCGATGTCCGGCAAGTCTGCGGGCGTTTCAGCGAGCAGCTCAGCGCTCATCGTTGCCGATGCCGAAATGCACTTTGGCCGCGTCGGTCAACGACTGCAGATCGAGCAAGGTGAGAAAGTCGATGGTGCCGAATTCGCGATCGATCGCGGGCGGTCCGCAGAGCTTCGCGCCCATCGAGAGATAAGTGCGCAGCAGCTTCGGCGGCGGGGGGCAGTCGGTGGCGACCCTCTCCATCGGGCAACGAAAGGCGGGAGTCGGGGTGGTGAGAAAACGGTCTTCCGCCAGAAAGCCCCCGCGCCGGAAGTATTCGTAACTGGCCGCACCCACTTCATGGTCTTGCGAAGTCAGCGAGCTGCAGCCGATGAGATAGCGCGCCTTGCGTTCCAGCGCGTAGTTGGCGATCCCACGCCAGAGCAGGCTGAGCACACCCATGTGCCGGTGCTCCCGCGCTACGCAGGCGCGGCCCAACTCCACGAGTTCGCAGCGCAGAGACTCGAACGGGGCGAAGTCAAATTCCTGTTCGCTGTAGTAGCCGAGCTGTGCAGCTGCGAGCTGGCCGGTTTGAAGTCGATAAGTGCCGACGATTTCGCCGGAAGCTTCCTGCTCGACGAGCAGATGATCGCAGTAGGCATCAAAAGCGTCCTCATCGCGCCCGGTGACATGCGACGCGACCAACCCTTCGCCGAGCTCCAGATTGAAAACAGCAAAGCGCAGGCGTTGCGCGGCATCGAGGTCAGCGGCTGAAGTCGCTAGGCGAAGCCGATAGGTCGCACGACGAGAGGCCGGGCGAACTGAGGGAGTGGAGACGGAGTTCATGAACGATACGTCGGACTGGGTGCGGATACCTTTCAGGCAGATTCTTGGAGGAACGGAATCCGCCATTAGTGATCCGTCGAACACCCGGATGCACGTTACGTTTTGGTCAACAGTAGATGGCCAAATTGTGCCGTCCCGAGTGGTGCCTCGAGACCTCACGAAGGTGGGAAATTCCGATGCGAACTTTCGCTCTGCCACTGAACCCGCGGTTCCTCGCTCGGGCGCCGCCGCCTGCGGACAAGGGCTCCCAATACTGGCGGAAGGGGTGGGATTCGAACCCACGGTAGGTTTAACCCTACGTACGATTTCGAGTCGTATGCCTTAAACC
>JBAVML010000129.1:0-2401 GCA_049690035.1 Chthoniobacteraceae bacterium
AGCTTGCGCGATTCCGGTGAGAGTTGCGTTTGCGCGGGCGCCTTGCCGAAGAGTTCCCGCCAGATCTGGTCGCCCGTGTCGGTGATCATCAGCCGGCTGATGCACCCGCCCATGCTGTGACCGATGAGCACGATCTTTTTGTGGCCCGGGTAGCGCGCGCCGATTTCATCGAGCTGCCGCCGCATGATCGCGGCGGAGTGCATATACGGGTAGCCGCTCGGGTAGCTGTAGAACCAAAACTGGTAACGCTTCCGGATCTCGGGATCCGCACGGAGCGACGTGATGATCGGCGTCCAGGTGGCCTGCGTATCCATCAGGCCATGCACGCAGACGACCGGAATCTTCGCCGGATCGTAAGGCTGGAGTCGGGCGAGCCGTGCCGTCTCCGCGTATTCCTGCGGGCGCAGCAGACGCGCGAGTTCGAGCTTCTTCGGATTCTCCCGCGCCAGCGCCAGCGCGATGGGAGCGGTAAAATCCGCCGCCAGCGGAAAGGTGTGCCCGGCGAACTTCACCGTCTCGACGGAGAGCGGATCTTCAAAGGTAGCGACACACCGCCGTCCCTCGAATCGGAGCACCACCGTGATCCCATAATAAATGTGTTTCCCCTGCGCGAATCGGTCGATCTTCGTGCCCTCGACCTCCGGCTTTGACGTGACGACGACGGGCGCACCCAGTCCCGCCTTGACCGAACGCTGCGCGACATAGGTGCCTTTGAATTGATAACGATCCGCCGGGAACAGGAGATAATTGTCCGGATTGCGCTCTGGCTGGCGCTCCGCCGGAATGGAAAACTGCCACGGGCCATCTGCGCCCGTCACCACCACCGGTTTCACCCACGGCTGGAGCTTTCCGTCGTGCATCGTCTCGACCAGGCGCGACACCGCGTAATTGTAATCGCGCAGCGCCGTCGCGTCTCCGGGGTTCACCCGCAACGCGCGCTCCGCCGCCGCCGCCGCGTCGAGACAATCCCCGAGCGCCTGCTCCGGCTTGTCGCGGGGAGCCGAGAGCGCTTTCACGATCAGCGCACCGACCGGCGTCAGCGGCTGGTAGCGATACGGTGGGCGTCTCTCCGACACGGAGGAATACTGCGCACAGCTGGCGAAAACGAGGGCCGTGCCGAGGACGAGAAAGGGTGCAGCGGATCGCAGTTTCATTCGCGGGTGTTAGTGGGTGGCGTCGTTGAGCGCGAGCATCCGATAGGCGACGCCGCGCTTCTTCAGCTCCTCGCCGAGCCGGTCGGAAATGCGTCCATCGGTCCAGAGCGCGAGGCTGTTGATTTCGCCGCCGCCCTTGGCGAGCGCCACAAACTCCTCCGTGCGCCGCGCAGTGCGCTCGGCCCAGATGCCGTAGTCGAGCGACACCGGCACGACGAGCGTCCCGTTCCGATCGAGCGCGGTGATGATGCCGCCCTCGAAGCGAATCGTCCGCAGCGGCGTGGTGCTCGTGTGGTAGCGCACGAGGATTTGCGCGACGCGCTGAAAGAAGAACGCGTCCTCCGGCGTGAGCGCTTTCACCGCGTCGGACAGGAAAGCGGACGGATTCACTCCGATCTGCGCGAGCGCATCGGTGATGATCGTCTCGTGCCACGGCGAATACCACGGGTGCATGAGAAATTCATCGGCCTGCGCACGGTCGATCCCCAGGGCGAAGAGTTTCTTGCGATTGATGATGCGCAGGTCCTCGGGCGTGGAATTAGTCAGCGTATCCTGCAGCGTTTGGTTCACGCCGACCACGGTCAGCGCGGTGCCGGCGCCGCCACTGGCGAGCGAGGTCGCGGCAGTGACGATGAGTCCGCCCCCGGCCATCGCCTGCGCGGTGCTGGTGAGTTCGCGCTGGAGTTCTTCATTGGTGGCGTAAGGACTGACGCCGAGCTTTGCTACGAGCTGCGCTTTCGCTTTGCTCGTGCCGGCGATGCCCGCCAGCGGGCTCCCGCCTTCTTCACGGCTCTTGCCGCCCTTCAGTCCCTCGCCCACGCGACCGAAGAATCGCGACGCGCCCTTGGGTACATTTTTGATCGTGCCGACGGGATCGCGCACGACATCGACCACGCTTTCCACCTTCGCTCCCGCCGACTTGGCGAAGGCCTTGCCAAACTCCTCCGTCTTGCTCAGCCCGCGCAGATGATCGAGCGCGTAGATCTCGCGGATGCGCATGAGGAGCGCGGGTGTGCCGGTCACTTCCTGCACGCCCGACGGCGTGTCCATGAAGTAGGTGTTGTTCAGGCCATCGCTGAAGGCCAGCGGGCGAACCTTGTGCAACTTGCCACTCATCTGCGCCTCGAGAACGAAATCCTTCGCCGGCACATTGCCGCCTTGTTCGAACGTTTTTTCAAACGGCTCGAGGAAAGCCTTGTCGTCGGTCTGAGCGAACGCCGCCGGAGCGAGCGAGATGAGGGCTGCGG
>JBAVML010000130.1:0-16081 GCA_049690035.1 Chthoniobacteraceae bacterium
GAGTTACCTTCGGTGTGGAGGTTCCAGTCATTTACCTGCTCCTCTTCATCAATGGGACCGCGCGCGCGTTTGGCTGGGCGGCGCGCAGTCCCTTCGTGGCAAATATCGTCTCACGCGAGGCGCTCCCCAACGCGGCCATCTGGAACAGCAGTACATTCGAGATTGGCACGATCGTCGGCCCCGCACTCGGCGGGCTCTTCATCGCGGCGTTTGGCTTTCCGTTCGTTTATCTCCTCGACGCCGTATGCAGCCTGGTCTTCATCGGCTTTGTCCTGCCCATTCGTTACCGACAGCCGCGCACTTCGGAACATGTGCATCCGCTGCGCAATCTCTTTTCGGGCATTCGCTTCGTGTGGGACTCCAAGCCGATCCTAGCCACGATCACGCTCGATCTTTTCGCCGTCCTGCTCGGCGGGGCGACGGCGCTGCTGCCCATCTTCGCGGATAAAATTCTGCACGTCGGCGCGTTCGGGCTCGGCTGGCTGCGGGCGGCGCCTTCGCTTGGAGCGGTGATGATGGCGTTGACGCTCGCACACCTGCCGCCGATGCGGCGCGCAGGAATCACGATGCTCTGCGCCGTCGCGGGCTTCGGCGCGGCGACAGTCGTGTTCGGGCTGTCGCGCAATTTCTGGGTTTCGATCGTCGCGCTCGTCATCACCGGAGCGTGCGACAATATCAGCGTCGTCGTGCGGCACACGTTGGTCCAACTGCTGACGCCGGACGCCATGCGCGGTCGCGTGTCTGCGGTGAACAACGTTTTCATCGGCTCCTCGAACGAACTCGGGGCGTTCGAATCCGGCATTACGGCCGCGCTCTTCGGCCCGATCGCCTCTGTCGTCGCCGGCGGCATCGGCACGGTGCTGGTGGTGTTCGGCGTCGCGCGGATCTGGCCCGAGGTACGACGCATCGGCCGGCTCCAGCAGGTGGAGGAGATGGATCGCGAGACGGCGTAGGTCTCGCGCCGTCAGCGCTCCAAGGTCGTCGCCACAGCCGCGACGTCCAACTGCGCCAGATCACCCTCAGGCGCCTCGATCACCGTTACCCCCGGATTCGCTGGCGCCCAGATGGCGGGATCCGTCGGCCCGAAGAGCACCACGCAGCGGGTGCCGACGGCGGCGGCGAGATGCGAAATGCCGGTGTCATGCCCGATGAAGAGAGCGCACCGTTCGAGCACGGCGGCGAGGAGCGGCAGCGGCAAATCGCGAGCCTCGTGGACCGGAGATCCGCGCCAGGCGGCGCCCAGCGTTCCGAGCTGCACTCCGTCAGCTTCGCCGCCGATCAGAAGCAACTCCGCTCCCTCGACCAGCAGCCGGGAACCCAGCTCGCGCCAGCGCTCGACCGGCCAGTTCTTCCTCGGGCTGCCGCTGCCGGGATGAATGGCGACCAGGCGACCGGCAACTTTCCCGAGAAACGCTGCGGCCTGCGCGCGGTCGGCAGCGGTGGGATGGACGGTCGGAGCGTGATCGTCGAGGTAGAGCGCGAGGCTCTGGAGCGGCCGGGCGAGTTGTTTCGCAGCGTGCTCGGAGTCGTCGATTTTTTCGTAGGCAGGAAGAAAATTATTCACCCCCGCGCGACGCACGTTCGTTTCAAAAAAACGATCGGGATCGAAAAGGTAGCTGACCACCTGGTGGAAACTGGCGAAGTATTCGGAAAGGTCCGACGCGAGTTCGGAGCGCGGAACAAAGAAGCCGGCCATGGCGCTGTATTCGATCGAGCGAATCGCGTCGGCATAGAAACGGCCCTCGGCGAGCGCGATGATGTGGCGGTAACCGAGGATCTCGAGATGCGCGTCGGGGAACGCTTCCCGGAGCAGGCGGATCGCTGGGAGCGTGAGAATGAAGTCGCCGATCGCGCCGCCGCGGATGACGAGCAGGCGCGGTTTCACGCGGGAAACGAAGGCGGCGCGCGAAAGATTGCCGCCCTCAGCGGCTGTTCGGCGTCATGCCTCCGAGCGGGCCCTGGCCTTCCCACTTCTCCGGACGATTCCACGGAATGGTGCTGACCCGATCCGGGTCGCTCTCATGCTCCGCGCAAGAGGATAAAACAAACGCGAGCGCTACCAAAAACAAGGACGCCAGCAATCGGAACGAACGGCTCACGGCGAAAGCCTCAATTATTTCCCACGGGCGGGACGGCCGGCACGCCGGGTGCGGGAACGCCGAGCGCACTCGGTTTCGAGCGAGGTCCTTCGTAGACCACGGTATCGCCAGGCTGCACCGTCACCCCACGGCGCACGGACCCGGGGATGATGTCGGCAATGGAAGTGGAAGGTTCGATGGAGGTGATCCGAACACGGCCGATGGGCTCGCCGCTGCGAGTCACGATCATCACGCCGCCAGTCGCAGCTCCCTGCCGATCACCCACGCTCAGGACGACGAAATTCCAGCCGGGATTGACGGCGAGGATTTTTCCGGACAGGCCGGACTTGGTCACCCCGGCGCGGTAGCGCTCGATTTCCTTGTTGGCGTTGGCGAGTTTCTCGTCGTTCTCAACCTTGCTTCTGTTGAGCGTCTCGACCATCTGCGATTTCTCGGCGAGTTCGGCCTGCGCCTTCGCGAGCTCGGCCTTTTTCGCTTCGAGTTCCGCCACCACCACCGTCGGATCGACCGCGGGCTTGGTAGCGTCGCCACCCTTCATTTTTTCCTGGATGTCCGCCAATTCCTTCGTCCTGGCGTCGAGAGCCATCTTCGCCTCCGCCAGCTCCATCACCGCCTTCTCCTTGTCTGCCTTCAGACCAGTCATCTCCGTGGCTTGTTGCTCGACCTTCGCGTTGGCGACGACGAGTTCCTCCTGCGCTTTTTTTGACTCGCTTTCAGCACGCCTCAGCGTGGTTTCCGTGCGAGCGAGCGTCTGCTTGGTCTCTTTCAAATTGGACTGCAACTTGTCGGCCTGCGCCTTGGTGAGGAAGCTCAGTACTGCCGCGCCGAGAACCACTGCGATCGCCAGTCCGATGAAAAGTTTTGCCATAAATTGAGGTTAAGAAATCTGGGAAATCGGGGGTTAAAAGTCTGCAAAGCTCACGCCCGGCAGGTTTTGGTGCCGCACCTTAAACCTTTCAAAATGGCTCAATGCAAGCGGTTTCAACGGATTTTCAGGAAATGATTTGTCTTCGTAAAGCTCGGCACCATAGTCCCATCTCCGCCAGAGACTATGGATTGAAGGCAGACAAACCCCGCCAGGGCCGGAAGGCAGCAACGGTAGTCCGACCTTCCTTGTCGTAGTTCTCTGGCGGCTTTTTTTTCTGATTCAGCCACCTCGGACGAGGCGAGTGGCATGCGTCGGCGCGCGCGCATTGACGAGGCTTGGCTCTGCGCAAATCTGCGTCATCTGCGCATCAACTTCGGTGTGCTCGTCATTTTTCTTGGAGTGGCGCGGCGAAATGCGGCTAACTCCGCCGCATGTTCAAAACCGGAGCGCAAATGATGATCCTGGTGTTGCTCGCCGGCCTCGTCCTGATGCGCGAGAGCCGGCAGGAGCCACTCGCTTCGTGGGATGATCGCTGGGCCGATTTTCTCGCCACCAGCAGTCGCCAGGAACAGGTCGAGGCGCCGGTCACGCTGGTGACGATCGACGACGGCGCGCTTCAGGAACATCCCTGGCCCTGGAGCCCGCTCGATTTCTCGCTCTTTTTCCAAGCCGCGCTACCGCAGGGCCCGGCGGTGCTGGCGATCGATGAAGTGCTGGATTGGGATCGCTTCGCGCTCCCCGAAACGCAGATGCGAATGCTGCCGCAGTACGAGAAATTTCTGCTCGATCAAATCCACCTCGCGCCGCGGATGCTGCTCGGAGCGCAGCTTGGTTTTCCCGATGATCCGCAGGTGGCGCCGCCATGGCAGGAGGTGCCGTTGTTGCGTCAGGTCAAGGGTGACTCGAGCGGACTGCCGGAGTTTCCGATCGTGGATCGACAGCCGTCGGAGGACTACCGGCTGGCGGCGACGATCGGCTTTACCAATCTCCCGTTGATTCGCGAGCGCTACAATTCGGTACCGCTGGTGCTCCGCCATCACGGGCAGGTGGTCCCCTCGTTTCCCTTGCAGGCGGTGATGATGTGGGCACGGCTCACTCCGGATGAAGTGAGTGTGGAACTCGGCTCGCACATCGATCTCGGTCGCAAGCGGCGCATCCCGATCGATGCGCGCGGCCGCATGCGCGTGGATTTTGCGACGCCGCGGGGAGCGCTGAGCTTTGACGACCTGATCTTCGCCACCGAACAGTCCGCCGCGGGCAAGCCGACCGTGGCGAATCTCAAAAAGCTGAAGGGGCGCGTCGTGCTGCTCTCCCGCACCGATGCACAGGCGCGGAAGATTCCGCTGGCCGCCAGCCGGTCTGGCTCGCAAGGCGAGCTTTTCGCCGCGGCGATCGCGACGATGCAGAACCGGTCCTTCATCCAGCGCGCGCCTGTCTGGGCGGAGGTGCTGCTGGTCGCGATCATCGCTGCGATGGGATATTTCATTCCGACGCGGACTCGCCTCGCCGCCGTTGGGATCGGTTTCGTGGCGCTGGTGGCTTACGTGATGATCTCCATGGCGGTCTTCAACCGCTGGCTGATCTGGCTGCCTGGGGTCATGCCCGCGGGCAGTGTGGCGTGTTTCATTGTCTTCCGGCTCGTCACTTCCAACGCCGTGCCGAAGCCAAAGAAACCGGTGATCTTGTAGCCCGTAACCATGCTCGCCGGACGGCGCGCGGGAATTGCGTTGCCATTCCCAGGGGGCGATCCCATGTTCCGCCGCAGGCAAATGGGGGCACTCACTTTTACCAACCTCACGCGCGAAGTCGAAATCGGCGCGAACTCCTACCTCCTCGAGGCCGCGGGCAAGCGCATCATTCTCGATAGCGGCCTGCACCCTCGATTCGACGGCATCGAGGCGCTCCCACAGCTCGAACTGGCGGCGCCGGACTCGGTGGATGCGATCGTGCTTTCCCACGCTCACCAGGATCACGTCGGCTCGCTCCCCGTGCAGATGCGGCGCCAGCCGCAGGCGCCGGTCTTCATGACGGAGGCGACGCGGCAGCTCAGCGAGATCATGCTGCACAATTCGGTGAACGTGATGCTCAAGAAGAAGGAGGAAGGCGTGACGAGCTATCCGCTTTTCGGGCATCGGGAAATCGACGCGGCGGTGCGGCGATGGCGATCGGTGCCGCTGCACCAGCGCTTCGATGTCACCGGCGAACGACTCGCCGCGCACGAGGACGTGCCGTTGTCGATCGAGCTGTTCGACGCCGGTCACATCCTCGGCTCGGTGGGCACGCTGATCCGCGCGGAAGGGCGCACGATTTTCTACACCGGCGACGTGCAGTTCGATGACCAGACGATCTCGCAGGCCGCGCGTTTTCCCGAACATCCGCTCGACGTGCTGATCATCGAGACAACCAACGGCGAGCGCGCCATGACGGAGGGCTTTACCCGCGCCGGCGAGGAACTGCGGCTCGCGAATTCGATTAACGCGGCGTTCGACCGCAATGCGGGAATTTTGATTCCGCTCTTCGCGCTCGGGAAGACGCAGGAAATGCTCGGGATGATCTACGAGTTCCGGCGAAAGGGACTGCTCGCCAACGGCCCGGTTTACATCGGCGGGCTCGGGACGAAGCTCACGGAAATCTACGACAAACTCTCGCACCAAACGCCGCGCCAAAAGCACGAGCTGCAGCTCCTCGACGCGGTGGCGCCTTTTACGATGGCGGGCAAAGCCGCCGAGCAAACGCCGCTCAAGGGCCGCCGCATCTACGCGCTCTCCAGCGGCATGATGACGGAAAAAACGCTCTCGAATGTTTTCGCCCGGCAGGTGATCAGCGACCCGGCTCACGCGCTGTTTTTCGTCGGCTACTCGGACCCCGCATCACCGGCGGGTCGCATCCGCGCCGCGGCGCCGGGCGACACGGTCCAACTCAGCCCGGAAGTTCCACCGCAGAAGCTGCGCTGCCCGGTCGAGTCCTTCTACTTCAGCGCGCATGCCTCCCGCGAAAAACTGCGCGCCTACGTGAACAAGGTGCAGCCGAAAAAAGTGATCCTCGTCCACGGCGATTCCGGCGCGATCGAGTGGTTCCGCGGCACCCTCGCGGCCGATCTTCCCGGCAGTGAAATCATCACGCCGACGCCGGGTGTGACGATCGATTTGTAGAACGCGCCTGGCTCAGGCCACGTGCGGGTGCGGCGGCTTCGGCGCGGTGATTTTCATCCCGACGAAGTAAAGCACGCAGACGAGGAGCACGGCGGCGATGATGAAGTGCGATTCGTGTTTCACCGCGGCGACCAGCGCTTCGGGGTCGAGCGGGTCTTTCCCGGCGAGGCGCAACTTATCCCCCACCCGGCCGCCGAGGCAGGCGAGCACCGTGCACCAGATGGCCGCGCCGACGGTGGTCAAAATGCTGAACTTCACAAAGCCCATGCGGACGATGCCGGCCGGGATGGAAATGAGATGGCGGATGACCGGCAGCAGGCGGGCGAAAAAGATGCCGCCCGCTTCGTAGCGACGCGTGAACCGCTCGGCGCGCTCCAGCTTGTCGGGGGAAATAAAGAAGTATTTTCCCCACCGAATGATCACCGCCCGCCCGACCACGAGGGCGACCCAATAGGTAATCGCCGAGCCGAGCCACGAACCAAACGTGCCGGCCGCGATCACTCCGATTAGCGACATCTTGCCGCCGGACGCTGCCATGATCGCCGCCGGAGGAATAACGATCTCGCTCGGCACGGGGAAGATGGAGCTCTCCATGGCCATGAGGATGACCACTCCGGGGTAACCCCAATTCTCCACCCAGCCGAGATACATGGGAATGAGACCGTGGAGCCATTGGGACAGTTCGTGCAACATGCGCGGCGTGGTTTAGCGGCGGTGCACCACGGCGGCAACCGGCAATTTTCGCCGCTCACGCGGCCTCCATCGGCGGGTTTTTCGACCGCCTTTTAGAGCGTGATCCAGCGCAGCAGCATCGCTGTCAGGACACCGCCGGCGGCGATCTCCAGGGAGGTGCGAAAGCCGAGTGAATTGAAGTCGTTTTTTGTGATCCGGGGGAGGAGTTTCATGGTGGTTTCTCCCTTAGCATCGGCCATGCCCATCCACCCCGGAGGAAACCCCTAAAGGATCTCCGCTTCGTCCGGAAATCCCGAGTCGCGCCGGATCGAATCCAGGCGCCGGCGCATGCCTCGCTCGGAGGTCGGTCGATTCACCGAACGCATCACCGCCATCACCACCACCGGCAGCGCGAGCAGCGCGCCCACGGAGATCATCGTCGCGGCGGTCGTCTTTTGCGCGGGACGCCCCAGCTTGCCCGCGATTAGCAGGCCGATGCCGCAGCCGACGGCGGTCTGAGTTACGGCGAGCAGGCTGGTTTGCAGGGGATCGGAGGACTTGCGCATGACCGGGCGAATATGTCCGGGGATCGGCAAAAGGAAACCCGAAACCTTGGCTGCACACTTTCCATTCGCCGGAGGATGCCTTACTTCCTTGCTCCCGAAAACCTTTCCCGATGTCCCCGCACCCCCTTTACGTTTTGATTCTCGCCGGCGGCAGTGGCGAGCGTTTCTGGCCGCTCAGCCGCAAAAGCCGACCGAAGCAGTTGCTCTCGCTTTTTTCCCAGGAGACGCTGCTCGAGGCCACGATTCGCCGGCTCGACGGGCTGGTTCCTTCCTCCCAGATTCTGATATTGACGAATGCGGATCAGGAAGCCGCCGTGCGCACGCTCTGCCCGCAGCTCCCGAGCGAAAACATCGTGGCCGAACCCGCCAAACGCGACACCGCCGCGGCCATCGCGCTCGGCGCAGGCTGGATCGCGATGCGCGCACCGGATGCCACGATGATCGTGCTGCCGGCGGATCATTTGATCGAAGATACGGCTGGCTTTCAGCGCACCCTGCGCGTCGCCGTGGCGGGCGCGGAAGAGACGGGTGAACTTGTGACCATCGGCATCAAGCCGACCTGGGCCTGTCCCGGTTTTGGCTACATCGAAGTGGGCGAGCGGGCGCCCCTCGCCGCAAAACCGGAGGGGCCGGAGATTTTTGACGTCGCGCGCTTTCGCGAAAAACCGAGCGCGGAACTCGCGGAAACCTTCCTCAGGCAAGGCAACTTCCGGTGGAATGCGGGAATGTTCATCTGGACGGTCCGCGCCATCCTCGCCGCCTTCAATCGCCACGTCCCGGTCCTCGGTGAATTCGTCGCCCAAATCCATCGCAGCACCGACCTCGGCCCCATCCTGCGCGAGACTTTCCCCGCGCTGCCCAAAATCTCCATCGACTACGCCGTCCTCGAGAAAGCGGACCGCGTGCTGGTCGTCGAATCCGGATTCGATTGGGACGACATCGGCAGCTGGACCGCGATCGCGAAATACCTCAAGGCCGACGCTGCCGGCAACGTGGGCAACACCGCTCTCGCCGCCGTCGATTCGCACCAAAACCTCATCTATTCCAGCGAGGGAAAAATGATCGCGTTGCTCGGGGTTTCCGACCTCATCGTGGTGCAGACGCCGGACGCCATCCTCGTTTGCAACCGGCACGAAGCCGAGCGGATCAAACATCTCGTCGCCGAAGTGCCGGCCGCGCTGCAATGAAACGCGCGCTCGGCATCGACCACGGCGAAGCGCGCATCGGGCTCGCCGTTTCCGACGAGCTCGGCATGCTCGCCCATCCACTCGAGACGATCCATGTGGGCAAGGTCGCCGACCCGGTGCAGCACATCGCTGCGATCGTCGAGCGCGACAAGATCGGCATCATCATCCTCGGCCTCCCGCGCAACATGAACGGCACCTACGGCCCCGCCGCCGAACACGTCCGCGCCTTCGCCGAAAAACTGCGCACCGCCGTGCCGTGCGAGGTGAAACTTTGGGATGAAAGGCTCACCTCCGTCGCCGCACAGCGCTCGCTCCACGAAGCGGGGCGCAATGTGAAGAACAGCCGCGAGGTCATCGACCAGGTCGCCGCGCAGCTAATCCTGCAAGGGTGGCTCGACGCGCAGGCGATGCTCGGCTGATGCTCTATGAACTGGTTGGTGGAATTGCTGCTCACGCTGATCACCTGGTCATTTCGCGACGACACGCGTTCGGTGGTGGGAAAGTCGCGGATCGATGAAGAGAGCGACCGACTGTGGAAATGGATCGCCGTGGCGGTGATCATCGCGGCCACGATCGCGTGGCTGGTCTTCCGCCGGTGAGTGCGGACCTGCTTCGCCTCAAGCTCGTCATCGCCTACGATGGCCGCCCGTTTCGCGGCTGGCAGAGCCAGGCGACGAAGGACGCGGTGCAGGATTTCGTGGAGGCCGCGTTTGCCCAGCTCGTTGGCCAGCGCGTCGTCGTCATCGGCTCCGGTCGCACCGACGCCGGCGTGCATGCGCTCGGGCAGGTGGCCCACGCCGATGTCCCCCGCGGTCGGCTCCCCGACGGCAAATGGCAGTTCGCGCTCAACGCGACGCTGCCCCACGAGATCCGCATCCTGCGCGCCACACCTACCCGCGCGGACTTCCATTCTCAGTACCACGCCAGCGGCAAGACCTACGCCTACCGCATCTGGAACGATTCCTTCATTCACCCGCTCGAACTTGGCCGCGCCTGGCACGTCCCCGGCCCGCTCGATCTCGGCATCCTGCGGGAAGGGGCGGCCTTGCTCTGCGGCTCGCACGACTTCGCCCGCTTCGCCGTCAACCGCCGCCAGCCCGAACGCGACACCGTTCGCACCATCCACGACATCGCGATCCAGCGCCGCGGCCACCTCC
Source organism: Chthoniobacteraceae bacterium (assembly GCA_049690035.1). Lineage (GTDB taxonomy): Bacteria > Verrucomicrobiota > Verrucomicrobiia > Chthoniobacterales > Chthoniobacteraceae > Chthoniobacter. The sequence continues at coordinate 9,702 of JBAVML010000130.1, forward strand.
TTACCCTCCGCTTCACGGGCAATGGATTCCTCTACCGCATGGTCCGCCTGCTCACCGGCACCCTCGCCCGCTGCGCGCAGGGACGTGCGCCGCTCGCCTGGATCACCGAACTGCTGGAAGACGGCAACGCAACGAAAACCCACTTCGCCGCGCCAGCGGAAGGACTCTACCTGGCGCGCGTGCTGTATTCGCCACGGTCACAGGCTAGATAGAGGACCATCTCGTCTTCGATCGAACGGAAAGGCGGGCCGCCCGGACGCTGCCGACCCACGCAGGCTCGGCCCGTTCCGACGCTCAGGCACGTAGGCTGCTCTCCCAGTTCCAATTTCGGCAATGGACATTGGAAAACCTAGCTCCGTTTACCCTCGGCCGATCGCTGGCCGCGCTTTCGGTGCTGGAGAGACCGCTCGCGGTCGCCCGCGGGGCGCCCTGGCGCGTGCCCAGACCCGGCCCGCCGCATTCGCTTTGGCGGAGGTGCTCGTGGCCCTCGCCATCATCGCGACTGGCTTCCTCGGGGCCTTTGCGACGGCGGTGCACGCCGGGCGGATGGCTTCGGCCGCGGAGGAAGACGCCCTGGTTACCTCTGGTCTGGAGCAGCGCATCGAGGAACTCCGGTTGCTCGAATGGCCCGAATTGACGAACGGGACCGGCATTACCACCAAAGTCTGGACCGCCCGGCCGCAGCCGATGACCGGGATCACCGTCAGCGAGGAAACGCTTACCCTTTCCCCCTGGGATGTGGCCGGGGCTAAAACCCTCCAAGGCACGTGGACCGGAGCCTCCGCCCGCGTGATCACCTTTACCGCAGGAGCCCAGAACCTGAGTTCCGCGAGCGCCGTGCGCGTCGTGGCCACGCTCACGTGGGTCGGCCGCCGCACGCAGCGAGCCCAAACCCGCAGTCTCGTCACCGTGATATCACGAGGAGGAATCTCAAAAAGTGACCTCCCGTAAACCAAAAGAATTTGGGTTCACGCTCGTCGAACTCGTCGTGGCGATGGGCGTCTTCAGCGTCTTTATGGCTGCGCTAATGTCGAGCTGGACCGCGGTCCAGACCACGGCGGTCAACGCGATGACCTACTCGACCCGCCAAAACGACCAGATGCGGGCCATCGACTACCTGAAACGCGACGTCCGGCGGGCGACCAAGGTGGAGATCTACGATGCGGGGACGCTGGTGACCGGCACGGTTCTTTTCGGGAACGAACTGCGTCTCACCATCCCCGGCTACTACGCGGACACGCGCGAGGAGGATAATGCCATCGGCAGCAAGACGACCAACCCGCCGACCCTCGTGGCGGGAAGCGTGACTTACGGACCCGATTTGCCGGTGCGGTATTCCGTTCTCGCCGGAGCCGTGGTCCGGAACGAATCCGGAGTGCCAAGAACGATCGGCCCGACCTCCGGCGCGTTCGCGATTTCTTTCAAAAACGAAACCAACGGCTCGATCCGCTGCCGGCTGCTCTACAATCAGCCCATGCAAGGCGCCGCCGGGAGAACGCTGCGGCGCGAGCTCGACGTGCTCTGCTTCCAACGCTCTCAGCTCCAGCAATGAACCGCGCCACCATGAGCGCGAAATCGCGCCGCCGCACTCCCGCCCGCCAGTCCGGCTCCGCCGTCCTGGCCGCACTGGCCATTCTCGCGGTGACGCTCGTCCTTGTGGGCGCGGCCCTGACCGAGGCGCGCAACCGCTTCCGCACCAGTCACCACTCCTCGCGCTGGTCGCAAGCCGAGCACGCCGCAGAGGCCGGCGCCGAGCTGGCCTTGATGACCGCCCAGAAAGGCTCCTGGACTACCGACGGCTGGCCGAGCGCTCCCGGCGCACCCGGCGCCGCGGCCATCGAGACGACCAACACGCTCTCCACCGGCGTGCTCGCCACGGGGCCGGTCAGCGCAGCGGTGGCCGTCGATCAGGTCACGATCAGCGGGGTGGACTGGCTGCGCATCCGCTCCACGGGGAAAGCCGATGTCTCCGGCGGCGCGGTCGCGGGCCTTGATCCGCAAGATGTCTTGCTCCGCAAGCTGAGCCTCCGGCAGGACCGCACCAACGGCAGCAGCGTGGGCGCGGCGCCGCGGGCGACTCGCACGCTGGAAATCCTCGCGCAGCCGATCAACCGCTCGCCGTTCAAACGTGCCATTTTGCTCGAGAAAAGAATCACCATGGGCGGCGGCTTGGTGGACAGCTTCGACTCCTCCGACCCGGCAAAATCGACCGGCAGCCTTTACGATCTCGCCAAACACCAGTCGAATGGCGATCTAGCGATAAACGACACCGAGGGCGCGTCCGACTTGGGCGGCAATTTCATCTACGGCGATCTGGATTACAGCGGCCCCGCGCCCGTGGGCACCGCCAATGTGCAGGGGGCGATCACCAGCCCGTTCAGCGAGCCACCGGCCCCGGTCGTCGCACCGAGCTGGGTGACCTTCAATCCGACGCCAACCGTGATCAACACCTCGGTGTCGCTCACGGGGGGCCCGAAATCCGCGCCCGCCCGCTACAAGGTCAGTTCGGTGACGGTCGGAGGTGGGAACGTAATGACCCTGGCGCCGCATGCGGTTGGCGTCGAGAGCTACATCGAAGTTTGGGTCACCGGCAATTTCACGACCGCCGGCACTGGCTACATCCTCCAGCAACCAGGCGTCCACGTCATCTACCACGTCGAAGGCGACCTGACCGTCTCCGGCTCCGCTTTCGACAACCAAAGCAACCTCGCCGCCAGCAACATTATCAATGTCGTCAGCCCACCTGTCGGGGTCACCCAATTGGTCACCGTTTCCGGCAGCGGAACATTCATCGGGGCGATCAACGCGCCGGGCGCGGCCTTCACCATCACGGGCGATGCAAACTTCAGCGGCGCGATGATCGGGAAGACGATGGTGATCAGCGGAAACGCAGGCATTCACTACGACGAAGCGCTCAGCAAAGCCGACGTAGGCCTGCCCCCTGCCTACCGCGTGGCGAGTTGGGTGGAAGCAGTGCGGTAGGTGAAGATCCGCACGGAGCCGGGCGGCGAGGGCATCGTTTATCCCCGACGCGCCGAGGTGGGGATTACTTCCGGATAAACGCCGCCACGTTCAGCACGGCGAGGCGACGCTGCGGGTTTTCCGGGTCCGCCCGAATGGCAAAATCCAGGACCGAAATAAACGGGTGCAGCCGCTCGAACTCTGCCACCGCGAGCAGCGATCCCTCGGCGTTGTGGTTTCCGTCGAGGATCGGCAGTCCCACCGACCAATAGCCGCGGCTGTAACCGGGCATCTCGGGTTCTTCCCGCACCGTATTCATCCGCACGATCGACACGGTGAGGCCGAAGGCGGCGAAATGCTGCTTCACGAGTTCCGGGAGCCAGACCATCCCGGGCCCCGCGGGGATCTCCTGGTCCATCCGCTCGATCTGCCAGCGCATCGCCTCCGCTGCATTGTCGAGCTTTTGGGCCTCTCGGATCGCCGTCCGAGCGCCGTCGATTTTTTCGCGCAATTCGTCGATCGCACTGCGAGTCACCTGCGCCCGCCCCAGATACGGGGCAATTAGCTGGCCACCTCCCCACCACACCACGGCGGCGCCGACCGAAATGATCAACATCCCCCGCAGAATCTCAAAGCGAGGCACCGGCATGCTCATTTCCCCGCCTGCCTTTCCACCGGCGCAGCCGCCGCCGATCCGACTTCCACTTCGACGGTAAAGCTCGATCTGCGCTGGTCCGCAGTCGCCGGTGCCGGCTCCCCGTGATCTTCGAGTTTGACCAGACGAATCCCCACCGTGCCCTGAAAGCTTCGTTCCAATTCGCGGCGCAACTCGCGCTGAAATTCGTCCGCGACCTCGCGCGGAAGGTTTCCGCTCGCGACGCCATTGAAGGAAATTTCGCAGAAGCCGGCGGGCCGCTCGAGGCGGCGGACGGAAACAGCGCGGAGCTCGATCCCCGGTCCGGCCACGATTGACGCGGCCCGGAGCACCTCCACCCATCGGCTTCCGGCGCGCTCGGCTTCGATCCGCTTTGCGCGCCGCAGCACGGAAGCCGCCGTGCGACGCGACTTTTCAGCCTGCTCCGCCTGAGCCGAGACCAGGCGCCACTCGGTTTCAAGCGTGAGCCGTTCCGAAGCCGCCGCGGCCAGGCCGTCCCGCGCATCGAGATACCGATCTCCGAGAATGAAACCGAGGCCGAGGAGCAAAACAATTCCGGCGTAAGTGACCACGCGCGGAACCATGCGCCCGGCAGCCGGCGGCATATTCGCCGGGAGCACCGGCGCCGGTCGGAAAAGCAAGGGGCGAGGCTGCGCACTCGGAACGGGCGCAGCAACGGACGCCACAACGGGCGCCACCACCTCGGCGACCGGCGGTGGCGGCGGCAATGGTGGCTCGACCGGCGCCGGATCCTCCGGCGGACAGGCTTGAGGAGAGGCGGACTCTTCCGCGGACGCCGCATCAAACGCCTCCTGAAGCCCGCTGCGTGCCTCCGCGAAGGCAATCGTGTCCAACAGGTCCTTCAAGTGAAACGGCTTCCGCAACACCGTCACATTGAAGGTTCGGATGAACTCATTCGTCTTCGCATCGCCGCGGTAGCCGCTCATGAAGACGAACCTTTCGCACAGGCTCGGTCGGATCCGCTGGACGGCGCGGTAAAACATATCGCCCGGCAGCGTCGGCATCATCAGATCGCACAGAATCAGCGAAAAATCGTTCCCGAGCACCTCGCGAACGCCTTCGCCGCCATTGGCGACGGCAATCACGGTGTAGCCGTTATCTTTCAGAAAATCCCGAATCACCTCCTTGAAGGAAGCGTCGTCCTCCAACAGCAGAATCCGCCCTTTGCCCGTTGCGGGCAGGCGGGATTCCTCGCCATCGCCCGGCGCCGGATCACCGCCATCCCCTTCGGCGCCCGTCGGGAGTGCATCCGAAGCGGAAGTCACTTCGTCAACGGGTGGATGTTCGAGGCATTGATTCACCGGCAAAGGGATTCTGCGGGTCAAGTCGGGGTTCGATCCCTCGACGCGACGCACGGCTGCGAAGTGCAGAAATCATGCCGGTGGCGAAGCCGGCCCCCGCGCAGCAGAAAGCCAGACCGGCCACGAGGGACCGGTCTGGCTTTCGCAAATCAGATCTCGAGATTCGAGAAGATTACTTGGAGTAGCCGTGTGAAGCTGGGGCCGGAGCCGGAGCTGGCTTGCTGGCGCAGGCGCCGAAGCTGAACGCGACCGCAGCGAGTGCGATGATAGCGATGATTTTCATGGTTTAGATTTCCCTCCTTTCTGTGCCAATTGGCGATGGGTGCCGCATCATCAGGGTTTGCTCGCGCATGACAACGACATTTTTGGAACTTCCCCCAGCAGGTGCGACCGAATCGGTGCGCGCAAACCGCAGGCGAGATTCCACCGATCCAATCGCACGCCTGCGCCGGTCAATGGGCTGCCGTCGGTTTGGCTCCCGTCTGCCAGCCGGTGGAGTTCCCTTTCCGCAGACGATCCCAGAAACTCGCCAGCGTTTTTAGCGGAGGCCGGTTGAGGTCCACGGCTCCGGTGGTCGGATCCAGTGCGCGGCCGGTGAGCAGGAGCACCGTGTCACGCAGATCCGGAAAAGTGCGAGCGTCCGGCGCGACGTCGATCTCCGTCCAGCGCCCCTCGCTGGAAAGCGCCACGCATTTTTCGCCCTCCCAACGAAACGCCGCCAGCGCCGGCAACACCACTTCCCCGAGCAGCGCGGTGCCGCTGGCCACATCATAGACCTGAAGCCGCCAAGCCCGCCCGGCGGGCGGGGTGAACCCGTAGTGCCGGCCATCCTTTTCGAGTTGCTCCGCCGTCTTGCCGATGAGGTCGCTGTGAAAGAGCAGCTCGCTCAACACCGGGCGCGCGACCGCCGCCTCCGCGGCACTCGTGCTGAGCACGGCGACGAGCTTTTCATCGGCGCTGAAAAAGGCTCGTCGCGCGTCGGCGGGCAACTCGCGGCGGAGGCGCTTCGCCGCGTCACCGAGCGTCTTTTTGCCATCGAGGTCGGCGATCCGCTGCAATCCCTTGGCGTCCTTATCGAGGCTGTCTTCGATCGTCACGCCTGCGGCCAGTTCCTTCCCGGTCGTTCCTTCAAAAAAAATCGCGCTCAGCGCTTCCTTGTCAGGCCGCGCCCCTTCAACCGCCAGGCCGAGCCGGAAATCGTGCGCGCTTTCGATCACCGCGACCCCTTTGCCGTCGTAAAACCGGCTGTATTTGGGCGGCCGATACCGTGGGTGATCGGCGGCGAAAATGTCGCGCGGGCTGCGCTTTTCGAGGTCCCAGATCTTTGCGCCCTCACCGCCGCCCCAGACGAGGAGGAAGCGCCCATTGCGCGTCAGCCAGCAGGTGCCTTTTTCCGGAATCTCCGTGCGGCGCGCCACGGTGCGCCCTTCGCGCCAATCGCC
>JBAVML010000131.1:0-9353 GCA_049690035.1 Chthoniobacteraceae bacterium
GCCTTTGCCTCACCGGCTCAGCTCCGGCGTAATGCGCGGCCCGCTCCGATGCTCGCCGCCGCTCTCACCACGTTCTTCTTCTCCCTGTCGGTGATTTTCGGCGCGCGCTCGGCGCGGTTGGTCGGCGCGCAGGTCGCAAATCTCGGCCGCATTACCCTCGCGACGATCTTGCTGGGGATTTGGGCTCACGTCTTCGGCGCTGGCGTCGGCGGGCCGGGCCTGTGGTGGTTCTTCCTGAGCGGCGTGATCGGCTTTGGGCTCGGAGACATGGCGCTCTTTGGGGCACTGCCGCGCATCGGGCCGCGGCTTTCGATCCTGCTCACGCAATGTCTCGCGGCCCCGATCGCCGCGGTCGCAGAATGGCTCTGGCTCGGCACCACACTGCGACCGGTGGATCTCGCGTGCGCCGCGATCATCCTCTCTGGGGTGGCGATCGCTCTCGCGCCAGATCGCGGCAGTGCCATCCCGCGCCGCGTATTTTGGATCGGCGTGCTTTTCGGCGTTGGTTCGGCGCTGGGTCAGGCGCTCGGGGCCGTGGTGAGCCGCAAGGCCAATGCGATCGGCGCGCTGGCCAATTTCTCCGTCGATGGCGGGACCGCCGCGTATCAGCGAGCGCTCGGCGGAGTGCTGCTCACCTGGGCGGCCGCGCTCCTCTTCCGCTTTCGCGCCGACAAGGATGCCGCACCGCCACCTCCCGATTGGCGGAAGGGCTGGCCCTTCGTCGTGGCCAATGCCCTCGCCGGTCCCACGATCGGAGTCGGCTGTTACCAGTGGGCGCTGCGCACCACGCCGAGCGGCATCGTCCTCCCGATCGTCGGCATCTCGCCACTCGTCACCATTCTGCTCGCCTGGTGGATCGATCGCGTGCGCCCCACACGACGCGCCGTTCTCGGCGGGTTGCTGGCGGTCGTCGGCGCCGTGGCCTTGAAGCTGGTCCAGATGCCAAAATAAAATGAACAAGCAGCCACGGTCCTCGGTCAAATTTCGCCTTATGAAGGCATTTATGTGCAAAATGGCGGCGTCCGGCGTGGCGCTGATGTTGGTAACTTCCACTGTCTTCGCTGCCGCCGGTTGGGGCGACGACTACGAAAAGGGCCTCGCTCAGGCGAAGGCGGAAAAGAAGCTTCTGGTTCTCGACTTCACCGGCTCCGACTGGTGTGGCTGGTGTATCAGGCTCGACAAGGAAGTTTTTTCAAAGAAGGAGTTCAAGGATTACGCCAAGGACAATCTGGTGCTTGTCGAGGTGGATTTTCCGCAAGCCAAGCAACAGTCCAAAAAACTCAAGGCGCAGAATGAGAAGCTCCAAGGCGAGTTCGGCATCAAAGGCTATCCCACGATCGTCGTGCTCAATGGCGAGGGAAAGAAAGTCGGCGAACTCGGCTACCAGGAGGGTGGCCCTGGCCCCTTCACGGCGAAACTCGACACGTTCAAAGGAAAATAGCTCTCCCCATGAAAACACCATCGCTCAAACTCGCGGCTCTCTGCGCCGCCGCAGTCCTGACCAGCCTCGCCGCGCACGCCGCGGACGGCTGGACCGATAGCTACGCGAAGGCCGTGGCCCAAGCCAAGGCCGAGAACAAGCTCGTGCTCGCCGACTTCACCGGTTCCGACTGGTGCGGCTGGTGCATCAAGCTCGACGAAGAGGTCTTCAGCAAAGCGGCGTTCAAGGATTACGCGGCGAAGAATCTCGTCCTGCTCGAGTTGGATTTTCCCAACAAGAAGAAGCTCGATGAGGCCGTCGCCAAACAGAACAACGAGCTCAAAGCCAAGCATGAGATCCGTGGCTTCCCCACGCTGGTCGTCTTCGACGGCGACGGGAAGGAACTGGCCAAGTGGGTCGGCTTCCAGAAGGGCGGTCCCGAGGCGCTCACGGCGAAAATCGACGCGCTCAAAAAGAAGTAGCGCGAGCGATCACCGATTCATCCAGCGGCCCGACGAGAGTCGGGCCGCTTTCTTTTTACGCAGCGTCAGTAGGACTTCGCCCAAACCACGCGGCGCCGGCTCGGCTCGCCGCTGAGGATGCACTTACCCTCCTCCTCAGGCGCGTCGAATGGGATGCAGCGGATCGTCACCTTGAGGTCTTCCTTGATCTTCTCCTCGACCTCGCGCGAGCCGTTCCAATGCGCGAGCGCGAAGCCGCCGTGCGCCTCCGGCTTGGCCGCATTCTTCGCGGTGAAGAAGGCGTAGAACTCCTCCTTGGTGTCCATCTTGACGGTGTGCGTGTCGCGATACGCCGTCGCGCGAGCGAGCAGTGTCGCCTGGATTTCGGTGAGAATCGACGCGGCTTTTCCCACGAAGTCGGCCGTCGGGAGAAACTCCTTTTCCTTCGGCCCGCGATCTCGGCGCACGACGGCGACGCTGCCTTTTTCGAGATCGCGCGGGCCGATCTCCACGCGGATCGGCACGCCTTTCTTGATCCAGTCCCAGGTCTTCTGCCCGCCGCCGATGTCGCGCTTGTCCACCTCGACGCGGATCGCTTCGCCGGCGTAAGTCTGCGCACGCAGTTCCGCGGCCAGTTTCTCCACGGCGGCGAAGACTGCGTCGCGCATCTCGGGCTTCGGGACGACGGGCACGATGACGATCTGTGAAGTCGCGACGCGCGGAGGGAGGATCACGCCGTCATCATCCGCGTGCGCCATGATCAACGTGCCGATGAGCCGCGTGCTCACGCCCCAACTCGTCGTCCACGCCAGCTCTTCCTTGCCCTCGCGCGATTGAAATTGGATGCCGCTCGCCTTGGCAAAATTCTGCCCGAGGAAGTGCGACGTGCCCGCCTGGATCGCCTTGCGATCCTGCACCATCGCCTCGATGCACAGCGTCTGCACCGCGCCGGGGAAGCGCTCGCTCTCGCTCTTCTCGCCGGTGAAGACGGGCAGCGCCAGCCAGTCGCGCGCGAAGGTTTCATACACGCCGAGCATCTTCACAGTCTCCTCGCGCGCCTCGGCCTCGGTCTCGTGCGCGGTGTGGCCTTCCTGCCAGAGGAATTCCGCGGTGCGGAGAAAGAGCCGCGGGCGCAATTCCCAGCGCACCACGTTCGCCCATTGGTTGATCAGGATTGGCAGGTCGCGGTACGACTGCACCCACTTCGCATAGGTTGCGCCGATGATCGTCTCGCTCGTCGGCCGCACCACCAGCGGCTCGGCCAGTTCCGCGCTCGGCGCCGGACGCAGACCGCCCTTACCGTCGGACTCGAGCCGGTGGTGCGTCACCACCGCGCATTCCTTGGCGAAGCCCTCGACGTGCTCTGCTTCTTTCGCGAGATAACTGAGCGGAATGAAGAGCGGAAAATACGCATTCTTGTGTCCCGTCGCTTTGAACATCCCGTCGAGCCCGCGCTGCATATTTTCCCAAAGTCCGTAGCCCCACGGCTTGATCACCATGCACCCGCGCACGTCCGAGTTTTCCGCGAGGTCCGCCGCTTTTACGACCTGCTGATACCATTCCGGGAAATCATCGGCGCGAGTGGGGGTGATGGCGGTTTGTGGCTGGCTCATAGGGTGCGGAGAAAAAGGGCCGCGAGACTAGAGGCGCCAAGACGGCTCGGCAAGCGGCCGATTGACCTAAAGCCGGGCGAGAAAACGCCGGAAGAACTCCACGCCCTTCTCCAAATCCGCAACCGCGATCCATTCATCCCTCGTGTGCGCCTGCTCGATCGAGCCGGGGCCGAGGGCCACGGCGGGCATGCCGCGTTCGGCGAAGTAACAGGCATCGCAAAACCACGGCGCGCCGATCGGCTTCGCGCCGCATTCGCCGAGCTTCGCAATCAGCGGATGCGCGGGATCGGTGTAGAGCGGCGGCGCGGGAATCGCGGCGACTTCGATGTCGGGACAGACGAGTTCGAGTCGCCGCTGGAAGCGCTGGATGATCTCCGGCTGATAGTGCGCGGGCACAAAGCGCATATCGACGCTCGCGGTGCATTCGTCGGGAATCACGTTGGTCTTCGTGCCGCCGCGGATCGTGCCGATGCTCAGCGTGCTCGCGCCGAGCACGGGATCATGTTGCTGCGCAAATTCGGCGGCGAAATCCGTGCGGATCACCGCCAGCACGTCGAGCATCTTATTGATCGCGTTGTCGCCAAGGTCGGGAAGCGAGGCGTGCCCGGCACGGCCGCGGGTGGTGATGTTGAAAAACGCGGATCCCTTGTGGGCATAGACCACGTCGAGGCCGGTCGGTTCGCCGGCGATCACGAAATCGAAGCGCTCTTGCGCCGCGAGCGCGCGCGAACCGTGCTGATCGGTTTCCTCGCTCATCAGCCCCGCGAACCAGATCTCGTGAGACAGGTCCGCGAGCTGCCCGCGGCTTTCGCGCAGCGCCCAGAGCATCGCGGCCATCGGGCCTTTCGTGTCGCTCGCGCCGCGGCCCCAGACGCGTCCGTCGCGCAGCTCGCCGCCGAACGGATCGATCGTCATTCCGCCCACGCTCACCGTGTCGGTGTGTGGCGCAAACAAGACGCGCGGCTTGCCCGGCGCTGGCCAGCGCGCGACGACATTCGGTCGCCCTGGCAAAACCTCGCGCAGTTCGACGGTCGCGCCGATGCTTTCCAAAAATCGCGCGAGCCACTTTGCGATCGCACCTTCCCCCACCCCGTCCGTGCCCGGATCGCCATGCGGATTGACGCTCGGGATGCGCACCAACGCTTGCAGCAATTCGACAACGGAGCGCGGTTCGATCATGGCGCGCAGGCTAGCGTGCCGATCGCCGCGGCGCGAGCTTCATCGCTTTCCTCAAGCGCGACGAGCGCCGTGAAACCACTCGACGAACTTCGGGATGCCCTCGGCGATCTGCGTGTGTGGATCGTATCCGAGCTGGGCGCGCGCCTTCGAGATATCGGCGTAGGTCAGCGGCACGTCGCCGGGCTGCTCCGGCATTTGGTTGATCATCGCCTTTTTCCCCAGCGCCTGCTCGATGGTGGCAATGAGGTCGCGCAGCGTCGTCGTCTGGCTCTCGCCGAGATTGAAGACGTCGCAGGTCGGTCCTTCGTACGTCAGGCACGCCGCCATACCCTGCACGATGTCGTCGATGTAGGTATAGTCGCGCCGCGTCGAGCCGTCGCCGAACTGGTTGATCGTCTTGCCTTCCCAAATGCTCCGCGTGAAAGCGTGGATGGCCAGATCGGGCCGCTGCCGCGGGCCATACACGGTGAAAAAGCGCAGGTTGATCGTGCGCATGCCGTAGAGATGCGCGTAGTTCGAGCAGAGCTGCTCGGCGGCAAGCTTCGTCGCGGCGTAAGGTGAGATCGTCGCGGTCAGCGCCATGTCTTCGCGGAAGGGCGCGGTCTTGAGCACGCCATAGACGCTGCTACTGCTCGCCGAGATGAAACGCGGCACACCTGCTCCCTTCGCCGCCTCCAGCAAGTGCCAGGTGCCGGTGATATTCGTGTCGAGGTAGAGCTTCGGGTCCTGGATGGAAGGCCGCACGCCAGCCCGTGCGGCGAGGTGGACGATGGCATCAAATTTTCCTCCACCCACGATCCGCTCGACGGCCTCGCGGTCGCGCAAATCGGCCTCGTGAATGGCGACATCGCCGCCGAACGCCGCGACGTTGGCCCGCTTGATCGCCGGGTCGTAGAAGTCGTTGAAGTCATCCAGCACCGCGGCGGAATGCCCGAGCGCGAGGCATTTCTCGACGAAATGGGAGCCGATGAAGCCGGCGCCGCCGGTGACCAAAATGTGCATCGCCGCACCGTAGCGGTCGGGGAAAAAACGGAGCAAGAGAAAGTTCCACGACCGGTCTGCCGCAGCGCTAAAACACTCAGCATGGCCGACATCCGGCGCTGAAGCTGCACGGAAGGAGCCACGAAGGGACAAACGTGTTGACACACCTCGACGTGGGTGACAATAACCCTCGAATCTTCATTTTATGGCCGACGAACTTCCTCCCGCCCCTTCTGAATCCGCCGACGAAGCCGCCAAGGCCGAGACGATTCGGATCACGCTACCCGCCAAACCTGAGACCCCCACTGCGAAACGGGAAACCGTGCGGATCAATCTCCCCGGCAAAGCGCCCGGGATGGGAATCACGCCAAAGAAAGAAACCACCAAAATCATGACGGAAGCTGGCTCCGCCGTCGCGCCGGCAGCCCCATCGGCACCGTCGCTGCCACCCGCTGGCGGTCCCCGGCCTTCCGTCCCGCCGCCACCGCGCCCGCCGGGAGCTGCTGGCGCGCCGCCGCCGCCCTCCAAGCCGATGAGCGGCATCGTCCCGCCACCGAAACCGCCGACGCTCGGAAAGCCAGGCGTACCGATGAAACCCGGCATTCCCGCTCCCGCAGCCAAACCGGGCGGTCCTCCAGCCCCGAGCGGCGTTCGCCCTGCCGGAAGCGGCATTCAGGCTCCTGAGCCGGTCATCCAAAAGGCTGCCGCCCCGAAAAAAGAAACCGCGCGCATCACCCTTCCCGCCGAGGGAGCCAAACCCGCGATGCCCAAAGCAACGGTAAAAATGCAGCAGACCCAGCCGCTTGTCCGCCAACCTTCCGCCTCGACCATTCAATCCGCACCGATGATCCAGACCGCACCCGCCTCCGTCTCCAGCGTCTCCAGCGCACCCTCCTCGGATGGCGTGTTGAATTTCCTCGCCATCATCGCCTTCGTGGTGGCGATCGGCGCGGCGCTGCTCGCCTACCTTGCCTACAACTCGGCAATGCTCTCCTAGGAATTCCTCATGGCCAGCCCCAACGTCCTCACCGTTACCGACGCGAATTTCGACGCCGAAGTCCTGCAGTCCGACAAGCCCGTGCTCGTGGATTTCTGGGCGCCATGGTGTGGACCGTGCGTGCAGCTCTCGCCCATCATCGATGAAATCGCCGACACCAAAAATGGCACCGTGAAAGTGGTGAAAGTGAACGTCGATCAAAACTTCGAGACCGCCGGCAAGTTCCGCATCAACTCGATTCCCGCGCTGCTCTTCTTCAAGGGCGGCGAAGTGCGCGATCAGCTCGTCGGCCGGGTGCCCAAGGCCGAAATCGTCGCGAAGCTCGACGCGCTCGCTTAACGAACGCTTTCTCCACAAAACGCCGCGTGCTCGCCTTGAGCCGCGGCGTTTTGTTTTCGGTCAGGACAGTTCGAGCTGCGCGCGGCTGTAGAGCACCGCGTGCCCACCGATGCCGACACGCTCGCCGCGCGCTTCGCAGAAGAGTTCTCCACGCCGCCGCGAGAGTTGACGCGCGAAAAGCTTCGTCTTGCCGAGCCTCTCGCTCCAGTAAGGCACCAGCGTGCTGTGCGCGGAACCGGTCACCGGATCCTCCGGCACGCCGGCGCCGGGCGCAAAGAAGCGCGAGACGAAATCGCAGTCGCTCCCCGGAGCCGTGCAAATGACGCCGAGACAATCCAGGCGCGCCAGCGCGGCCGGATCGGGCCTCAGATTCAGCACTTCCTCCTCGGTGGAAAAGACCGCGAGGAAATCCCGCGTCTTGAACAACTCGCGCGGCATCCAGCCGATGGCATCGGCCAGCAACGCCGGCACCTGCTCGCAGCGGCGTCCGGGCCACGACGGAAAATCGAGCACGATGCGGCCATCTTCGCGCGATGCCCCGAGTTCGCCGATGCGCGTGTGAAAGCGCACCGATTCTCCCTGGAATCCGAGTTCCGTAAAAAGCACGAATGCTGCCGCCAGCGTCGCGTGCCCGCACAGGTCCACCTCGACCGTCGGCGTAAACCACCGCAGATCGTAGCCGCCCTCGCGGCGCACGAAAAAAGCGGTCTCCGACAAATTGTTCTCCGCCGCGATGTCCCGCAGCACTTCGTCCGGCAACCACGCTTCGAGCGGACACACGCCCGCCGGGTTGCCGCCGAAGACGCGGGTGGTGAAGGCATCGACTTGATAGTAAGGAACGCGCACGCAGCAGCTTTGCAGACGAGCGCGCTGAGCGACAAGCGGGAACCGGCTTTGCACCGCGTCCACTGAACGAAGTGGCGAAATGAAACGCCAAAACCCGATGGCACGGTTCTGCCCTTCCCGGCGCCGGAACTGCCCGCGGAGAATCGATCAGCCTATCTCCGCAGCGCGTTGATCAATTCGTCGAGCTTGTTCAGGATGTCTTGGATCTGCGTCTGGTTGTAGCTGCTGTCCGCGCCCTGGCCGAGCGTGCCTACGGCGTTGCTGTTATTACTCGTGCCGGCGATGGCCGCAGCCAGCTCGCCCTGGGTCACGCGGGTTTGTGTGTCGGCATTCAGCGCCTGGAGCTGCGCGCGCATCTGCGCGGCGTCGATGAGCGTGTTTTCCTGCGGGAGATTGGGATCGTAAGGCACGGCTACGGTGAAACGGTTACGGTTTGCACCTCGGTCATCTCCCCCGTCGGCTGGTCGCCGTCGAAGTATTGCAGCCGGTATTCGCGGATCTCGGGCTGGGTGGCCACGAGCAGCGGGCGCTCGTCGAGATAGGGACTGGTGAGATCGATCCCGAGCTTCTCCCACACGCCACCCGCCCTCCGTGAGTAGACGACCACGCCCGGCTTGCCGAACTTCTTGAACATCACCTTCACACACTGGCAGCCACCGCCGCGCTCGACGCTCAGCGTAAACTCCGGCACCGGATGCTCCGTCGTATCCTCGGAGCCGATGATGCCGAGCTGCATGCCGATCGCGTCGGAATAGTTCGGACTGGCCTTGATCGTCTGCACAAAGGCGAAGATGCGCCGCAGCGCCCCGGCGGGCACCGCCGTCACCCCCGCGGGCAGCGCCGGCGGGGTGAAGGGTGCGAGGACAAAAGCGGTCGTGCCCGCCCCGTCAAAAAGTTGATCGAGGGAGGCCGTCGCCGCGGGGCCAAACTCGCGCGTCGCGGTGAGCCAGACGCCCGAGGCGTATTCGCAGAACTTCGCGTCGGCCAAGCGGGCGGTCACATCCGCGGCGGGCAGAGCGAGCGTCGCGTTGGCGCCCGGCAGTTGGATGGCGAAATTGCCGAACCACTCAGGGCGCTCGGCGATGGCATTGGGGAAGTAACGTTGTCTTTTCATGTTGGGTTTTGTTTTGGGCTTGGCCGGATTGGCGAAGGGGGATGGTGAAACGACGCTCCAGAGGGCGCCGGAGTTCCAGAAGGCGTTGTTCCAGGTAGCCATGTCAGGGGAGATGGGTAAAAGACGGGGAGACTTGGAGACGCGGAGAAGAGGAACCGAGAGGCGCCCGATCGATCGCCGGCGGCAGCCCGCGGGGCGGCACGGGAAGGTGCGGACAAACGGCGAAACGAGGAGACTGGGACAGCGGGAGACGCGGGCGGCGGGGGCGTGGGGTGAACGATCCGGGACAAGGCGCCGCTGATCGGGGACATGTCCCCGGTCGTCCACTCCCTGTCCCCGCTGAGCGGGGGCATGTCCCCGGTCGTCCACTCCTTGTCCCCGCTGAGCGGGGGCATGTCCCCGG
>JBAVML010000132.1:0-32626 GCA_049690035.1 Chthoniobacteraceae bacterium
GATCTACACGCCGAACGGGAAACCCTTCGCTCTCGATCTCACGAGCCTGTCGGCGCCAAAGCTGCGCACTTGGTGGTGGGATCCGCGAACCGGCATCGCCGCGGCGGCCGGCGACCTCGAACGGGCAACCCGCGTCGAAGTCACTCCGCCGAGGTCCGGCGTCAGCATGGATTGGGTACTGGTGCTGGACGATCCCGCGCAAAAGTTTCCCGACCCGGGAACCGTGCCGCAAGCGCGTTAGCGCCGGGACCTCGCGCAGGATTAGAGCGGGTCGTTATCTCGAACGACGGTGACGTCCGGCTGCCCTCGATAAGGGCGGGTGCGGCTGGCGCCCATGATAATTCCAAGCCCCAGAAAAATCACCGAGCCGATCTCCACGTAGAGGATCGGCGCACCGGCTTCGACGGCGGCCCACGCCAGCCCGGCGATCAAAATCAGGAAGCCGAGGAGGTAAGCGAAGAATCTCATGTGCTGTGAGAGCGGGAACTTGAATGCCGGCGGCGTGCGTCGAAGCGGTCACTTCTGGTCGCGCGTCTTATCGGCAGCATCCTTCAAAGCCTCAGCCTTGGCTTCGCCTTCCTTCTTCACCACCGTCGCATCAGCGTCCGCCGACTTTTTCGCGGACTTGGCAGCGTCCTCCAGTTTATCGGCACGGTTTTCGAGTTCCGCCTTGCGCAACTGCTCCTGCTTGGAGTCGCAGGCGGCGAGGGTGAGGACAGCTACAGGGAGAAGGAAAATGGCTTTCATGTTAACTCCGAATCGGCGGGAGCGGAGCAATGGGGTGTATCGCTTTGCGATTTAGTGAATCGAGACTGGGACGCCGGTTTTCACTTTCGTGGCGAGCCGAACGATGTCCCAATTGGCGAGCCGCACACACCCGTGGCTGGCATTGCGTCCGATGTCGTCGGGGTCGCTGGTGCCGTGGAGGCCGATGCCCTTCTTATTCAGCTGAATCCAAATCACGCCCACGGGATTATTCGGACCGGGCGGCAGCATGTGAAAGTCACCGCTGCGCTGCCCTTTGTTGAGCATGGCTTTGTCGTAGCGAAAGTTCGGCATCTTCGCGACGCCCCGGACCTTCCAGTCGCCAACCGGGGACGCGGTGCGTGCGGAGCCGATAGTGACGGGATAGGCGGCGACGAGCTGACCGGCGTCGTAAACGGAAAGCATATTTGTCTTGGTATCTACTTTCACCGAAGTCGTCGGCGGAGTGCCTTCGCTCTCCTTGTCCTTCTTCTCGGTTTTGCCGCTCTTCTTTTGGTCCGCCTCTTCGTCCATGTCGTTGGCGGCAATTTCGCTGCCCGCCTGAATATCTTTCACCGCCGGCAAATCGAATGGCTCGACGTTTGGAACGGCGAGGACATCGCCGACTTTGATCGTCTTCGTTTTTCCGGGATTCAGCTCACCAAGGAAATCGACGTCCGTGTGAAAGCGCTCCGCGACCGCCTCGGCAGCGGACTTGTAGGGCAACGATTTCTGTTTGGCCTGCGCCGGGACGCTGCCCGCCAATTCGCCGACGGCGTTCAAATCGGCTTCGGTGACGGCGTAGTTGAGGAAAACGGGATTGACGCTCGCGAGATCGAGACCGGCGACATCCGGTGCGACTTCGTGAGCCGGGGCGGATTTCTTCTTGTGATCCGGCGGCGGCACCGGCGCGGCAACCGCCTCGCCCTTGGATTCGCGATAGAGCGCGAGCGCCTTGATTGTGAACTCGCCGTAGCGACCGTCAATTTTGCCCGGAGCGAATTCCGCGCGATCGAGAAAGACCTGCAGGCGGGTGGCGGCTTCGATACTCTCCTTGCTCCGAACCTTTTTCGTGGCCGCACCTGCCACCGGAGACGCCGCGAATGAGGCGAGTGCGAGACACAGGGCGGCAGGAAGAAAGTGACGGCAATTGATCATCTCAGCGGAATCGTGCTCGCCGCAAAATTCGCGGGTATGCAATGACGCGGCGTTTTGCCGACCATTTGCGAATTGCGTCGCTGTAGCGCGCCGAAGTTTATGCAGAAGGAAGTGATCTGTGGGAGCGCCCCGCCCCGCGGGCCTTGAACGAGACGAACGCGCTAATCGCAGGCACGCTGAGCGCCAATCGACTTACTGCTGCCCACCGAGCGGGTGATCTACTCGAGCAATTCCAACTGCTGCTGCTGCCCATCCTCCTTTTCCTCCGGCTTCGCTGGGGCATCGATCGCCGGCGGCAGCGTGATCGCGCCGGCGGAAACGCCCAGCAGCACCGGCACGCGATCATTGCCGAGGCGATCGGATTGCTCCTGCGTTGCCGGCTGAGTGACGATCTTGAGCAGGCGGTAATCCTTCCCGGGCGGTGACGGGAGGAGCAGTCCTTCCATCGCACTTTCCGGCGGCACCGAGGCCCAGTTTTGCCGGCCCGTGCGCTTATCCTTTTCCCCAAATCGCTCAATCCCAGGAACGATGACTTCCTCGGCGCCTTCGCGCCGGATCCAGTAGTTGCGACTCTCGGTTCGGGCCGGGCCGCCGAAGACCGCTTCGTCGAAGGGCATTTCGAAATATCCGCCGGGTCCACGCATGAGGACGGTGGTCTTTTGTCCGGGCCGCACTTCGCGCCCTTTCTGGACGTAGCGATTGCACATGAAGACCCATCTTACCCATCCCGCGACCGCTTTCCATCCCTCCGTAGATCGTGAGAAGTTTTCCCAACGAATGAGCGGATCGATCAGGACACGCAGGGGAGATTTGCGGACCGCTCATCCCTCACCGGTATCCGTCTGCATTTCGGCCGGCGGCTCATCTTCTCGTCCTGAACGATGTTCGTTTCAAAGAAAGCGACCGCCCATCAGTAGGTGTATGATGCTGAATCTGAAGATGAGAACTGAATGACAACCGCCGTAACTTTTCGCCTTGGCCTGATCGCCATGGCCGGTGTGGGCTTTGCCTTCCTCCGGCCCACGCTTTCCCCTGCAGCAGCTGCAGACGATAGGGATTTTGCCCAGCTGCAGGCGGAGACCAAAGAGACTTTCCAGAAGCAGGTCGCACCCTTCGTCAAAACCTACTGCGCGGGTTGTCACGGGGATAAGAAGATGAAAGGCGGCATCACCTTCTCCCCGGCGCTGAAAAATCCCGGCACGTCGTCCTCGGCCAAGAAATGGAAGCAGGCGCTCGCCAACGTGAAGGCGCACGACATGCCTCCGGACGATTTGGACAAGCAGCCGACAGATGAAGAACGGGAGGCGTTCATGGACTGGGTCGGCAAGATCCGTTATCTCAGCCCGAAGGATCCCGGCCCATTTGAAATTCGTCGCCTGACCAAGGTCGAATATGCCAACACGCTGCACGATCTCTACGGGGTGGATCCGTCGGTCGCCCAGGAGTTGCCCGATGAAGTGTTCGGCGAGGGGTATCTCAACACGCTATCGCCGCTCCAATCGGAGCAATATCTCGGGATCGCCAATGAGGTGCTGAATCGCGTGCTGGCGCCGAAGGATGCGCCGCCGACGGAGATGCAAAAGCGGCTCTTCGGCGCACCGCCTGCACCGGGAACGGATCTTCGCGCCGCGGCGCGAAACGTCGCGCGTTCGCTGGCGCGCAGCGCCTACCGCCGGCCAGCGACGGAGGCGGAGCTGGATGTCCTCGTCCGCGTCTTCGATCTGGCGACGAAAAACAAACTCCCTTACCCGGCCGCGCTGCGTCTCATGCTGAAGGCGGTGCTCGTTTCGCCGCAGTTCCTCTTCATCACACCCGCCGGCGAAACGGACGCGGGGCAATCGATCGTCCCGCTGGATGACTTCCAACTCGCCTCGCGCCTCTCGTATCTGCTCTGGGCGACCATGCCCGATGCGGAGCTGTCCGCGCTGGCCGAAGGCGGCAGACTCCACGAGCCCGCGGTGCTCCAGGCGCAGGTGAAACGCTTGCTCGCCGACCCGCGGTCGCGGGCGTTGTTCGATGGCTTCGGCGCGCAATGGCTCGGGCTGGTGGGTCTGGAGAAGCAGACCTTCGACTCCACGAAATTCCCCCAAATGACCGCGGAGATGCGCTCGGCGATGCTGGACGAGGCGCGGCTCTTTTTTGAAAGTATCGTGCGCGAAAACCGCAGCGTGGTCAGCTTCGTGGATAGCGATTACACGTTCCTCAACGGCACCCTCGCCACGCTTTACGGCCTGGAAAAAACCGTTCGCGGACCGGCGATGCGCAAGGTGAAGCTCACCGATGCGAATCGCGGCGGAATTTTGGCCATGCCCGGCATTCTGGCGACGACCTCTTTTCCCAATCGCACCAGCGCCGTGAAACGCGGCGTGTGGGTGCTTGAGCAGGTGCTCGGCGAACACGTGCCCCCGGCGCCGCCGAATGTTCCGCCGCTGGAAAAGCAGAACAAGGAGGCGGTGGAAAATCTCACCCTGCGCCAGCGCACCGAGCTGCACCGGACGAACGCGGTATGCGCGAACTGCCACAAGATTCTCGATCCCATTGGCTTCGGGCTGGAGAACTTCGACGCCATCGGCCGCTGGCGCGATAAGGACGACTCGGGCGGGGCGATCGACGCCGCGGGCGAACTGCCGGGGAAAAAGCATTTTTCCTCCCCCAAGGAGCTGAAAGTCATCATCGCCGCCCGGAAAGACGCGCTCGCGCGGAACCTCACCGAGAAGCTGCTGGCTTACGCACTCTGCCGCCAGCTGGAGGGCTACGACGAAATCGTGGTCGATCACCTGATGGAGACCATCGCCAAGGACGGCTACCGTATGCAGACGCTAATCTCCGAGATCGTCACCAGTTATCCCTTTGTGAATCGCCGCCTCCAGGACCAGGTCACCCTCACTTCCAATGGTAAATAACTTCCGCATCGATCGTCGCACCTGCCTGAAAGGGCTCGGCGCCTCCCTCGCGCTCCCGCTTTTGCAAACCATGGGCTGGGCCGACTCCCGCACGAAGAAAGTCGTCAAACCACCGGTTCGGCTCGGCTTCATGTATATGCCTCATGGTGTGATCATGGATCAATTTTGGCCGACGGACGCGGAGAGCTTCCGCACGTCGCCGCCGCCGGCCTTGGAAGCGCTTCGACCCGTGCTCGATCAGTGCCTGGTCATGAAAGGCATCTCAGGCATTCCGATATCTCCCTTCAATGGCGCGCCGCACGCGCTGGAACTCTCCACCTGGCTCACCGCGCAGCTCCCCGATGCGGACAAACGGAACCAAATCAACATCGCCATTTCCGCGGACCAGATCGCCGCCAATTACGTCGGTGGGCTCACGTCTCTGCCTTCACTGGAACTCGCTACGATGCCGCAGACGCACAAGGAAAACCAGGAAGGGCTGAACGAAGGATACTATTCGCACTGCAGCTTCCGCTCGCCCACCCAGGCCGTCCCCGCGGAGACCAATCCGCGCAGCGTGCTGCAACGACTCTTTGGCAAGACCGACAAACCCGGACACACCGCCAAGGCGGACCCGCTCGATCGGCAGATGTTGGATCTGGTCATCGGCGGCGCCAAGGACTTGCGCCGCCGACTCCCGCAGGACGACCAACACAAGCTCGACGAATATCTCGACAGCGTCCGCGCCGTCGAGCGGCGCATCGCCGCCATTGAGTATCGGCAGAAAGAGGCCGCGCTGGAGAAGGCCGGAGTCGCTTCCAGCAAGCGCAACGCCTCCGATTCCCCGCCCATCGAAATCAAGATCCCCGAGGGCGACAGGCGTAGCGAATACATGCAGGTGATGTGCGACCTCAACGTGCTCGCCTTCCAGACCGACACCACGCGAGTCAGCACCTACATCGGCTCCACGCCGAATGGCGTCTCCTATCCCGAGCTCGGGTTCACCGACGCGCATCACTCACAGACCCATCACAACAACCGGCCCGAAATGGTCGCGAAAGTCGCCGCCATCACCGCCTTCAACATCGCCCAGTTTGCCTACATGGTGAAGAAGATGGCCACCCTCCGCGAAGGCCACGGCACGCTGCTCGACAACTGCATCATGATGTGGGGCTCCGGGCTCGAGGACGGCAACAAACACGCCCGCGAAAACCTCCCCTTCATCATCGCCGGAAACGGCGGCGGCCGCGTGAACACCGGCCGCTTCCTCACCGGCATCAGGGGTAACCAGGGCGACCTCCTCACCACCATCCTATCCTGTGCAGGCATTCCCCTTGATCGCCCCATCGGCATCGCGACGAAGCAAATTCAGGAGATGATGGTGGGCGTGTGAGGCCCGGAGCGAAGACGGGGGAAGTAACTCCAAGCCAACACTAGCGGACGCTCGTTACGGGCAGACCTCGACTCGCACGCGGCCGAAGCGATCGGGCGTGATCGTCGGGTCGGTGACCGAGATGCGCTCCCAGTTCGCGTCGAGGGAGACGACCATCGCGCTTGTTAGGTCGAGGGCTTGGAGGTTGCTGAGATCACCGCCCGTCTCGACTGCGTAAGTGATGCCGGTCTGGGCGGCGGCTTTGCGGCGGAGGAACTCGATGAAGAGGCGGCCTTGCGCATCGCGGGTGATGAAAGGCAGACCGGCGGTACCGTTGGCCTGGAGGATGGCCGTATTCGAGGCGAGCAAATCGCCCGCGTGGGGCGCGAGGTTGAAGGCGTACTTCAAAATGTTGGCGACGCCGTCGCCGCTCGGGTTGGCGAGATCTTGCGCGCCATCGGCGGCGAGGCCGTGCAGCGCCCGCCAGGCTTGGAGCGGCGTCTGCACCACGTAGTTCGCGCTGCTGATTGCGGACGGCTGCCAGCCGCCGCCGACCGCGATCGCCCGCACGGCCGCGCTTGTTGTGAGGGCAAAAGGCCCGCTGTAAATCGTGCCGCTGGTTTCCGAAGGATCACTGCCGTCGAGCGTGTAGCGGATCGCCGCGCCTTGCGCCGCGGTGGCGATGCTCACGGCGACGCTACCGGTGTAAGTGCCAGACGCAGGCGAAATGAGCGGCGCGGTCGCCGCGGTCGGGATCTCCTCGAGCGTGAAGCCGTTGAGGATCGGATTCGGATCGAAGGTGCCGAACGTCGTGGTGGCGAGCGTTACATTCAGCGTGGAGGTGGGCGCGGTGAAGGTGTGGACGATCGCCGAGGCCGCGTAGGGTTTGAAGTTCGCGCCCTGCGCGAGGTTCGTGTTGTAAAGGGGAATGATCTTCGTGCCGTTCACGCTCACATCGAACGCGCGGTCGTAGCTCGGGGCGTCGGCGATGAGCAGTTGCAGCTGGTAGGTGCGACCCGGCACCAGATTCGCCGCATCGACCTTCACCCCCGCTGTGGGGCCATCGAAACGGATCGAGCGGAAGACCTGCTCGAGGCGATCTTCCTCCGCCGAGCTGCCGAACTCGCGCGCGCCCCACGCCGGAACCTCGAATCCCGCCGTCACGGTCACGCCCGCGACATTGTCCGCGGTGAAGTTCGCGTCGCCGATCTGGCCAACCGCGCCGTTGGTGCCGACGTTCACGGCGTAGAGGAAGTTACCCGCGAGATCGAGCCCGCGCGCAGCTCCGACGCCGAGCACGCGCTCGATGCGCGTTGCCGCAGGGAAGCTCGTGGCGAGCTTCGGATCGCTGCCGTTCATGCTCTCCGTCGCGTCGTTGAAGCCGTCGCCGTCTGTGTCGAGCGCGAGCGGGTTCGTGCCGAGTTGGAGCTCGACGAAGTTCGTCAGCGAATCGCGATCGGGATCGTCGTCACCGATGGCATCTTCCACCGCGCCAAGGTCCGGCGCAGTGCCGACGCCGCGCGCGAGACCGCGCTGGTCGGTGGCGACGCCCGCAATTGGGACGCCCGCATTCATCGCCGGGCTTCCCGGAAGCAGCGCGACGGTCTGCGTCGGGCCGCCATTGCTCGCCAGCGTGCCGAGATAGAGCGCGGCGGGACTGGCGTTGAGGAAATTTGCGGACGCCGGGTTCAACCCGGTCCATGCGGTGCCGGCGACGATATTGTTCGTGCTCGCCGCGGTGAACGCGCCGGTGCCGTTGCCGAGATTGGTGATCGCGCCTTCGCCGACGTTTCGCGCGGCGATGCTGTTGCGCATGGTCACCGCGGTCTCGACGACGTTGAAGACCGCTCCGCCCGTGTTGTCCACTGCGGTGAGGTGACTCCACTGCGCGACGACCGGCCGCGCGACCGTCACGGCCGAGGCTCCGGGCGCGGTGTTAGTCACAAACGTGCAGTTCGTCAGCGTCTGCGCCACCGCGTCGAAGTTCGAGTGGATCGCGCCGCCATCGCTGTCCGCTGAATTCCCCACAAAGGTGGAGCCCACGACAGTAAGCGTGCCGAAACTCTCGATCGCGCCGCCGAAGAACGCCTTGTTGTTCGATAACGTGCAATTCCTGACGGTGAGTTCACCACTGCTCCACACCGCGCCGCCGAGATTTAACCCCGACAGATCGCCACCCGTCAGCGTGAGGCCCACGAGCGTGAGCTTCGTGCCCGTCCCATTCGCGATCAGCCGGCGCTTCACCGGCGAGCTGTGCGTGATGGTCACACTGCCGAGGCCATCGATCGTCACCTCGCCCGCCGTGCGCAGCGCGGTGTCATCACCCGGTCCCGTCGCGCCTGCGGTGAGGGTCACGGTCTGCCCCGCGAGCTCCGGAGCGAAGGTGATCGTCGGCGCGCCGCCGAGCGTCTGCGCATAGGCGAGCGCCTCGCGCAGACTGGTGCCGGTGCCAAAGCGCGGGTCGCTGCTGAAATCCGCTTCGTCCACCGCCGTGGTGACGACGATCGAGGGCGCGAGCGTTCCGACGAATTCATAAGCGCCGATGTCTGGGGTGCCATACTGCGGGCGCGTCACGCCGCGTTGATCGGTGGTGACGCCGCTCACGACTGCGCCGCCATTGATCGCCGGTCCGCTGAGCAGCGCGACGGTCTGCGTGGGGCCGCCGTTCGCGGCGAGGCTGCCGATCCCGGGGTTCAGCACGCCGACGATGTTTCCATTCCCGCCATTGACGAGGCCGCCGCTCCCGCCGGTGCCGATGAGATTGTGGTGGCTGGCGGCGTCGATGTTCGAATTGGAATACACATCCGACGCCCCGCCTGCGGTGGTGGTGTTGCGGGCGACGATGGAATTGATGATCCGGACCGCGGGCCCAGCCGAGGCGAATATTCCGCCGCCGAGCACCCCGGCACTGTTATCTGCGATGGTGACATTGGTGAGGGTCGCCGCGGAATCCGGAAAGACTTGGATGGCCCCGCCGCCGATGGACGCTGTGTTATTGACGAAAGTGCAGTTCGTCAGAAAGACCGCCCTCTGGAGCGCGGTAAAGTCCCCACTCGAGATCGCGCCGCCCCGGATGGCGGAATTCCCCACCAGCGTGCAGCGATTCATCCGCAAGGTTCCCTGATTATTGATCGCTCCGCCGAAGGCGGATGATGCCTTACCGTTGCTGAACGTGAGATCGTTCAGCGTGAGGGACCCGCTCGAATAGAAGAGACGGAGATCGGCGGTGGTGCCGCGGCGGATCGTGATTCCGTCACTGCCGACCAACCCCTGGACGGTGACATTGGCATTGCCATTGAGAATGTTGAAAGCGCTCCCGCCGCCCTCGTCGATGGTGAGGTTGATGGTCTGACCAGCGAGACTCGGATCGAAGCCGATCGTCTGGGGCTGGCTTTGCTGGATCGCAGAGTGGATCGCCTCGCGCAGGCTGGTGCCCGTGCCCAGGGCTGGGTTGGTGCTCCCATCGTCCTCATCGAGGACGGTGGTCACGATGAGATCGTAGGACGACACGGTGAGCGTGAAGGCCTGCGTGGTGACGACGCCGAGGGCGTTCGCGGTGATGGTGAGAGGGTAGTCGCCTTCGGTGCCGGTGACCGGCGTTCCGCTGAGCAGCCCGGCCGAGGTGAAGGTGACACCAGAGGGGAGTGTTCCCGTGATCGCGAAGCTCGCCGGCGGCGCGCTCGTGGCCGTGACCGTGAAGCTCCCGGCCCGATTGGGTTGAAAGATCGCGCGACTTGAACTGGTAAAGACGGGGGCGACGACGACGAACTCGTAGGCGCCGATGTCGGGGGTGCTTCCCTGCGGTCGGACGATGCCTCGCTGGTCCGTCGTGAGGCCAGAGACCGCGACGCCGGCATTGAGCGCGGGGCTATTGGCCAGCAGCGGGACTGTGGGCGTGGGGCCTCCGTTGCCGCCGAGGGAGCCGAGGAAGAGTTGATTGGCGGCGACTCCCACGAGGTTGCCGTTCACCCCATGGGCCAGGCCGCCACTGCCACCGGTGCCGAGGAGATTGTTCGTGCTTTGTCCACTGAAGGCGGCCCCGCCCTGCGCGACGATCCCATCGGGCGTATTTCCCGCGACCAGGGAGTTGATCATCGTCGCAGTGTTCTGAAAGAGCAGCATCGCGCCGCTGCCTCCGGAATTGTTCGTGATCGTGAGGTGCCGATAAGCGGTCTGCGCGGTGCCGCTCGCGAGCGCGCTGGAGTTCAGGGCGGTGCTATTGCCGCTGAAGGTCGAGTTTTCGATCAGCACGGACTGGGCAGTCGTCGCTGAATGCACGGCGCCGCCGTCCTGGGTGGCCTGATTGCCGGTGAAGGTGCAGCTGCGCACGGTGAGCCGGCCGAGGTTTTCGATGCTGCCGCCGTTGTCGCCGTAGCCGTTTGTGAAGGTGAGGTTGGAGACGGTGAGATTGCCCGAGGCTTCGACGAGCAGATGACGCTTCTGCCCGGTCGCCACGTAGGCAATCGTGATCTGCCGATCCGTCGGTCCCTGGATAGTGACCTGCCCGGTCACGCGCAACGCCGAGGAATCGCTGGTGCCGTTCCAGCCGCGGTCCAAGGTCACGGAGGTGCTGTCGATGTCGGGGGCAAATGTGATGCCGCTCGGCCCCGGAAGTGTCGCCGCATAGGCGAGCGCCTCGCGGAGGCTCGTGCCATTGCCGAAAGTCGGGTCGCTGGTGAAATCGCCTTCGTCGTTTGCCGTAGTCACGACGAGGGATTCGTTGAGCGTGCTGTCGAACTCGTACGCGCCGATATCCGGCGCGCCATACTGCGGCCGGAGCACGCCCCGCTGGTCCGTGGTCACGCCGGAGACCGTGGCACCGGCATTGATCGAGCGACTGTTATTCAGGAGAGAAACGGTCTGCGTCGGTCCGCCGTTGGCTGCCAAGGTCCCCATCAGGATCCTGCCCCTGTTGACAGCGTTGCCGTTGACTCCATCCGTCAGCCCGCCGGCGGGCAGCCCGATCATATTGTGATGGCTGCTCGTGTTCACCGAGCCGCCGATGTCGGCAGGATCATTCACTGACGATAAGTTGCGAACCACGATCGTATTGATGAGCATGGCCGCGCCAAAGTTGTTCAAGCCGGCACCCACGTTGGAATTGGTGAGCGAATTGGCGGTCACCGTGACGTTCGTGAAGCTCAGCGTGGAGGAAGCATCGTTCTGGATTCCGCCCCCCGCGAACGCCGCCTGATTGTTCGCGATCGTGCAGTTCGTCAGCGTGGCGGTTTGACCACTGCCCCCGCCGCCGCTGTTCAGCGCGCCGCCGAGGTTCGCGCGGTTATTGCGCAGGGTGCAGCGATTCAACACCACGGTCCCTGCGTTGTAGATCCCGCCGCCAGCGTTCGAGCTCGCGAGGCCATCGGCGACGGTGAGATCGTTCAGCGTGAGGCTGCCGCCGAAATCGACGAAGAAGACGCGCAGGTTGCCGCCGGTGGCGTTGCGGATAGTGATGCCAGTGGACCCGGTCAGACCCTGGATGGTGATGTTCCCATTCACCCGGAGCGCGGAGGCCCCGAGGCTGATGTCGCCGGTCGCGGTGAGATTGATATTCTGTCCCGCGAGGGCAGGGGCAAAGGAGATGGTTTGCGGACCGGTGAGGGTGTTGGCGAAGTTCAGGATTTCCCGCAGGCTCGCGCCGCTGCCGATGTTGGGATTCGGGCTGCCGTTGTCTTCATCCACCGCCGTGGTGACGAGCAGATCGGCGCGGATCACGTTGAGGGTGAAAGACTGCGTGGCCGTCTGGGCGAAGGCATTCGTGGCGGTGATGGTGAGCGGATACGTGCCCTCGGTGCCGGTCCCCGGAGTCCCGCTGAGGACGCCGGCGGCGGTGAACGTCACGCCCGCGGGGAGCGTGCCGCTGATCGAAAAGGTCGGCGCCGGATTGCCGAGGGTGGTGACGTTGAAGCTATTGCTCGCGCCGAGGATAAAGGAGGTGCTGTTCGCGCTGGTGAAGGCCGGTGCAGTCACGCTGGGGCCGGCGGCGAGGAAGACTTGGGTGGTCGAGGAGTTCGGGGTCGTGACGAAATCCGGCGCCCCATCGCCATTCAGGTCCGCCACCGCCGTCCAGACCGAGTTGCTCGCCACTTCCCGGCGGCTGGCCAGGGTGAAGATGCCACTCGGCGATCCGCGCAGGATGGCCACGTAATTCGGCCCGCTGTCCGACTTGGAAGTAAGCACGAGATCGCGGACGCCGTCGCCATCCATGTCCAACGCGACGATGCTCGATTCCGGCTTGCTCCGCGTGTCCGTGCCCGCTCCGTAGAGGGCCGCATTTTCCGTCAGGGAGTAGAGCGGCGGCCCGAGGAACAGGAACTCGAACGAGCCGTCCCCATTGCCCCTCGCCACGGCCAAATTGATCCCCGCCGCCGTTTGGCCGACCGTGGCGTCGCTCACGACCGTGACGGCGATGTCCGCCTTGCCGTCGCCATTGAAATCGGCCAGCACCAGGCGGCCGACATTGTTGAGCTGCATCTCGTAGGCCCGCGTGAAGGTGCCGTTGCCGTTGTTGAGGAAGCTGATGATCGCCAGGCCATTGAGCGGTGCGGTGACGATGAAGTCGGGAAAGCCGTCGTTATTCAGGTCCGCCACGGCGACATCGCGAGTCAGGGTGAGAAGCGAGCGGGCCGAAGCCGGAAAGGTCTGGCGGTTTCCGAACGTGCCGCCGCCATTCCCGAGGAGAGTCGAGACATAGCCCTCCTGCGGCGCACTGAGATAGCCCGTCGCGATGAGGTCCAGCTTTCCGTCCTTGTTGAAATCCGTCACCGCCAGCGCCGTCGCCGTCATCCCGATGTTCGAGGTGATCTGCGTTTGGAAAGTCCCGTTTCCGTTGCCGATCAGGACGCTGACCGTCTGCGAACCGTCGCTATTGCCCACGATGAGATCGGGATTTCCGTCGTTATCCACATCCCCGACCACGAGGACGAACGGCGAGTTTCCTACTTCGAAGAAGCTCGGAGTGCCAAAGGTCCCATCGCCGACGCCGAGCTGCACCGACACCTGCGAGGCATTGACCAGCCGCACGAGGTCGGCCTTGCCGTCGTGGTTCAGGTCCACCAACGCCGTCTGCAGTACCGCAGTCGGAGCAGGAGAAAAGCTGGGCAACGGCTGGAAGAGAAGATCGGGATTGGCGGCACGCGCCGAGGACAGAGAGGTGGTTGCGAGAAGCGCAATCAGCGCCAGGAGGCGAAAGTAGAGCGGGAACCGGTGGAAGATCTTCATGTTGACGCTTACTCACCGGTTTTCCGCCGATCCTTACCGGATTTCGCAAAAAACTTTTAGGGCACCTTTTCCGCGAGGATTTCCTGCGCCCAGAGGGTGAAGGGATCGGACGATTTCGAGGCGGTGATCTTCGCCTCCAGGGCGGGCATTTTTTCCCCGGAAAAGACGCGCGCCGTGCCGTGCTCGATGCGGATGTGAGCGAGGCCTTCCAGCAGATCGGGGAACCACGCGGGCACGGGCGTGCGCGGCTGCGGGATGTTCCAGAGTTCGGCGGCGTTCATGGAGTAGCCGAGGAAGACGCGCGTGGCGTCGGCGGAGAGCATGGCGTGGATTGATTCGCCATCCATCCCGATGCCGCTGGACATAGGCGCCCAGTAGCGGGCGGTGACGGGTTCGGCGCGAGCCGTGTCCCAGAAGCGGAAGCCGCTGTGGTCGCGCACGAGCAGGCACGAGCCATCGCGGGTGAAACGCACGGTGGCCACGGTGTCGCCCTGCGGCAGCGGGCCGGAAGCGGGTTCACCGGTGAGTGGATGCCAGAGGCGCGCGGTGCCATCGCGGCACGCGGTGGCGAGCAGGCGGCCCTCGGGGCTGAATTCCAGATGCGCGAGCCACGCGAGGTGCGGCATCGGCGGGCTGACGGCGCGGCCGGTCGCGGCATCCCAGACGCGCGCGGTCTGATCGTAGGAAGCGGTGGCGATGTAACGGCTGTCCGGGCTCCACGCGCTGGCGAGGATGGGCTGCGTGTGGCCGGTGAAAGTGCGCAGCTTTTCTCCCGAGCGGAGATCCCACAGATGCGCGACGCCATCGGTGGAGCCGGAGACGAAGCGCCCGCTCCCATCTGGCGCAAAGCGCAGCGTTTTCACCTCGCCGGAATGGTCGAGCGTCTGCACGAGCTGGCCGGTGGCGGTGTCGTAGATGCGGATGTGTCCGTCGCTGTGCCCGGCGATGATCCGAGCGCCGTCGGCTGAAATCGCTCCGGGGCGGATGAGGCCGGGCTGGCGACCCGGCGGCCAGAGCGGCGCTCCCGTATCGAGCGACCAGCCGTGCAGCCAGCCATTGGCCGTGAGCGCGTAGTAGCGGCGCATGTCGGGCGAGAAAAGATGGACGTAGATGTGGCCATTCGCCGGCGCATCGAGCACCACGCGGCCGGTGGCGAGTTCGTAAACGTGCGCGCGCGGGCTGTCCCACAAGCCGATGCAGCCGAGTTTTCCGTCGGGGCTCATTCGGGCGTGATTGAAATCGCGCTGGCCTTCGATGGCGTGGCGTTGCGGCGGGCGCGTCTGTGTGCTGCGCCAGACGCTCACGGCATCCGATTCGCCACGGCCACTCTTTGGGAACAGCAGCACGCGCCGTCCGTCGTGCGAGAGATCGACGGCGTTGGAGTTCTCCGTATCGAGCCAGATCGGCCCGAGCAGCAGCCGGCCTGAATCGGCATCCCAGACACACGCGCGGCCATCGCGACCGAAGCTCAGCGTGCGGGTGCCGTCGGGCGAAGTCCGGAGCGCCACCGGGGAATAGAGATGCTGCACCGCCGTGGCGACCCGCAGGCCCGAGGTCGTGTCGAAGACCGTCAGATCATTCGCGTCGCCGCCGATCGTCACGCGCGTGCCCGCGGCATTGAGCGCGACAAGATGCACCAACGCCAGCGGGCTCTCCAAAGTGGGGAGCGGCGCGCGCGCTTCCACATCCCAGGTCCGCACGAAGTACATCCCATCGATGAGCGCGAAACGGCGCCCGCTCGCCGCGAGGGCACCGCGCTTGAACTCCGCATCGGCGGTCACTTCCAGCACGCGCTCGCCCCAGGCCGCGTCCCACACCGCGGCGCGTTTCGCATTCCAGCCGAACATGCGCGCACCGTCGCTGGAGATCGCCGCGTCGGAGAACCCACCATCGAGGGTGAAAGTGCGCGGTGCGATCGGGGCGTCGGCGCGCCACACTTCCACGCGATCTTTCGAGCGGCCAAGCAAGTGCGAGCCATCGGCGGAAAAACGCAGGTCCTCGATGGGCTCCGAGCCGGCGCGCTGCAGCGGCTGCGCGGGTGCTTCGAGCGCGGAGAAGGCGCTCACCCGCCCGTCTTTCGTCGCGACGGCAAGCGCGAGCGGACCCTGCGCCACCGCGAGCGCCGTTGCCGGCGCGGCGAGTGCGATGTGGGTGCGTTCTCGACCCGTCGCCGCGTCCCACACTTGCACCGCGCGATCGTCCCCCGCGGCCCACCAGCGCCCATCCGGCGCGAGACGCGGCGGTGTCGTGAGCTTTTGCGCGGAGATCACCGGCGGTCCAGCGAGCATCGGGAAGGCGCGCTGATCGATCACCGACATCGCGAGCATCGCGGCCTGCCAGCGCGCGGGATTTTCCCGCAAAATCTCGGCGAGACGCGCGATGGCGATCGGCGCCTCGGGCGACTCCGCCTGCCGGGCCGTGTCCATCCAGTGCAGATGCTCCACCGACTTCTCCTGCTCCACGCGCGCATGCTCCGCACGCCGCCACTGCCACGTCACGCCCGCAAATCCGAGCACCAGCGCCAGCGCGAGCGCGCCGAGCAGCGCCGCGATTTTCGGTCGGCGCTTCGCCCAGCGCCAGAGCGCCTCCGCGGTCGAGACCGGTCGCGCGCGGATCGGTTCGCCGGTGGCAAAGCGCTCGAGATCCTCCGCCAGTTCGCGCGCGCTGGCGTAGCGTTGCGCAGGCTCTTTCGCGAGGCACTTCAGACAGATCGTGGCAACGTCTTCCGGCACCTCGGGCAGAGCCGCTGGCATCGAGTCCACGACCATGCGCGCGGTCGCGACGGCAGACGCGCCGAGAAACGGCGGGCGGCCGGCGAGCATTTCGTAAAGCACGGCGCCGAGGCCGTAGACGTCTGTCGCCGTGGTCACGTCGGCGTGGCGGCCATCGGCCTGCTCGGGCGCCATGTAGCTCGGGCTGCCGAGCATCGCCGCGGAGTGCGTGATGCCGCTGTCGCTTTCGTGGACGAGCTTGGCGAGGCCGAAGTCCGTGACGTGCGGCTCGCCTTTTTCGTCCACGAGAATATTCGAAGGCTTCAGGTCGCGATGCAGCACGCCACGCTCATGGGCAAAGGCGACCGCGCGCGCCACGGCGGCAAGCATCCGAGCGATGGTGCGAAAGAAGGGCGGCGACGGCGCGCGCGCCCACTGCGCGATGGTCCGCGCGCCGACGACGAGGCGCATGGAGAAGAAATGCTGCGTCTCGTGCTCGCCGATTTCATAGACGGAGACGATGTGCGGATGATCGAGCCGCGCGGCCGCCGCCGCTTCGTTGCGAAAGCGCTGGACCGATTCGCTCGTCGCGAGTTCGCCCGCGAGGATCATCTTCACCGCGACCTCGCGCCCGAGGCTGAGCTGCCGCGCGCGATAGACGACGCCCATCCCGCCGCGCGCGATTTCCTCGAGCAACTCGTAGTCGCCGAAGCGCCGCACCTGACCCGGGTCGAGCAGCTCCACGCCGTCGAGAGCTTCCATCCCGCTCTGGCTGCCGAGACTCAACAGACACGTCGGGCACTGGCCAAAGGGCGCACCGGGCGGGATCGCCGCGCCGCATAGGGCGCAACGCGCGACCGTGGTTCTTGCGCCTTCAGACATCAGCGCGGTGTCGCGGGCGGTTCAGGTTCGAAGTTCGGGAATGCACTCAGTTTTTCTTACCCGTCGCGCGCGTTTCCTTACACGCTCGCGACGATTTTCATGAGATGTACGATCTCGTCTTCCACCTCCGCGGGGTCGGCCACCGTGTGCGCGATTTCTTCCCGCAAGAGCTCGCCGTAACGCCGCCGCATCCGATGAATCGCCACCGCCACCGCGCTTTCACTCATCGCCAGCTCGCGCCCGAGCTCCGCGTATCCGGCGAGCTGTGCCTTGCCCGCGAGATACGGCTGCAGCTTCGAAAAAAGGTCCGCCCGTCCCGCCGCCAAGTAGTCGTCGCCGAGCCGCA
Source organism: Chthoniobacteraceae bacterium (assembly GCA_049690035.1). GTDB lineage: Bacteria > Verrucomicrobiota > Verrucomicrobiia > Chthoniobacterales > Chthoniobacteraceae > Chthoniobacter. The sequence continues at coordinate 17,317 of JBAVML010000132.1, forward strand.
CGCAAACCCGCTCGAGCAGTGAAAACGCCCAGCTCCGCTCGAACTGCGCCTCGGGCGTCAACGGATCGGCCGGCTCCAGCGCAAAGCGTTGCTCAGCTTGCATCTCGTCGATCGAAAGCGTCGTCACGCCGCCGCCGCGTTTCTGCGTTTGCTCGTGCCGCCGATGGTTCGCCAGAAAGTTTTGCAACGCCCCGAGCAGGAACGAACGAAACCGCCCCTTTTCCTCCCGCGCCCGCTCCAGCAGATCGCCCTCGATCACGCGCAGAAAGAACCCCTGCGTCACATCCTGCGCCTCCTCCACGGGCAACCCACGCCGACGCAGAAACGCATAGAGCGGATACCAATAATCCCGGCACAACTGCCCCAGTGCGTCGCCACATTCCTCCGCGCCAGCCCGCACCACGACGCTCCACCGCGTCGTCAGAAACGCGCCCGCTGCGGCGCATGGGGCGGGGTCAAGGGATCGATCGTGAGCCACGTGCGGAGCATTGGGGCCCGCGCGTACGAGTCAAGTCCGGCGGCAAAAGCATCAATAACGCAACGACCGGAGCGTCCGGATTCCGCATCGCCGCTATCCAGGCGATTTCGCCAGCGCTTTATTCGGCGGCAGGCGGGAGAAAGCGGGTGGCGATCGGTTCCACACCGCCGCGGCGGCCATCGATCGGCTGGAAGGTGGAAGTCGCGACGTTCCAGCCGGTGCGCAGCGGATAGGGGAAAAGCGGCAGCTCCCACTCGCTCTTGCCATCCACCGCATGCCGGCCGATGAGCGCGGCGGGCGCGGTACCGGTCTCGCGCCAGGTGCGCACGGCTTCGAGGAGATTGGGACCTTGATTGACCCCGGGGCCTCCGCCATGCGCCAGGCCGGGGATGAGGTAGAAGCGGTAGAACGACTGCACCTTCTCCAGCCCGCCGCAGCGTTCGATGACTCGCTCGTAGTAGTCCAGCGACGCGTGGTAGGGCACGACGGAATCCGCGGTGCCGAGGGTCATGATCAGCTTGCCGCCGCGCTTTGCAAAGGCGCTGAGATCGGGGTTTTCCGCGTTGAGATAAGGCGCAAGTTTGGCGGTATAGATGTCGATATCGGCGCCGAAATTGATGTCCGCCAGATTCTTCTCCGCGCCGAAGACCCACTGGAAAAGATAGAGATGCCCGTGCGCGGCGGCGATCGAGCTGCCGAGCGGAATTCCGTTGAAGATGCGTTCGCCGGTCACGGCGTGACGCGGCCCGTCGAAGAGTTGGCGCAGCGCTGCGGCGTGCGCGTCGGTGAGTGACCCGTCCTTCTTCCGCGCCAGCGTGATCACGGCCTCGATGTCCTGCGCGGTGCAGCGTGGATCGGAGACGAACTTGCCCGCGACCGCCGGGATTTCCCGCGCCGACATGAATTCGTTCGCGGCGGCGATGACGCTGGCGTCCTGTTCCGGGGTGAACGGGCGTTTCTTCAGGATTTGATCATTCCACAGGAAGTAAGCGTGCAGCGGCGTGCGGCAATGCGCAGGGACCGCGGCGGCGATGCCATCGTAGTCCTCGGGATAACGCTGCGCCTCCTGCAGCGCCTGCTGGCCGCCGGTCGAGCCGCCGCTGAAATAGGAAAGCTCGGGCTCCTTGCCGTAGTAGGCCCGCACGACCTGCTTGCCCGCGAGCGTCATGAGGTGCGTGGCGCGGAAACCGAAGTCCTTCCACACTTCCGGATTCCCAATGCCAGAGTCGGAATTCGGTGCGGTGCCCATGTCCGTCGTCGCCACGGCGTAACCCGCGGAGCTGCTGCTCGCGAGCCCGCCAGGAGTGATTTTTCCGGCGGCGCCGCCATTGCCGAGCCCGAGGAAACGGACATTCCATTTCTCCGCATCGGGCAGCCAGACCTCGACGTTGATGTTCGAGCCCTTGGCCGGATTCAGCACCATCTTCACGACGGTCCGCGTCCCGGATGGATCGCGCTCCACGTGCGTGATCGTCGCGGCGTCGATTTTCAGCTCGCGCAACATCGCCAGCCGGTCGTCTCCCGCGGGCGAAGGTTTCAGTTCGCCGAATGCCGAGGAGCTGCCGAGCAGCAGGGCGAGGCAGAGCGATTCAATCTTTCTGTTCATGGAGGTCGGAGAATTCATGGGAAGTCTGGCCGGACTCTCGATGACTCGTCGATCAAAAGGACAGTCGAGGTGGAACTCCAACAAAGTTGAGCTGTAAGCTCAGGGCATGAAAACAGTGACAGGTTACACCCTCATCGGGCCGGGCGATCTTCATTGGCGGCCGTCGAATCTGATGAAGATCCCCAACGCGGATTTTCTGGAACGGACGGGAAGCGAGAACTTGAGCGCGCGGCTCTGGCGGTTGCCGCCGGGGAGCGCGAATACGCTCCACAAGCACCTTCGGCAGGAGGAATTTTACTTCGTGCTCGAAGGCGTCGGCCGGATGCGCATCGGCGGCGAATCGGTGACGGTGCCGAAGCACGGCGGCGTGCTCGTGGGGCCGGAAGAATTGCGGCAGGTCTTCAACGACACGGACGCCGAGACACTCTGGCTGATCGTCGGCGCGCCGGAGGAGCTGGAATTTCTCCAGGGCGCGAAATCGCAGAACCTGGATCTCTCGCTCATCTACCCGCAGGATCCGACGCAGCTCCCACCGGAGCTCGCCGGCAAATCCTGGCCACCGCAGGGTTAGTCGCCGCAGCTGCTTCGAAGGTTTTCACGGCTGATCGGGAATTTCCACCTCGACGAGTTTCGCCAGCTGCAGCAGCGATTCCTGCCAGCCGAGGTAGCAGGCTTCGGCGGGGATGATCGCCGGGATTCCCTCCTGCGTGATGCTCAGATCCGTGCCGCAGAAGACCGGCTTCAAGGTGATCGTCGTCTGCATTTCTCCGGGCAGATTGGGATCATCGAATACGTCCGTGTGTCGGATGAGTTCGTGAGGCAGGAGTTCGAGAAATGTCCCGCCGAAGAAGCTGCTCGTGCCGGTTGTAAAATTGGTAAATGACATCCGGTAGGTGCCGCCCACTTTGGCGTCCAGGTGATGCACCTTGCCGGTGAATCCATTCGGCGGAAGCCACTTGGCCATCGCATCCGGATCGACGAATGCGCGATAAACTCGCTCCGGCGTGGCGCGGAGGACTCGGTGATGTCGAACGTTGTTGGTGTTGCTGGTGGTCATCTTCGTCTTGTTTTCCATTGCATCGTGACGACGAAAAAAGCGGACGCGCGAGGACATCTTTTGTTTGAGCCCCGCGCGCTTCTCGGTCGCAAAGATCCGCGCACACCGCATGATGGGCGATACGAACACCATGACTCCGTCGTTCACCGCCGCGCGTTCCCTGACTGACTTCTCACCTGAGGAGCTGGGGGCGTGGATGGAGGGCGAAGGTTACAAGGGCACCCACGCGATGCGAGTGCTGCGGCGGCTGTATGCGGCAAACGGGGCCACGGAGGCCTCCCACGTGTTGATGCCGGTGGGGCTCGCCGAGCGGCTTCAGGCGGCGTTTCCCGATCCGGCCATCCGCCTGGCGCTGTGCCAGGTGGCGGCGGATGGGACGCGCAAGCTGCTCCTGCGGCTGGCCGACGGACGCACGGTGGAGTCGGTGTTGATGCCAGATTTCCACCCGACGCGGGCCGCCGGCTGCATCTCCAGCCAGGTGGGCTGCGCGATGGGCTGCGACTTCTGCGCGACCACGCAGACGGGCTTTGAGCGGAATCTCACCGCGGGCGAGATCGTGGAGCAGTTCATCCATCTGCGACGCGAGGCGCGGTCAGTCCGGCGCACGCTGCGCACGGTGGTCTTCATGGGAATGGGGGAGCCGATGCTGAATCTGCGGAACGTGCTCGCCGCGGTGCAACGCATGGCCGATCCCGCGTTGGGCGCGCTCGGCTGGCGGCAGATCACCATTTCCACCGTGGGCATCGTGCCGGGGATCGAGGAACTCCGCGAGGCCAACCTCGGCGTGCATCTGGCGCTGTCGCTGCACGCGCCAGATGATGCGACGCGCGCTGATCTGCTGCCGATGGGGCGGCGCTTCGACGTGCAGGAGGTGTTGGCCGCGGCGGATCGCTATCAGGCGAGCAGCGGCCGCATCACGACGGTCCAGTACTGCCTGCTCGCGGGGATAAATGACTCGCTGGCGCAGGCGCGGGATCTTTCACACCTGCTGCAGGGCCGAGACATGCACGTCAATCTGCTGCGCTACAATCCCACCGGCCTGAGCCTGCGCGGTCGCGCGTATGCGCCCAGCAGCCTCGAGCACACGGAGGCGTTTCTCGCGGAACTGCGCGCCCGTGGCACCGTGGCTCATCTGCGCCGCGCCCGCGGACCGGATATCGATGCCGCTTGCGGGCAATTGAGGAAGCGGGAACGCGAGGCTACTCCACCTGCCGGAGCTGCACGGTGTCGATGACCTTCTGGTGCGCGAGCGCGTTGGTGATGACGACGAGCCAGGCGCCTTCGCCACACCAGTCGCGGCGCTTTAGATAGGCGAGCGCGCCCTGGATCGTCTCTTCCGGATCGTCTGAGAACGGCATGAGGAAAGGCTCGACGCCCCACGGCAGCAAGAGTTGGCGGAAGAGCGCTTCATTGTCGGTAAAGGCGTAGATCGGCACGCCTTGCGCGCGCAGCGCCGCGAGCGTGTAGGCGAGGAATCCGCTGCGCGTAAAGACGACGATGCCTGAATTCCCCAGCTCCTGCGCGAGCAGGGCGGCGGAACGCAGCATCTTCGCCTTTGGTTCATCGAGACGCACGCTGTCGTTGATGCGTCGCTTCACGGAAGGCTCGATGCTTTGCACGATGTTCTTCATCACCTCCACGCATTCGAGCGGATAAAGCCCGGTCGTCGTTTCGCCGGAGAGCATGATTGCGTCGGCCTGTTCGCGCACCGCCGTCGAGATGTCGGAGACCTCCGCACGGGTCGGGATTGGCGCGGAGATCATCGATTCGAGCAGGTGCGTGGCGATGATCACCGGCTTGCCTTCCGTCTGGCACATTTCCACGATGCGCACCTGGACGAGCGGGAGAACGTGGTAGTCGATCTCGATCCCGAGGTCGCCACGGGCGACCATCACGGCATCGGTGGCCTTGACGATGTCGGCGAGATTGCGGAGTCCGGTCTGGTCTTCGATTTTGGCAATGATGCGCGCCTTGGAGCCGAGGCCCTCGAGAAAGGTTCGCAGGGTTTGAATGTCTTCGCCCCGCCGCACAAACGAGAGCGCGACGAAGTCGATGCCCGCCGCCACACCATCGCGCACATCGCGCTCGTCCTTTTCCGTGAGCGACGGCAGGCTCACGTCCACGCCGGGCAGGTTGATGTGCCGCCGCGAGCCGAGCCGGCCGGGCGTCATCACGCGGCAGCGCACGTGCGTCGCATCCTTTTCCAAAATCTGCAACCGGATGAGCCCGCTATCGACCAGCACTGTCGCGCCGACGCTCACATCCGCAGGCAGGTTCGGATAGTTGACGCTGACTCCGCGCACGCCGTCCGTCGGACCCTCCGTGTAGAACTCGAAAAGCTCGCCCACCTTCAGCTCGATCGGTTCGGCGACCACTCCGGTGCGGATCTCCGGGCCTTTCACGTCCATCATGATCGCGATGTGCCGGGAGAGCGCCGTGGAGACTTCGCGAATGCGCTGGACCACCGTGGTGATCCACTCGCCGGTCGCGTGCGCCATGTTCAGCCGGATCACATCGACGCCACTGCTGATGAGCTGTTCGAGCCGTTCCCTGCTCTCGGTCGCAGGCCCGAGGGTGGCGATGATTTTGGTGTGCCGGTAGTATCCCCGCATAGTCGGTCAGTACCCTTTCTGGGTTCGCTAAGTTTCGTTGATCGCGGGTTCGTCCCGCCTGAGTTCACCGATGGGGAGAGATCGCTGAACCGCCGATTTTCTATCCGGCGCCAGCGCCGAGGTAAAGCGCGACGTTCGGTTTCGCACGTTTTCTTGCTCATCCGATCCCGACCCGCGCTGGTTTTTCGCCGCAGTGCGCGCTACATGCTTCCGGCATTCAGGGAAACTCCATGGCCACACTCAGACTTTCAGGAACGGTTCTCGGACCGGATGACCCCAACCGCGCCTCGCGAGCGCGGCTGCTTTACCTCCTCTTCGCCGCAGGCTGGGACATATATAACGCGAACGGCGACCAGCGGATCACGCTCGCCAACATCGAGAAGAAGATCATCGAGTCGGATGCATTCGTATTCACTCCGGGCGCGACGCTGGAGGATATGTTCAAGGCCATCTCGATCTTCGTGGGCTTCCAAACGCTCGACGGCAATCTCGCCGGAAAGCCCACGATCATCCTGAACGAGGACGGCTCGTGGAACCCGCTCTTTGCCGTGCTGACGCACCTGCGGAAGATGGGCACCGTTTTGCAAAACTACGCGGATTTCCTCCTCACGGTGGACTCACCCGAGGCGGTGCTGGAGGCGCTGGAGCGGGTAAAGGCGCAGGGCATTCCCGATGCCGGGCGCCATCCCATCGAGGAAAGCGAGGCGACCATCCTCGATGCGCCCGTGCCCGAAGACTACATCGGCAACGCATGCGTCTTCTGTTCCGCTTCGCTCGAAGATCCTCGCTACCTCGCAGATGGCGAGGCGCTCGGGCGCATCCTCGCGGAAAACAAAATCGGCTGCATCTCCGGCGCGGGGCGTTCGGGCATCATGGGAGCGGTGGTGAAGGGCGCGGTGAAGGCCGGCGGCTGGACCGGCGGATCGAACGTGCCGCACATCATCCAGCTCGAAGGCCTGCCGGATGGGCTGTCCAGCTTGTGGCTCCGGCCAGACATCTACACCCGCATGCAGGTGATGATCGAAAACTCGGAGGCTTTCATCATCTTTCCGGGCGGCGCTGGGACCGTGCAGGAGCTGCTCGCGCTGATGATTTTCAAGCACCAGAAAAACCCGCTGATGGAGGGCAAGCCCGTGGTCATCTTCAACCGGGAGCACCACAGCGGACTGCGCTTTTGGGATCCGCTCATCGATCTGCTCAGCGACATGGCGCAGCCGGGCGACTTCGTGGTCGCCAAGACCATGGACGACCTGCTGCCGGCGATCACACCCGGAATGAAAAAGCTGCACGGGCGGAAGTCGTCCACCGTCGCGACCGAAGGACCTTTGCCCCCGGCAGAACTCACCGTCTGAGCTGCTGCGCGGGCTACGCTTTAGTACCTTCATCCCACCACTTCGAGAGGCGTGAGCCGGGCATTCCCGGAATGGCCAGACCCGCATCGGCGTAGTGTGATGTGTCGTTGAAAAGCGTGAGTCGAGCGCGCACGGGGTCCTTGAAATCGACGATGTTCAACGCGCACGGGCTCTGGTCGAGATTGTCGCGATAACGCCGCGGGTCGAAGCCGAGCAGCGAACTGAGCAGCAGGCGGATCGTCGCCTTGTGCGAAACGACGAGCACGTGCCCGCCGGGATGCGAGCGCACGATCTCGAGCAGTTCGGGCAGCGCACGCGCGGTCACGGCGAGACCGCTCTCGCCGCCGACCGGCGCGAAGGTGTAGGGATCCCGATCCCAATCTGCGGCCTCTTCGGCGAAACGCGCCTCCACTTCATCGCGGGTCATTCCCTCCCAGCGCCCGTGGGAAATCTCGCGGAGCCCTTCGCGCGTGAGCACCTCGAGCCCGTGCGGCTTGCCGATCAACTGCGCGGTTTCCACCGTCCGCCCGAGCGGCGAAGCGTAGATCGCGGAGATCTTTTCGCCGCTGAGCCGCAGCGCGAGCCGCCGGGCTTGGGCGCGACCTTCGTCGGAGAGTGGCACGTCGGTCGCGCCGGCGAAGCGATCCTCGGCCGTGAGCACGGTGGCTCCGTGGCGGACGAGGAAGATGCGGGTAATGGGAGAAGGCATGCGGGGAGAGTGAATGGTGATCAGTGAATCGTGAATGGAAAAACACCCGCGCCGCTGCGCGCATATCCTATTCACGATTCGCTATTCACCCTTCATTCTCCACTCATGGCTTTCCACCACTTCATCCGCGAGACCGATGGCTGGCGCACGCTGGCCGACGAAACCCTCTTCGCCAATCCCCACGTCGAGGTCCATCGACCAACCGTCACCTCGCCGACGCGATCCGAGCCGTTTCAATGGACGGTGGCGCATCGGAAGGCCGCGGTGGTGATCGTCCCGGAAACCAGCGACGGCCGGTATTTGCTCATCCGCCAGGAGCGCGTGCCGATCCGCGCGACGATCTGGGAGTTTCCCGCGGGCCAGATCGACGACCTCGAAGAACCGGACAACATCCGCGCCACGGGCCTGCGGGAACTTCGTGAGGAAAGCGGCCACGAACTCGCTCCCGGCGGCGAAGTGATCCCGCTCGGTTACTTCTTCCCGAGCTGTGGATTCACCGACGAACACAGTCACCTGCTCCTCGCCCGTCCCGTGATCCCCAGCACACGCGGCCATTTGCACGACGAGCACGAAGCGATCACCGAATGCCGCGCCTTTTCGCGCGAGGAGCTGCGCGCCATGATCGCCTGCGGCGAAATCCGCGACGCCAATACGCTCGCGGCCTTCGCGCGGCTCGTGGCCATCGGCCTCGCGTGAGCCGCTCGATGGCAATTCGAAGAAGGAATTGCGCCCGCGGGGGTTTTAGCTCTCAGTAGCGCCCCCCAAAAAAGATGACCTGGCTCAACAAGCTCTTCCAGCTCCGCGAAAAATCCGATGGTGAGGTGGTGAAGCCATTCCTCGATCACCTCGAGGACCTCCGCTGGACGCTGATCAAGATGATCTCGACGCTGGTCGCGGGGATGTCGCTGTCGTTCTTTTTTCGGAAGTGGCTTTTCTGGGTGATGACCGAGCCGCTGCGGGCCATCTCGCCCAATCCGGTCGAGGTGTTGATTTTCACCAAGCCGGCAGAGTCAATCATGCTTTCGCTGACGCTGGCGTTTTACGCAGGCATCGTGCTGACCTTCCCGATCCTGCTTTTTTACCTGCTGGAGTTCATCCTCCCGGCGTTGACGCGACAGGAGAAGCGATTCGTGATGCCGGGGATCGCAGTAGGATTCATCCTCTTCCTCGCCGGCGTCGTATCCTGCTATTACCTGGTGCTGCCGCAGACGATGAAGTGGCTCTATTCCGACTCGGTGAGTCTGGGCATCAAGCCAACCTGGATCGCCAGCGAATATTTTAGCTTCGTCACGCGCATGTGTTTCGGCTTCGGCCTTCTTGGCGAATTGCCGCCGGTGATGATCGTCCTCGCGCTGCTCGGCGTGGTGACATACGCGTGGCTCTCGAAGACCCGCGTTTACGCCATCGTCATCATCCTCGCGCTCGCAGCCTTCGTCGCCCCGACGCCGGACCCGATGACCTTCCTGATGCTCGGGCTTCCCATCATTATCTTTTACGAACTCTGCATCTGGATCATCTGGCTGCTCGAGCGCAATCGCCGCAAGAAGGAAAAGATCGCGCAGGAGCTCAAGGAAAAGGAAGAGGAGGAATGGCGTCAAAAGCGGCGCGATGAAGAAAAACGACGCCGCAAAGAGCAGGAAGAAGAAGAGCGTCTGCGCAAAGAGCGTGGCGACGAAAATGGCGACCAGACGCCGTGACGGCGGCGACGCCTGTCCCAGAAATGTCGTCCTGAGCTGCCGAAGAACCTTCGACTTTAACCAGCGAAGGCGGAGCGAAGCCTTGCAGCCGCAGGGCTAACACCGCACGAGGGCGCTGGGGCGCTCAACCACCGCTTGCCGGCCGAATGCGCGGCAGCTATCACCGCTGCGCATGACCATCACCGATCACGAATTCGTCGATCTCGATACACCGAGCGGCCCGATGCGCACGTTTGTATTCCGCCCGACGGCGCCGGGGAAATATCCAGGCATCCTCCTTTACTCGGAGATCTTTCAGGTGACGGGTCCGATTCGACGGACGGCGGCGCTCCTTGCGGGGAATGGCTTCATCGTCGCGGTGCCGGAGATTTACCACGAATACGAAACCGCTGGAACGGCTCTGGCCTACGACGGCGCGGGCGCAGATCGCGGCAATTCGTTGAAGACAACGAAGCCGCTCGACGCCTACGATGCCGACGCGCGAGCGGTGTTGAAGTATCTCGCCGGACATCCCGCGAGCACCGGCAAACTCGGTGTGATGGGCATCTGCATCGGCGGCCATCTCGCCTTCCGCGCGGCGATGAATCCCGAGGTGCTGGCAACGACCTGCTTTTACGCCACCGACATCCACAAGCGCGGAGTCGGCGCGGGCATGAACGACAACACGCTCGACCGCATTCCCGAGCTGCGCGGCGAGCTGCTGATGATCTGGGGACGGCAGGATCCGCACGTGCCGTTTGAAGGAAGGCGGCTCATTCACGATACGATGGAGGCGGCTGGTGTGACTTACCAGTGGCACGAGGTGAATGGCGCTCACGCTTTCATTCGCGACGAAGGCCCGCGCTATAACCCCGTGCTCGCGCAGCAATCGTACGCTCTCGCCATCGAGATGTACAAACGCCGGTTGAGCGACGGCGATCGCTCCGCCGCGAATCCGGCTGGTGGCGGCGAGACGAAACATTAAATACTTTCACCCATGAGCCAGCCCGCCGTCAGCATTCATCCGTACTTCAAGATCCACCCCGGCAAACTCGAAGCGGCAAAAGCACTCCTGCCCCGATTCGTGGCCACGACGAAGAGCGAACCGGCGTGCCTCTACTACGAGTTCACGATCAATGGCGACCTGGTCTTTTGCCGCGAGGCCTATCGCGGCGCAGAAGGCGCGCTCGGGCATCTCCGCAATGTCGATGCATTGCTGAAGGAAATGCTCACGATCACGGATCTCGCGCGGCTGGAGATCCACGGACCGGCGGAGGAAATCGAGAAACTCAAGGAACCACTCGCGGGTTTCAATCCCGAGTGGTTCGTCTTCGCGGCCGGCGTGGAGCGCTGAGAGGCGGCTTCCTCGTTACGATCGTGCGAGGGGCAAGATACCGCTTGCATTCACGGCGGGAACGACGACGGTCGCGCTCCCTTCGTCCGGCCCGACGCCGGCTCGAAGCGCTTCGTCGAAGCAATTCAACCCCGGGAGAGTCAACCCATCTTCTCTCCCCCATTAGCCGGTCCTCACGGTTTGCAGTCGTCTCATTATGCCAGTGGAAGAAGTCATCGAAACTGAAGGTAAGATCGTCTCCGTCCTCGCCGGAACCATGTTCCGCGTCGAGCTCGGCAATAAACATCTCGTGCTCGCCCACATCTCCGGGCGCATGCGCAAGCGCTTCATTCGCCTCACGACCGGCGACCGCGTGAAGCTCGAGATGTCGCCCTACGACCTGAACAAGGCGCGCATCGTTTACCGCCTCGGGTAAAGCCTGAGTCGCGGCCAGGGAAAATACCGCTTGCTGTCACGTCCGCAGAGTGTTCTACTGCGGCTCACAAGTTCAGAGCACTTCGGTGTTGGTAGATTGCTAGTTGTTTCGTAGCGCGGCTCTCCGCGGGAAAATGCAGTGGCGATTTGAAATCCGAAAACCGGGAACAGCCACAGAAGATCCGCACTTGCATCAAGAAACAGTTAGTTATGTCCAATAAACTCTACGTCGGGAATCTTTCCTTCGACACCACCGAGATCGACCTCCAGGACCTCTTTGCCGAGGCAGGCACGGTCAATGAAGCCGCGCTGATGCAGGACAAATTCACGGGCAAGTCCCGCGGGTTTGCCTTCGTCACCATGTCCACTCCTGAAGAAGCCCAGAAGGCGATCAGCCTCTTCCACGGCAAGTCCGTGCAGGGCCGCCCTCTCACCGTCAACGAAGCCCGTCCTCGTGAAGAGCGCTCGGGTGGCGGCGGCGGCGGCGGCGGTGGTTATCGTGGCGGTGGCGGCGGCGGCGGCGAACGCCGTGGCGGTGGTGGTGGCGGCGGCGGCGGTGGTGGCTACTCCAAGCGCTACTAAGCTTCCGAGCTTCCTCAGTTAAGCATTTCAGAACGCCCCGGTTTACGCCGGGGCGTTTTGCTTTGCGTGGATGCGGCTGAACTCACCGCGACCGATCAGAGTCCGGATGGGTGACGGATGACCGCGCCGCTCGCCGGACGACTGCGAGTGGTCCACCTTGGTCCTTCCTCCTCACCATGCCAGCCGGTGTCGAACCGCAGCCCGGCGACGGCAAGGAAGACGTGGCCGTTGCGCGCGTAGATATCGATCCACTCGCCACGCCCGGCGGCTCCGTAGCTTCGAAAGGCGCCCGATGGCATGCAGTCCTCCATCAATCCCGCCGCGCGGAGCACGTAGGAAGTGGCGCCGGAGCAGTCAAAGGAACCATCGTCACCGGCAGCGTGCCCACCGCCGCGCCGGTAGGGTGCGCCGGCGATCCGATTTCCTGCCGCGATGGCGAGCTTCACCCGTTCCGGTGCCGCTGGCGGCGCGACGGCGTAGCCACCCTGGAGGGTCGCCGTACGGCCCGGGACGTAGCGATAGACATAAGACGGGCTCTCACAGGCAGAGAAAAACAATCCAGCAAATACGGCAAGGAAGAGCGAGCGGAGCACGAGATGAACGGAGGTTGTCTAACCAGCGGCAGGAAATAGATCGTGATACCAACGCCAGCGCCCGGTGCGCTGAAGGTATTCGCGCTGATACTGACCACGCACCCGCCGCCAGCGCTCGAATTCCTCTCTCGGCAGCGCGGCACGCCGCCGCAAAAACGTCGGCACATAGCTCAAGCTAAGACACACCGCCTGAATCGCCAGCCACGGGCGCCGCCGCACGATCGCGGTGAGCAACGTGTAATAAGCGAGCATTGCCGGCCAGAGCCAGAGGACCATGGGAAAAGGAAACCTAAGCAGCGCGCTGCCGGGCGTCATCACCACCTCTGCCAGCCAGTAACGCGCCGCGTTGTCCTTCACGCGACCGGCCGCTTCCGGAATGTGAATGATCGAAACCTCGGGAAGAAAGTGGATCTCTTTGCCGAGCCCAAAGAAGCCCAGCGCCATCACGCGCTCTTCGCCGTAGAGCCAGAAGTCCTCAAAATACCAGCCGGCATCGCGGAAGTCGGTGCGACGAAACATCACTGCGCACGCGATGAACGTGTAGGTCGGCGCCGCCACTGCACCGTCGAATTGCGGGTTCCAATCGTCTTTTCCATCGCCGACGCGAAAGGCGAGGCACGCCACTTTCGGATGCGCCGTGATATAGCCCACCGCCCGGCTAACATCCTGCGCGGTAGCGAAGCGACTGTCGTCATCGTGAAAAAAAACGAACTCACCCGCCGCCGTGGCCACCGAAAGATTGCGCGCCGCCGGCAGCGGGATTGGCCGCGCCGTCTTGACCGATCGCACCTGCGGATACGCCTCGAGCAGCCAGCGGTGAATCTCATCCGTGGGAGAATTGTCGATCACGATGATCTCAATCCGCGGATAGTCCTGCTTCAGACAGCTCTCGATCCCGAGCCGCAGTGCATCCCGGCGCTGCCAGGCCACAAAGGTCACCGTGACCAGGGCGGGAGCGGCGGAGGAGTTCATGGATCCTGATCTATCGGGTGAATGGATGCCTTCCAAGGTGTTTGCGCACTTGCACGCAGCAGGCATTCCCTGTGCAGGAACCACGCCCGGCAGGGTTCCGGTCTTGCGGCTGGGCAAACTGGCACGAAGCTCGCTAAATACCGCGCGAGACACGGGCGGTGAGACCTTCCGATTGGCCTGCTGCCGAGCCGATCGCCAGCCGTCCTGCTCGTTTCGAAAGACATGAACTTTTTTCCTCGACCTGCCCGGCCGCGCTCTGGCCCCCCGCCTGCGCGGAGGCCCGAGCCCGCCACGATCAAGAGCGAAATCAACCCGGATGGACCGGTCGCCGCACATCCGAAAGGAACCTTCTTCGCGATCGCCATTCTTTTCTTTGCCGCCGTCACCCTCAACGGTCTTCGACCCTCGGACATCGCGCGCTATGCCGCGGTTTGCACGGCGATCGGGTTGGCGGTCAGTGTTTCGTTCGACCTCCGCCGCGGGGTTCGCAATCTCCAGCGCGCAGATCTCCTGGCGATCTTCGCCTATTATTTCCTGACCCTTTTCGAGTTTCTGTTTCCGCAGGAAAACTTCGACCGAATCCTCAGCCGCGATTCGGCGCACGACGGCGTGATCATCTGCCTGATTGGCTTCGCGGGCCTGCTCATCGGCCGACACCTCTTTGTCCCAAAACGCCAGCCCTTCCGCGCGACACTCACCCATGAAATTCCGCGCGCGTGGATGCTCGCAATCTTCTGGTTCAGCTTCTTCGTCGGCTACAGCAACATGCTGATGGCGGTTCATTTCGACGTGATGGCAATGATCAACTGGTTCATGGCCCCGCGCTTCACCCAGCCGTGGGGCCGCGATCGCCTCGGGAACTGGCAGGCTCTGCTCTACGAGCTGAATATGCTCATTCATCTGATCCCGCCGCTCGCCGGAATCATTCTCGCCCGCCGCCATCGCTATCCGGTCATTCAGCTCTTCCTCATCATCGTCGTCTTCGCGCTGACGCTCTTCTATGGTTTCGCGGGCGGCACCCGGAATATCTTTGCCACGTTCCTCGTCACGTTCCTGATGGGCTACTCGCTCGCGCTCCCGCCGAATCGCAATCGCGAACTGGCCGCCATGGTCATCGTCAGCGCGGCCCTGATGTGCTTCGCCACGTTCTTCATGCTCCAGTTCCGGGACGCCGGCTTTAAGAACTACCTCGACGGGAAATGGACACCGCCGCCGTCGGAGGCGGGGGTAAAGAAGACGCTCTACGTGGACTACAATCTCTTCTCGATCTGCAAGCTGGCGGAATTCTTCCCGCGGACCCACGCCTACCTCGGCCTCGAGATTCCTTATCAAGCAATCATCCGGCCGATCCCACGCGCCATCTGGCCCGACAAACCGAGTGGACTCTCCATGTCGATCGAGGATGCGTTGAATGTCGATGGCCTCACGATCTCGGCGAGCTTCGCCGGCGAAGCTTACATGGCTGGCGGATCGGTCAGCGTCTTTATCATCGCGCTCCTTCTCGGCGGGTTTACCGGATGGTGGGGCGGGCTCCTATCCTCGCGCAATTCCGAGATCGGACACCTCGTCTACGCCTCGGGATTTTTTGCCGCAGCGATCAGCATGCGCAGCCTTTTCGTTTTCACCACGGCCATGCTACCCACCTTGGCCGCCATCGGCGCCACCACGATCGTCGTGCAAATCCTCATTCGTCAGGCCCGCAAGCTCCTCAACCGCACCGCGGCGCATCGCGCGCCGCAGCGCCCACACATCCCGCCGCAGCCGCTGCGCCGCGCATGAGGAAAGCGGCAGCGTTCATCTCCGTCGTCCCCTCTCCCTACCAGCGCGACCTTTTTCGCGCACTGGCGGAACGGCCCGAGATCGATCTGCGCGTATTCTATCTCGAAGCGGCATCCCCTGATTCCC
>JBAVML010000133.1:0-6987 GCA_049690035.1 Chthoniobacteraceae bacterium
CCATAGAGCAGCACCAGATCGCTTTTCGGCTTGATCGCATAATGCTGCGTTGCGGCCATCGCCGTCTCGGTGCGACGGGGATCGACAACGATTATCTTCGGCGAGTGTGGGTTGCGCATCACCCGCTGCCACATGATGGGATGCGCGATACAGGGATTCGCTCCTACAAAAACCAAAACGTCACTTTCTTCGAAGTCCGCGTAGGTGAATGGCGGTGCGTCGAAGCCAAAGGACTCTTTGTAAGCCGTATGCGCCGTGGCCATGCATTGGCGGGTATTCGAGTCGCAGTGGACGAATCCCATGCCGAACTTCCAGAGCGTCCCGAGCAGCGCCATCTCTTCTGTCGCGATTTGTCCACTGGAGAGGAAGGCGCACGAGTCCGCTCCATGCTGCTTTTGGATGTAACGGAGACGCTCACAAAAGATTGTCAGTGCCCGCTCCCAATCGACCGGCTCTAGCTTGCCAGTCGCCTCGTCGCGCAGCAGCGGGGTGGTGGCGCGATCCGGCGCGGAGAGTGGTGTTAGCGCCTCCCATCCCTTGGGGCAAGCCATGCCGAGATTCACCGGATAGTCAGTCTCCGGCGAAAGATTCACTGCCTGGCCATCCTTGAGATGGATTTTTAGTCCGCAACCCGTGGAGCAAAAACCACAGACCATCGTCGTGGTCGCATCCGGCGCCAGTCGCTCCGGCACTTGCCCAAGACCGAAGCGACCCGGCTCGCGAACGAGTTCGTCGGTCAGCGGACCTTCCCGTTGGCGGATCAGCGAGCCGATGGAGTCGGTCAGTGGATTCAAGAGACACCTCCGGGCATGCGGGGCGCCGTCCCGCGAGTAAAAAAGTAGTAGCGCTCCACTGTCACTGCGACCGTGGCCACAGCCAGCACCAGAGGATGCACCATCGCTGCAAGCCCCAGCAGCAGCACGCTGCCAAAGAAGCTCGGGAACGTCCGCTCCACCCGCCACACCGGCCGCCGTGTGTCCACATAGATCATCGCCGAAGTGAACACCGCCCCGATTCCCACGACCGCCACGAGCAGCAGTGGCGGCCCGGGAATCCACGGTACGAAAACCGCCGCCACCGCACCCGTCGCCAGAGCCGCGAGAATGCTGAACGCAAGAATCTCCCGGCTCATCCACGAAGTCCGCAATCCCAGGAAAAACCTCCACGCGCCGAGCGGTCGGCCAAGATGGAATACCGACGCGACCAAGCCCGCATGCAGCGACACCCAGCCGAGCAGAATCAAGTCCTTCCGCCCCGAAAGCCCCGCCGCCGCAAACGCTCCCACCGCCAGTTGGCTGAGCACCAACATTACGATCAGTGGCCAGTGTGCATGTTCCAAGCGACGTCGATCGGTATCCGCAGGCCGCGCATTCTGGGGAAAGGCGCGAGCCGAGCGATACGTGGTCGTCGGCTTTGTGTAGCTTGAGTCAAAAGCACCCGGCACCATCTCAGTTCCAGGCGCCGCCGCCGCCTGCACCATCTCACGATCCACGATCTTGATCTCAATCGCTTCATGCGGACACGCCTGCACACACGCCGGGGCTTCGCCTACCGCCAGCCGCCCGATGCACATGTCACACTTCCGCACGATACCGAGCCGCTTGGAATACTTCGGCACGTCGTAAGGACACTTCAGCACGCAATACTGGCAGCCGATACACTGGTCATCGAGATGCCGCACGATGCCCGTTTCCTCGTCCTTCTCGTAAGCCATCACCGGACACCCTTCGAGGCAGCCCGGCTCCACGCAGTGATGGCACGCCGTGGTGATCGTCTGCTGATAGGACTCGCCCGCCACCGTGCCGTGAACCAGCCCGACGTTCCGCCAAATCTCGTCCTCCTCCAACCCATTCAGCGAATGGCACGCCGACACACACGCCTTACACCCCGTACAGACATCGAGATCCACCGCGAACGCATACTGTTCGCCCGCTCCCGGCCGGACCTCAGGGATGAGCGAGCGATAATAACGCTCCTGCGCCGGCACCGCTCCACGTTCGTGCCGCTCGGCGAAACGCTCCACCGGCGTAAGCCGCTGCTGCTCGGCGATAAGTTCATCGATCAGCGTCCGCGACTCGGATGCGAGAGCCGTCATTCCTCGTTGGAAAAGATCGCCTGCAGCTTGTTCAGGTCGTGCCGCGTGGAGAACTGCTGAAAGGTCTCGCCCTCGCTGCGATGCCGCAGATAACCGCGCAACACCTTCTCCATCAGCGGCGGCAGTTCGTCGTACGGGATTGCGTTAAAGACCTGTCTTCCGACCGCCTGATTTTTCCCGAAGCCACCGCCGAGGAATACGTGGTAACCGTCCACCGTTTCGCCCGCGCGCTTCACCTTCGTCCCGAGCAGGCCGATGTCGCCCATGTAGTGCTGCGCGCAGGAATTCGGGCAGCCGGTGACATGCACATTCACCGGCTGCTCGAGCTGAACGCGCTTGTCCAGATAGTCCATCAGATCGAGTGCGTGCTGCTTCGTGCGGGCCTGAGCGAATTTGCAGTAGCTGTTCCCCGTGCAAGCGATGAAGCCGCTGCGCAGGTTCGACTGTTCGGTGGTGAAGCCCATCTTGCGCACCGTCTTTTTCACCGTCTCGACAAAGGCGTCCGGCACGTTCGGGATAATGAAATTCTGCCACACTGTGAGCCGCACTTCCCCTGAGCCGTAAAGATCCGCGATCTCCGCGAGGCGGATCATCTGCTTCGTCGTGATCTGTCCCACCGGCACCCCTACGCCGACGTAGTTCAGCCCCTTCTGCTTCTGCGGGAAGACGCCGACGTGCGAATGCGCTATCGCCTGGCTGGGATATACGTTCTGCGCGGCATCGAACAGCGAGCGCGTCAGCTCATAGCCGAGCACCTTCTCCGTCTCGGCGAGGTATTGATCCAGTGTCCACTTCTCCAGCAAATGCTTGAGCCGCGCCTTCTTACGGTCACCTCGATTGCCATTCGCAATGAAGACGCGGACTAGCGCGGCGATGACTTTGTTTACCTCCGCCGGCTTCACGATCACCCCGAGGTCGCGGGCGAAAGACTTGTGGCCCGTGGCGCCGCCGAGCGCAACGCGGAAGAACACTTCGTCGCCCACCTTCACCGCCTTCACCCCAATGTCATTTGTATCCTCGACCGAGCCGATCGTGCCGCCGCCGTCGTAGGCGATGTTGAACTTGCGCGGCATGTCGTAGAACGCGCGGTCATTGATGATGATCTGCGCTAGCTCCTGGCAATAGGGCAGCACGTCGATCAGCTCGTTCGGATCGAGTCCCGACGTGGGATGCACCGTGAGGTTGCGAATGTTGTCCGCGCCCGCGCCGCGCGTGTGCATTCCCACTGCTTGAATCCGCCGCAATACTTCGGGTGCATCCTTCGGCTCGATGAGGCGAATCTGAAAGTTCGCGCGTGTCGTGATTTGCACATATCCCGTCGTCAGCTCCTTCGCCACAGCCGCCAGTTCGCGCAGTTGATATGTCTTCATCACTCCGCCGGGAATGCGCAGTCGCGCCATGAACGCTTCCTTGTTCGGCGTGAGGAAAAACAGACCGTTCCATTTGAAACGAAAGGTCTCTTCCTTGTCCGGTGCCTTGTTCGTCGTCGCGTTGTCGAGGAGTTGTTGATAGGCGTCGAGCGGGTGCAGTTCACGCTTCACGCGCTCTTCAAAAATGAGGTCGTCGAGATCGATTTTCTTATCCACCACAGGCCCAGCTTCGACATCTCCAAATCGAAGTCCGCGCGCCGCTGCTCCGGCAAAAAATCCGGTGAGATATTGCGTCTGCTCATCGCTCAGCGGAGCGCCGGCGACCGCGGTGATCGGAAGGGTTGCAGAGCTCATATTCAGTAAACGTCGCGTTGGTAGCGTTTGGCGGATTTCAGCTGGTCCACGTAGATCTTCGCCGCGTCGGCGCTCAACCCACCAGCATTCATGGCGACCGTATGAAGCGCAGCATCCACGTCCTTCGCCATGCGGCTCGCATCACCGCAGACGTAGAAGTGCGCGCCACCTTCCAACCAACTCCATAAATCCGCTGCCGCATCGATCATCCGGTGCTGGACGTAAACTTTCTCGGCTTGATCGCGGGAGAAGGCGAGGTCGAGCCGCGCCAGATGACCACTCGAGCGCCAAGTTTCCAGCGTCTCTTCGTATAGGTAGTCGAAAGCTCGGCATTGATCGCCGAAGAACAACCAGTTGCGCCCCGTCGCCCCGGTGATCTCCCGCTCTTCCAGAAATGCGCGGAACGGCGCAATGCCCGTCCCCGGTCCGACCATGATGATGTCCCGCGTCAGGTCGGTCGGAACCTTGAATCCATGCGACGGCTGCACCCACACCGGCAGCGGCGTGTCTTCGGCGCAGCGATCCGCGAGAAAGGTCGAGCACACGCCTTTGCGCTCCCGTCCGTGCGTGGTGTAACGCACCGCACCGACCGTGAGATGCACTTCGCCCGGATGCGCCTTGAAACTAGAAGAAATCGAGTAAAGCCGCGGCTGCAACTTCTTCAGCAGGCCGATGAACTCCGCCGCCGTAAATCGTCCCGGTAGCCCCGCCACGACATCGATGACCTCGCGACCCCACAGCCATTTCTTGAGTTCATCCGCCCGCGCCGGTTCGAGTAGCGCCACCACTTCGCCCGACGGCTGCCGCGCCGCGACCGCTTTCAGCAAATCTGGCGAAACCTTCGCCACGTCATAGTGCTGGAGAAGCGCGAGCCGCAGTGGGGCCTCCGTGCCCGCAGGCGTCTTCACCGCTTCCTCGCCGTCGCAGCCCAAGACCGCGAGCAGGTCAGCAACGACCCCGGAGCAATTCGCCGGCATCACGCCAAGCGCGTCTCCCACTTCGTAAGTGATGTCGGAACCCTCCAGCGCGATCTCGAAATGCCGCACCTCCTTGCCCGAACCCGGATGCGTCAGCACGCAGTTCGTCTTCAGCCGCGCGGGAAACGGATTCGCCTTCGACCAGCCCAACGCCGCAACGACTTCCGCCGCTGCGCTGCTCGCCGCCGCCGGTGCCGCTGTCGGTTGCAGTGCGTGAAAGACCGCCTCCGTCCACGCCGCCGCCGGGGTCTCATAATCCACGTCGCACTCCGCACGCGGATGCACCCGCTGCGCCCCGAGCTGCGCGAAACGCTCATCGCACTTTTTCCCGAATTCGCAGAACTGCGCGTAGTTGGTATCGCCCAACGCGAGCACGGAATAACGGGTCCTTTCCAGTCGCGGCGCGGTATTGCTGCTCAGCCAGTTCCAGAAACTCAGCGCATTGTCCGGCGGCTCACCGTCGCCGTAGGTGCTAGTGATTACGAGCAGATGCTCCTGCTTGGCCAACTCCACGTCGGAGTGCTTTTCCATCGGGAGTAGCTTCGGGGCAAAACCGCGCGCCTCCGCCGCGCGCGCCGCTTTCTTAGCCAGTCCCTCCGCTGTTCCCGTTTGCGAACCGTAAAGCACCACAAGCGGAACTTTAGGAGCGCTCGGAGCTGCTATCACCTTTGGCTCGCCAGAAGCTGCATTGGAGAGCACGCCCGCCAGCCAGCCGTTCAACCACAGACGTTGCTCGGCGGTGAAAGGAGCGTTTTCTGGAATGAACGGAATCGGCGTCATAGGGAAAGAAGCGTTTGGGGAAACCGAACCCGCTGCGCCCGGGAGATGCGCAGCGGGTCGGTAGTCCCAACCAAGAAGTTAGAAACTGATTTTTGCCTGCACGTAGCCAAAGTCGGCGTCATCGGCCGGACCGGTATCAGCGAGGTAATCGCCGGCAAAAAAGTGACTGTAGCCACCTTCAATCTGCAGATGTTTGCAGGCGTTCCAGGTCACGGTGAGATCGACTTCGGAACCCGCGTAGTTCCCTGCGTTGCGAGCCGCAGCGTTGAGTGGCCGCACCCGCGTCACTCCATTCGGGCGATACCAGGCATCCTCGGTCGTCGCGAGCCAGAAGGCGTGATACTCCGCCTTCATCGTCACAGCTTTGATGGGCTGCGCTTTCACGCTGACCTCCAAGTCATGCATATTCTGCCAGGAGAAGACATCCATCTGGCCGTAGAACTTGTGATTCGTGGGGAAAAGATTTTGGAACGTCTGGATATTTTTGTCGTTGGGATTGTCGTCTCCGGTGCCGAAGTTGTAAGCGAGCCCAACTCGCGGCAGCCACGAAGTGTCGAACGTGTAGCCAGCGCCCGCATGCACCGCGAACGCCGTCAGGTCGAGGCCGCGCACTTCGCCGGTCTGGAAGACAAACTCGCCTTCGTAGTCGAAGCCCACTGAGCGTGGTGGCTTCGCGTCCACGACGGTCTTGCCGTCTTTGCTGAAGCCCTCGACATCGTGTTTAGCAAACGCGCCGGGCTTCGATTTGAACCGCGTGCCGATTGTGAAGAAATTCGTATCGCCGAGCGCGCTCGCGTTGAATTTCGGATTCGAGTCTTCGTGCAAGTGCAGCACGTAGAGATCGGTCGTCTGTGGCCCGAGCGCGGTGGTGCTGAAATAGAGGCCGCTGAAGATCTGACCGCGATCAGTCTCGTTGCCATTCGCAAAATCGCTCTGATTGTAGCTCCCTCGTTCCGGCACGACGACCGTCGATGCAAAAGCATCGAGCGACCACGCTTTCTCTTCCCAGCGCAATTTCACCGCGTCGAACGTGCGACCAATATTGTTCCAATCGAACGGGCCGATCAGCCGCTCGTCGCCATAGCTCAGAATCTGACGGCCGATTTTCAGCGTCAGCGGAAACTGCTTCGCGTCGCCGATCTCGACATATCCTTGCCGCAGGTCAAACGCGTCATCGCCTTCAGCGCCGAGCAGGCCGGGAAAGTCGGGACGATCCGAGTTGATCTCCCGTGAATCCTGCCCCTGAGCGTAAATCTTCAGCCAAGGAGTTGGCTTCAGCAGCAGACCGATTCGAAACCGCTGGAGAAACCAGTTGTCGTCCGTCAGCGCATTGACGCTGTCGTTGAAGTCGAAGTTGTTGTTCCGGATTTCCCAGCGCAGCCGCTCTTCGACATCGAAGACGACCTTGCCG